>JBAUDS010000282.1:0-12888 GCA_049678185.1 Thermoanaerobaculia bacterium
CCGGTGACGTAATCGACATCCGGGCGGTAGAAGAGCCAGCCGTCACGTCCCAGATAGGCCTGCTCGTTGCCGACCCCGAGTCTCGAGGTCATGAACCGCTGCACCGGTGGCAGCAGCCGTTGGCGCAGAAAGGACCCCTCCTCGAGCTGGTCCTCGAAATCGTTCATGGCCTCGAGAAGGGCGTGGTTGGCGGCAAAGAAGCCGGCTTCCTTTCGGATCGCGCGGATCTGTGGCAGCCGGGCGGCAAAATCCCTGAACGGACCCAGCAGACGTTGCTCTGAAGAGGCGGCGGAGTCTTGCCGGGCGCTCCGCACCTCCATGCCGGTCTGTATCACCGACACCGAGCACAAGGTGAGCAGGAAGACGATGCATGCCAGCCGGGCCACGCGGGTCGAGATGGTGGTGTGCCCGACCTCGGCCAGGGCCTGCTCTTCACGGTTGGGTGTGTGTAGTGGCTTCATGCTTTAGAAGATGAAGTAGATGAAGGGGTTGAAGGCCTGCGTCATCAGGGTGAGGAGCGCCAGCCAGAGGAGCGCTGTGGCGAGAACCGCTTTCCACCCCGGTAGACGGCGGCTCCAGTCCCAGGTCTGGGGTGCCATCCACACCACCACCGCCGCGATGGCAAAGGTCAACAGGTAGTAGGGCTGGTAGATCACGCCATCCACGATCCCCGCTCCCGGGTAGAGCGGTCCGCTGCCAAACATGTTGCCGAGATAGCTCGTGGCCCTGCCCAGGTTGTCGGCGCGGAAGAAGACCCAGGAGATCAGGACGAGAAAGAAGGTGCCGCCGACCCGTGCCGGCCGTGGCAGCCGAGCAAAGAAGCTCCGCTTGCCGCGCATCCGCTCGCCCGCCAGCAGCAGACCGTGGAATCCGCCCCAGATGACGAAGTTCCACGCCGCCCCGTGCCACAGCCCACCCAGCAGCATGACCAGGGCCAGATTCACGTAGGTTCGGCGCGGGCCCTTACGGCTGCCACCGAGGGGGATGTAGAGGTAATCGCGCAGCCAGGTGGAGAGCGACATGTGCCACTTACGCCAGAAGTCGGTGATCGATTCGGCCTTGTAGGGGGAGTCGAAGTTCTTGGGAAAGACAAACCCCAGCATGAGACCGAGACCGATCGCCATGTCGGAGTAACCACTGAAATCGAAATAGATCTGGAAGGAGTAGGCCAGGACACCGTACCAGGCATCCAGCGGCAGGGCCGAGCCGGCGTCGAAGACGGTGTCGGCGATCTTGCCGCAAGGGTTGGCGAGCAGGATCTTCTTCGCCATCCCGAGGCTGACAAAGGCCACACCGCGAGCGAACTTCTCCACCGTGTGGCTGCGCTCCTGGAGCTGGTCCGCCACCTCGGAGAAGCGGATGATCGGCCCGGCTACCAGCTGGGGGAACATCGAGACGTAACAGGCGAAGTCGATGAAGTTCTTGAGCCCTTTGGCGTCGCCCCGGTAGACATCGATCGAGTAGCTCATCGACTGGAAGGTGTAAAAGCTGATGCCGAGCGGCAGGGCGATCCGCATCACCGAGTCGAGCTGCCAGTCGCCGAGACCGAGCGCCGCCGCCAGGACGTTGAAGTTGTCGACGGCGAAGTTGAAGTACTTGAAGAAGCCCAGCAGCGACAGGTTGGAGATCACCGACACGGCCACCGCAACCCGCTGCGCGCGTGTCCTGGGACCACTCTTCTCCAGTTGCTCGATCGGCTGCCGCCACCTTGGGCCGAAACGCTGGGTGATGGCCAGACCACAGAAGTAGTCGATCACCGTGGAGGTGAGCATCAGCACCATAAAGGCTGGGTTGGCCCAGCCGTAGAACAGATAGCTGAGCAGGGTCAGCCCAAGGTGCTTGAGCTGTCGCGGCAGCAGGTAGTAGACGAGGAGCGCCAGCGGCAGGAAATAGTAGACAAACAGATGGGAGCTGAAGACCATCGCGGCTCGGTTTCGTTGCCCAGTCTAGTCAACGACCCGCTGACGGATCGACGGCATAGAAGAGGGGCAGACCCCCGGTGTCGGTCAGCGTGTCCGCAAGAAAGAGGCTCTCGAGCTGGGGATTGGCGTCGAACGGCTCCACGGCCAGACGCAGAAGCTCTCCTTCCGCGGCCCGGGTGATGGGCAGGGTCTTGCCATCCAGGATCGCCCAGTGGGCGACCCGAATCTTGCCCAGCGGGAGCTCCCCTGACAGGCTCGCCTCGACCTCGTACTCGAAGACCACCAGCGCCTCGCGATAGGGGGAGATCTCCGCCAGGGTCGGAATCTTGGAGCGTGCCCGCAGCCGTGCCTCGACTACCCGGCGGGGGATCGCCACGCGCCGGTCCAGCTTGGCCCGATAGCGCAGATGGTCCTCCTCGACCTCTTGCGGTCCCAGTACCCGGTCGTAGATGGCGACCCCCTCGAGCAGACCGGTCCAGTCGCCGCCCCCCTTGCCATCGGCACCAAAGACGACCGGGCCTTCGCGCCAATGAAAGAAGTCCCCGACGAGATCGCTCGAGTCCACCCTTTTCTCACCGTCGAGATAGGCGACGAGTCGACCTGGTGTGTAGGTGACGACGACGTGGCTGGGACGATCCACCGGGATCTCGAAGAGCTCGAGCTCTCTCTTCGACCCCTTGTGCGCGGTCCGCAGCTCCAACACCAGGACACGCCCGCGCTGGACGAGCCGGAAGTTGTACCCGCGCTTGCCGCCGGCCCAAGCGACGATACTGGTAGGGCCACCGGCTGGCGACGCGGCCGCCGGCCGGACGACAGCTTGGAGCGCCCACTGGTTGGAGCGTTTGATGGCACGCAAGAGGTGCAAGGTCTCCTGCGGGTCGAGGAGGTAGGAACCGCTACCCAGCTCCATGGCGAAGTGTCCGTTGAGCCGCGCCAGACCCGTCGCCTGGAGATTAAAGGCGCGGTCGGAGTCGATTACCGGGTCGAAGACAAGGTTGGCGGCGTCGCCGGACTCCCACACGAAGACCAGACCGTCGCGCCGGCTCGGCCAGAGTGGTGGCTCCACCTCCAGCACGGTGGCGGGGAGCAGGTTGACTCGCTGCGCTCGGTCACCGATCCCCGACAATGTCAAACGATCCAGACCCTGGAAGCGCTCGACGAGGTCGATGACCAGGCTGCGGCCGTCGCTCGCGACCCGCACCGCCACTATCTTGCGCCCCGACTCGAAGGCCAGCTGCGCCCCGTCGATGCCGATCTGCTCGTCGAAGACCACTGCCACCGCGAGGCCGTTCTCGAGCAGAGTGACTTCGACCGGCCGTGGTGGTGCGGCCTCCTCCACCACCACCGCGCCCCTCAGCTCTGCATCGTCGCGGCTCGCCACAACCGGGTAGCGACCGGGCTCGAGGTAGGTGTGCTCGCCTATGGGAGCCTCGGCGGTCGTACTGTCGCCAAAGCTCCACTGCCACGCCGCATCGTCCTCTTCCGGCTCGAGACGCACGGTGAAGGGGGCCTCGCCGCGCAGACGGCCCAGGGGAAGCGGCGCCAGAAAGACGTCCGGGAAGCGATCGGTGGCCGGGTGGCGGGTGAATCGCACGGCCCGTCCCACAAGCTCCAGGGTCTGCGGGTCGGTTTCGGCGACAAAGACCTCGTAGTCGCTCCGGTGTTGATCGTGCTGCTGCCGCCCGGTGGAGGCCGCATAGGTAAAAAGACGGCCGTCGGCCGAGACCATGGGGAAGTAGGCATAGCCCCAACCCTTCTCCATACGCAGATCGTTCTGGTCGAGGATCGTGGAGACGGCACGCGAAGCGAGATCGATCCGGTTGATCGGCCCACCAGCGCCGGCCACCCAGAAACCCCAGCGGCCATCGTGGGAAAAGTAGGGCTCGCAGCCACCCAGCTCACTCCTCGGAGCCACCTTTTGTCGTGCCCGGTCGTAGGCGGAGAAGGTGGGAACTCCGCTGGTGGCATGAGTAAGGGTGGAGTTGAGCAGCCAGCCCCCCTTGGGCGGCGGCTTTTCCACCAGCACTCGCTGCCGCCCGCTCTCGATATCGAGCTCCCTGGTAGTGGTGTCTCCCGAGATGAAGATGAGGGTTCCCGGGTCGCGCCAGACGACCGCGCGGTGCACGAAGTAGGAGCGCGCCGACTCGACGACGACCCGATCCTCTCCCCCATCCACCGCAATCAGGTGAAGAGATCCCTCGACACCCTCGGGCTCGTAGTTGGGCTTTCCCTTGGCGACACTCAGATAGGCGACCCGGCGACCGTCGGGTGAGATGTGAGGACAGAAATGGTCTCTACCCGGCTCGTCGGAGGTCAGCTGGCGGAGCCCGGAACCATCGAGGTGGCGGCTCCAGATCCGCCATGCACCACTGCGGTTGGATTCCCAGATGACCACCCCCTCGCCCAGGCTGGAGGCCTTGCCTACCGACTCGGTGACGGCACCCGAAATCCCAGGGTCGTCACCCTGCGCTTGCGCGCCGTCCCTCGCGACGTCCGAGCTCCCCACGCCACCACAGGCTGTGAACATCGGCAAGACGATGACCAGCATCAGAAGCGCACGGATCTGCGCGCGGGAATTCGCCATCTCAATTAGACAGTTTAGCCCACGGGCCCTGTGGTAAATTGACTTTCAATCATGTCCAAGACACGCACACCCAAGAAAGACATGCCCGTAGTCATCCTCTGCGGTGGGCAGGGAACCCGGCTGCGAGAGGAGACCGAGTATCGGCCCAAGCCGATGGTCGAGATCGGCGAGCGGCCCATCCTGTGGCACATCATGAAGGTCTATGGTCACTACGACCTCCAGCGCTTCGTGCTCTGTCTGGGCTACAAGGGGTGGGTGATCAAGCAGTATTTCCTCCGGCTCCACGAAATGCTGCGCGATTTCACCGTCCCCATGGACGGCACCGACGGACCGACCTTCCACAACAACGTCGGCGAAGAGAAGTGGCGGGTCACCTGCGCCGAGACCGGCGCCGACACCGCCACCGGCGCGCGACTCAAGCTGGTACAGAGCTTCATCGACACCGATACCTTCATGTTCACCTATGGCGACGCCGTAGCCGCCATCGACATCGACAAGCTGCTCGAGTTTCACTGGGACCAGGGTCGAATTGCCACAGTCACCGGCATCCATCCGACTTCACGCTACGGCGAGATGCTCGTCGACGATGGGAAAGCGGTGGAGTTCAACGAGAAGCCCACCGTCGCTGAGGGCGTCGTCAGCGGCGGCTTCTTCGTCTTTCAACGCGAAGTCTTCGACTACATGAACGACGACCCGCAGCTGTTCCTCGAATACCAACCGCTCCAGACTCTAGCCCGCGACGGCCAGCTCTCCGTCTACAAGCACGACGACTTCTGGCACTCGATGGACACCTACAGGGACTACCTGGCGCTAAACAACACCTGGAAAGAAGGAAACCCACCCTGGAGGATCTGGGGGGAGTAGGGCCCCTATTTCTGCCAGACGGGGAAGCTGTAGGTCACGATCACCGAGTTGGATCCCGGATTGTGATCGTAGATGCCGCCGTTCGAGAGGTGGTAGAAGGCCGCTCCCAGCCGTTTTCCCTTTGGCCACTGGTGGGAGATCTCGAGCATGGTGCGGAATTGCACGAGACCGCCGAGATTCTTGCCGCCCCCTTGCTGGTAGAGAGCAACGCCAAAGCCAGGGGTCACCTGCCAGCGGCCACCGAGCGAGAAGTCCCGTCGTAGGCCGCCAAAACCGTAGAAGGAGCCCTCGGCCGCGTAGAAGAGACCGGTCGCCACCACCAACTTCCAGGTCTGGGTGGGCAGGCGAAGCTCGGCACCCACCTCCACCTGCTTGTCGGGTTTGTTGAATCGAAAGACCCCACCGCTCAGCGCCAGCGAGCGCACCTCATCGGCCTCGACGGGTGGAACTGCCGCGATGAGCAGCCAGAGCGCGGCGGCGGCTCCGATTGCTTTTCTCTTCGGCATGGGTCGGCGCATTCTATCGGCCTGGGTACCTCACCACCAACCGGGCCTTTCTCTCCGTCGGACCCTGGGTTATCCTTGCTGCGCCCTCTACACCGACGTCCGCCGCGGCCACCGCCGGCGATTCGCGTAGACACCAGACCGATGAACAGGTCCGACAGCGAGCCCGAGCGCCGTCCCCTGCACCTCTACGTGGTCGCCACCGCCCACCTCGACACCCAGTGGCGGTGGACCGTCCAGGACACCATCCGCGATTTTCTGCCGGCGACTCTGCACGGGAACTTCGCCCACTTCGAGCGCTACCCCTTTTTTGTCCTGAGCTTCGAGGGCGCGTTCCGCTACATGCTGGTCAAGGAGTACTACCCGGAGGACTTCGCGCGTCTGCAGCACTACGTCAAGGAGGGTCGGTGGGCCGTGGCCGGCAGCATGCTCGACTCTCCGGATGTCAACGTGGTCTCGCCCGAGTCGCTCATCCGCCACATCCTCTACGGCAACCGCTTCTTCGAGCAGGAGCTCGGCAGCCGGAGTCGCGATCTCTTTCTCCCCGACTGCTTCGGTTTCACCTGGGCTCTGCCCTCGATCGCCGCCCACTGCGGTCTCCAGGGGTTCTCGTCACAGAAGTTCGGCAATTGGATGGCACCGGCCCAGATCCCCTTCGAGATCGGGATCTGGCGCGGACCGGACGGCGCGGAGGTCATCGCCGCTCTTCGGCCCGAGGGTTACGGCGAGGGTCTGAGCGAGGATCTGAGCCGGGCCGCGCGTTGGGTGGAATGGATCGAGCGCACCGGTGGCAAATCGGGACCGACGGTGGGTTTGAAGTATGTGGGGATCGGGGACCGTGGCGGCGCTCTGGACCAGGCGTCGATGGACTGGCTGGCCAAGAGCATCGAGGGTGACGGCCCCGTCCGGGTGCAAAATGCCGCCTCCGATCAGTTGTTTCGCGACCTCGGGGAGAAGCAGACCCGGCAACTCCCACGCCACGACAGCGAGCTGCTGCTACCCACCCACGGCACCGGCTGTTACACCTCGCAGGCGGTGCTCAAGAAGTGGAACCGGCGGAACGAGCTCATGGCCGATGCCGCCGAGCGCGCGGCAGTGGTGGCCGACTGGCTTGGAACTCTCCCCTATCCGGCGGATCGTCTACGGCAGGGCTGGACCCGTTTTCTGTGGCACCAGATGCACGACGATCTGACCGGCACCAGCATCCCCCCGGCCTATGGCTTCTCCTGGAACGACGAGCTCGTGGCCCTCAACCTCTTCACCTCGGCTCTCACCGAGTCGGTGGGGGCCGTTGCCGAAGCTCTGGATACCCGGGCCGAGGGGATCCCGGTGGTGGTTTTCAACCCCCTGTCCCGCGAGCGCCAGGACATCGTCGAGGCCCGTCTCCGGTTTGCGGGCGAGCCGCCGGCGGCAGTCATGGTCTTTGCCCCCGACGGCAGTCAGGTCCCCGCTCAGACAGCCGTCCGGGGCGACCACGAGCTCGTTGTCGTCTTTCTGGCCCAGGTGCCGTCGGTGGGCTTTCAGGTCTACGACGTGCGGCCTGCCGACCGACCGGCCGCTACCGACAATCCGCTGGGGATCAGCGAGAACCATCTGGAGAACCACCGCTACCGGGTGGAGATCGACGACCAGGGCGACATCTGCGGTCTGTTCGACAAAGAGCTCAATGCCGAGCTGCTGGCCGCACCTATGCGCCTCCAGCTGCTCCCCGACCGCTCGGCCCGGTGGCCGGCCTGGGAGATTCGCTACGAAGATGTCACGGCGCCTGAGCCACCGGTGGTCTCGGGACCGGTCCGGCGGCGTATCTTGGAGGAGGGCCCGGCTCGAGTCTGTCTCGAGCTCGAACGCACTGCTCGGGGCTCGACCTTTGTGCAGCGACTCCGGCTGGCCGACGGGGATGCTGGACACCAACTCGAGGTCGAGATCCGGGTCGACTGGCAGACCCGCGGTCGGCTGCTCAAGGCAGCGTTTCCTCTTACCGTGTCCAGCCGCCAGGCCACCTACGATCTGGGTCTGGGTGCCATCCAGCGGGGGAACAACACACGCGAAAAGTACGAGGTCCCGGCGCAGCAGTGGGCCGACCTCAGCTCGGAGGCGGGTTATATCGGTGTCTCGATCCTGAGCGATGGCAAGATCGGCTGGGACAAACCGGACAATTCGACTCTCCGTCTGAGCCTGCTCCGTTCACCCCGCACCTGGCGTAAGTTTCGCCATCAGGCGACGCAGGACCACGGCAGCCATCGCTTTGGCTACGCCATCTACGGCCATCGCGGCGGCTGGCGCGACGGCGACACGCCCTGGCAGGGAGCCAGATTCAACCAGCCGCTGCTCGCCTTCCAGACGACCACTCACCCGGGCGAGCTGGGGCAGAGCTTCTCCTTTCTCCGCCTCAATCACCCGCAGGTTCTGGTCCGCGCCCTGAAGCAAGCCGAGGAGGGGAATGATCTCATCCTGCGGCTGCAAGAGACACAGGAGGGTCCAGCTGAAGAGGTCGCGGTTGGTCTCGCCTCGCCGATCGCGGAGGCCCGCGAAGTGGATGGCAGCGAGAGACCGCTACGAGCTGCGGCAGTCGAGGATGGGGAGCTGCTGACCGCGTTGGGCAGCTTCGCACCCCGGACCTTTGCCCTGCGACCAGATGTTCGTCCGACTGCCAGCGAGCGGCCGGAGTGTCAGCCCCTATCGCTGCCGTTCGATGTCGTCGCCACCAGCACTCACGGCGACGGCATCGGGGGTGACTTCGATGGTCGCGGCCGCACCTACCCGGGCGAGCAATTCCCCTCTTCCTTGAGCCACGGGGGTGTGGACCTGCGACTCGGCCCCTCCGTCCCCGGGGCCGAAAACGCCCTGGCCTGTCGCGGACAGGCTCTGGACCTACCGGCGGGCGGCTTCAACCGCCTCCACCTGTTGGCGGCTGCGGCGAACGGCGACGCCAGCGGTACCTTCGACGTCGACGACCGGCCGGCCGAGCTGCGCATCCAGTCCTTCTCGGGGATCATCGGTCGGTGGAAGGATTGGCACCGGCGGCCGTGGGGCTGGCGGTGGAGCCGGTCGCCGTCGGGCTTTCTCAAACGTGACCCCATCGCCTGGTTGACGACGCACCGACACGATCGGACCGGGCAGGACGAGCTCTACGTCTTCTGCTACCTCTTCCACTACTCCATCGACCTGCCGGCAGAGGCGCGGTTTGTCCGACTGCCCGAGGTGCCCGCAATTCGACTGTTCGCCGTCACTGCGGCGCGGGAGAGGATCAGCGACACCGTGGCCGCCTTCGATCCCTACGATTGATTGTCGAGAACCTGGTCGTCCGCGGGTCGCTGCCAGGTGCTGGTGGACTCGTCGAATGGCGGTAGCACGATCTCCTCGCCCAGACTCTCGCGCACCCGGTACTCCCAGAGCTGGGAGTACTTGAGAAACACGCCAAAGGACTGGAGCCCGCAAACCACGAGACCGTGGAGTCCGTCGAGAAAACCCAGTTGGAGAAAGTAGGACCTCAAGAATCGCCAGACGGTGCGACCCCCGATCTCCATCAGACCCGCCGAGCGCCCTTCCCGAAACCCTTGCGCCGCCCCCCACTCGGCGTAGTTGAGAATCTTCTCGTAGTACTGGTCGATCGAGCGGTAGGTGTAGTGCTGCAAGGCGTGCTGGAGAATCGGTGTCGGACCTTCGATGTCGAGGTCGGCATGCACCCTACGGTTGGGATAGCGACCCTTGGCACTGCAGAACAAGCGAATTACCTTGTCGGTGGACCACCCCGAATGGCGGATCCTCTTGCCCAGCATGATGTTCTGGCGCCGCAGGTAGTAGCCGCACTCCGCCGGGCCGTCGATCAACAGCGACAGAATCTCGCGCGCCAGGGACTCGGGTACCCGCTCGTCGGCATCCAGGATCAGGACCCAGTCGTGGCTTATCCGGTCCAGGGACCAGTTCTTCTGCGCCGCCGAACCGTAGTACTTTCGTTGGAGAATGCGAATGGGAAACTGGCGGGCGAGCTCCACCGTGCGGTCGGTCGAATAGGAGTCAACCAGCAGTATCTCGTCCGCCCAGAGCACCGACTCCAGACAATCGACGACATTGATCTCTTCGTTGAAGGTGGTGATGATGACCGACAGGGGAAGCCGACCCTCGGTGGCTTTGAGCTCCTCGATCGACGCTTTATCCTGCCGCTTGCGCTTCTTAGGCATCGCTGATGAGTAGACGCTCGATTCCGTGCGCCTTGCCAGTGCCCTCGTCGGCCTCGATGACGACCGCCGCCAGTCGGGTGTCCCTCTTGGCCACCTCGAACACAGCCCGAGTCTGCAGCAGAAAACGATGCAGGACCTTGTCGGAGCGCATACCGATAACCGATTCGTAGGGGCCGGTCATCCCCACATCGGAGATAAAAGCCGTCCCTCCTGGCAGCACCCGTTCATCGGCCGTCGGCACATGGGTATGGGTTCCCACCACCGCCGTCGCCTTGCCATCGAGGAACACCCCGAGGGCCTGTTTTTCGCTCGTGGCCTCGGCGTGGAAGTCCACCAGAATCACCTTGACCTTCGAGTCCAGCCCGTCGAGGAGCCGCTCGGCCACTCGAAAGGGAGACTCTAGCGGTTTCATAAAGACCTGACCCTCGAGGTTGATGGTCGCCACCGGGATCCCGGCGGGCGTCTCGCCGACGTAGAGCCCGCTCCCGGGATTGCCATCGGGGTAGTTCGCCGGGCGCAGGAGTTGGGGAATCTCGTCGAGCAGCGGCAAACCCTCCTTTTTGTCCCACACATGATTGCCGCTGGTGTAGCAGTCTATGGGTAGCTCCTCGAACTCGGCCATAATCTCGGGAGTGACCCCGAATCCGCCGGCGGCGTTCTCGACGTTGACCACGACATAGTCCGCCAGATAGCGGTCGACC
This sequence comes from Thermoanaerobaculia bacterium, assembly GCA_049678185.1. GTDB lineage: Bacteria > Acidobacteriota > Thermoanaerobaculia > Multivoradales > JAHEKO01 > M0029. The sequence continues at coordinate 10,756 of JBAUDS010000282.1, forward strand.
AGGCCAGGCAACAGCTTGGCCAGGATTGCCCTGCCGGGCTTGCCGACGACGTCACCGACAAAGAGGATCTTCATCGAGCGTACTCGACCGCGCGCGTCTCACGGATCACGGTCACCTTGATCTGCCCCGGGTAGGTGAGCTCGCTCTCCACCTTCTTGGCGATGTCCTTGGACAGCCACATGGCCTTCTCATCGGTGAGCTTCTTGCAGTCGACGATGACCCGGATCTCGCGCCCAGCCTGGATGGCGTAGGTCTTTTGCACCCCCTTGAAATTGGCAGCGATCTCCTCGAGCTTCTCCAGCCGCTTGACATAGGTCTCCAGGACCTCCCGCCGCGCCCCCGGCCGAGCCGCCGACAGAGCATCGGCGGCGGTGACCAACACGGCCTCGACGCTGTTGGGCTCGTAGTCCCCGTGATGGCACGCCATGGCATGAACGACCTCTTCGTTCTCGCCGTGTCGGCGCAGCAGATCGATGCCGATCTCGACGTGGGTCCCCTCCATCTCCCGATCCACGGCCTTGCCGATGTCGTGGAACAACCCGGAGCGGCGCGCGACCGGCGCGTTGGCCTTGAGCTCGGCGGCCATGGTGGAAGCCAAGAAGGCTACTTCCTTACTGTGCTGCAGAACATTCTGGCCGTAAGAGGTTCGATAACGGAGTCGTCCCAGAAGCTTCACCAGCTCGGGGTGGACGTTGGGGATGTTGAGCTCGAGCAGCGCCGCTTCTCCCTCCTGCTGAACACGCTGTTCGAACTCCTCCTTCACCTTCTCGACGACCTCTTCGATGCGAGCCGGGTGGATCCGACCGTCGGATATCAGACGATCGAGCGCCTCGCGTGCGATCTCGCGACGGAACGGGTCGAATCCGGAGAGAATGACGGCCTCGGGCGTATCGTCGACGATCAGATCCACACCGGTCGCCATCTCCAAGGCGCGAATGTTGCGCCCTTCGCGGCCGATGATGCGGCCTTTCATCTCGTCATTGGGCAGCATGACCACCGAGACCGTGGCTTCGGAGACGAAATCCGACGCGGCCCTTTGAATGGTCGTGCCGATGATTCGCTGTGCCTCCTTACCCGCCTTCTCTTTGGCCTCGTCCTCGATGCGGCGCACCAGGTGGGCGGCCTCCATGCGGGCCTCCTCCTCCATGGCCCGCTTGAGCTCTTCGGTCGCCTGCTGCGCCGTCAACCCGGAGATCTGCTCGAGCTTGGCTTTCTCCAGATTGACCTGCTCGTCGAGCTCTTTCTCCTTCGCCTCGAGCCGTTTTTCGGTTATGGCGATCCCACGATCCCGGGCACTGACGTCTTTATCACGCTCGGCCAGCTCGCCGAGACGCTTTTCGAGGTGATCCTCCTTCTGCGCCAGGCGCCGCTCCAGCTTCTCGAGCTCGGAGCGATGTTGACGGGAGACTTTCTCGAATTCGCCGCGGGCCTGGAGGAGCTTCTCCTTGGCAGCCAGCTCGGCCTCACGAATCTTGGCCTCGGCCTCGCGGTCGGCCTCTTCGAGGTGTCTTTTTGCTTGACGACGTGCCTCGGCGCCTGTGGTCCTCGCCGTTCGGCGAATCACGAACCACCAGACAACAAAGCCGACAATCGCAACGACGGCGATCGCCGCTATATCCATATAGTTTTCCACGACTGGACCCCCTGCTCGGAAGCCCAGGTGGGCGCGGGAAAGATTGGCAGGATCTTCCCTCGAGGGAAGAAAATGAGCATCCCCCGTGAAGCCGTGTGGATCTTCTGGTTTAGAACCTAGTTCTCACCAGGTGGGTGTCCGCTCCTCGGGCCATTAGCGTCCCCGTCGGTGTCGGGGCTGGCACAAGCTCGGGGAAGAAAAGACTCCCGAATAATTGCTGTTGGTTCTACAACAATTGGACCCATCACAAACCACACAGGGGATACCAAACTCATCAATTGCTCAACGCGGCGGCTTCCTCACCTGGGACAGCGCCTATTCATGTAGCGCCTGTTCGAGCTGCCCGGCCAGGGCCGTCACTTTTTCCTGAATCTCTACCCGTTCCCCTTCCTGGTGCTTCCGGCACTGGAAAAGTTCGTCTGTCAAATTGAGTGCCGCCAGGATCGCGATCTTGGCCGTGTCCACGGTCGAGACCTGTTGGGCGATCTCTCGCATCTTCT
>JBAUDS010000283.1:0-3589 GCA_049678185.1 Thermoanaerobaculia bacterium
AGGTGGCGCGCTGATCACGTCGTATTCAGCCACCGCGATGGCAGTCTCCGGCGTGGTCTAGAATCCGCCCGGGAGTTAGCGCCTTGGGATTTCATTTCAGACAGTTCAAGGATCTGGCCATCGTGCCGCTGAACGGGTTGGTCAAGATGGCCACCTGCCTACCCGAGTGGGCGGGGCGAAGCCTGGCCGGTACCTTTGCGCTCTTTTTCAAGTCGCTCTACTTCGTCCCGGGGAACCATCTTCGGAAGACCGCGAAAAACTTGTGCCGTGTGATCGGACACCCGGACCCCAGAGCGATGTACTTTCAGACCGGGGACAAACTGGCTTCGGCGGCTGTGCTCTACGGCACGGCGCTGCGTCACGGCAAGGAGGTCGTGGCGAACGCGACCGTGATGGATGAGGTGAGCTACGCACGATGCCGCGAGGTCCTGGAGACTCGGGGCTCGGGGATGGTCGTGACCACCCACTGTGTCGGCTCGGTCCTTGCCGGTCCCTTTTTTGGGCGTGAGTTCCCATCCCGTATGTTGATGCGGGAATCAAAATCCGAGACGCGCGCGCGTATCGCACGCGAGTACTTCGACAAGCTGGGGATGAACTCCATCTACGCCCGGCGTGCGGACCCGGTCTCGCTGGCGCGGGGCATTCTGCGGGCCTTCAAGCAGGGAGCCCTGGTGGTCGGCACCGCCGATCTGGCGCGTCGCACGGAGGACACCATCCAGGTCGAGGTCTTTGGTCAGCCCGTCTGGCTGCCGGCGTGGCCGTCCCGCTTTGCCTCACGGCGTGACGTGCCCATTCTCCCCCTGTATGTCCGTGTCGAGGGCGAGCGGATACTGATGTCGGTGGACGAGCCCTTCGACGAAAAGGATCTTGTCGTGTCGACACAGCGCTGGGCGAGCTCGTTCGAGCAGAGCATCCGTGAGCACCCTGCCGACTGGGTATTCATGTTCGACAAGTACTGGTCGCGGATCATCGCCGCGGCCGCGGCGGAGCTGGGTTAGGTCAAGCCGTCAAAATCCTTCGGGCCGGAGCTCGTCGATGATCCCGGCTTCGATCCACCAGATATCGAAGCTACCGTTCATCGGCTGGTTGTGGAGGTCCTGTAGCGAGTCGTAGGTCTGACGCACCGGTGAGAATCGATCCTCGATCGTGGCCCGCGAGGTCATAAAGAAAAGGTACTTGCCGTCGGGGGAGACGTAGGGGGACCATTCGGCTCCCGCAACGGCATTGATGCTCTCACCCATGTTGATCGGTTCGCTCCAGACATCCTCGGGTGAACGGAAGACCACGTAGTAGTCGACCCCGCCGAGACTGTCCTCCCGGCCCCAGACACAGACGATGATGTAGCTCTCGTCGCGGGCGATAAAGGCGTTGAAGCGGAGCTGACCCGAGTTGACCTGCTCTGGGAGAATCTCGGGCTCGGTGTACACGCCGTCCACCAGTCTCGAACGGTAGATCGACTCCGATCCTTCCTCGACCTTGCGGGTGAAATAGAGGGTGCCGTCGGTGGTGACCGAAGGGAAGAACTCTCCACCTTCGGTGTTGACGGGTGGTCCGAGGTTGTAGGGCTCACCCCAACTCTCTCCAGTGCGATCCATAGCCCAGATGTCTTCGTGGCCAGCGGGCTCGGTGGTGCCCGGGAGGGGGCGTGTCGACATGAAGAAGAATTGCTGGCCATCGGGAGAAATCGCGGGCTCGAGATCCATGTATTGACCCGAGAATGGGGCCACTTCGGGTGGGGTCCACTGTCCATCGACCCGTTTGGTGACGACGATGGCGCCAAAGTTGAAGGCGGGGCCGACGACGGCGGTGTAGTAGAGCTCGTTGCCGTCGGGGGTCATGGCCACATCGCGCTCGCCGAGGCCGGTCGACACGATGCCGGGGGCAAATAGCTCGGCTTCCATCCCTGGAGGCTCTTGCCCCAGATAGTCGCCGCTGAGGAGCGGAAAGCCGCTCGAATCCTTGTCCACCAGCGGTGGCTCGGATACGGGTTGGCAGCCCGAGACAAAAAGGCCGACGAGCTGGATGACGGCTAGGAATCGGATAGAGGAGGATCTCGAGGACATTTGCGCCTCCGTAGCCCCATGGCGCACCAGGAGCACCACGACCTCAAGGGCTGGTGGATCACCTACCTGCCGGCGGGCCAGGCCGCCGGCAGGTACCCGCGCTCCGTTCTCCGGCTAGTCGGACCGGGCCAGGTGAAAGATCATGCCGCCGGCCTTCTTGCCGCCGGCGTAGGACTCCCAGATGCTTTCGAGGTGCTCCGGGTCGGTCAGCTTGATCTCGGCGGAGTGGATGTGCGAGTCCACCGCGGGATCGAGATTGGTGCCGCCGGTGAAGTCGAAGACCAGCTTGCCAACGGAGCTCATATCCCGATCGAGCTTCATTTTCGGCTGGTTACCACCCGCACAGTAGTGGGTCAGCACCAGATCCTCACCGTCGAGGTGGTACATGTTGATCATCTCGTGCTCGGTTCCCGGTCCCATCGTCTCCATCACCACCGTACCGGCCGCCGAAACCTGAAACTCGTGGACCACTTCGTCTACCTTCTTGGATTCGGCCTCGGCCTCCATACCCTCGCCCTCGGGCGTGCCGCGCCAGGTGCCGGCGAGAGACTTGAGCTCGTCGAAGGCCGTCTGGGCCTTCATGTCGCCGGCATGACCAGGTGAGGTCACGGCCAGAAGTACGACAATAATCAGAGCCACTTTCAACAATGTTCGCATCGCAGAATCCTCCTTATCCTTCCTGTCAGGGCTGGCCGAGGGTGAAGAGGAAGTTGTCGGCCCCTTCGGCGGCGATCCGCCGGTTGATCTCCTCGACCAGAAGTCGTCGGCGTTTCAAAAGGTCCGGCACATAGCCGCGCACATAGGGCCCCACCACCTCCTCTATGGTCTTGTCCGGCAGGCTTTGGAGCTTCTTCCAGATGTCCCGATCGAAGCCGGTGATGGTACCCGGCTCGCGTAGCTCCTGCTGGCCGGCAAAGCTGCGGGTGTGATCGATGAACCAGACCTTGTTGTTTTCATCGATCAGGATATTGCCCGGAGTGCGATCGGTGTTGGCGATCAGGTTGTCGAACACCATCATGACCTGCCGCTGCTGTTCGACCCACTCATCACTGTACGGCAGTTCGTCCTGTTCAAGGATGGAGCGCACGGTGCGGGCGTTCTCGATCCAGATCTGGATGGAGCCGCCTTTGCGACGAACGACGGCCGGCACATTGTCGAAGCCGAGAAGTCGGCTGAGCTCGTAGGCGGCCACCTCGGAGAGATAGGAGTCGACAAAGCCGCTGTCACCCGAGTTGACGACCTTGTAGCCGGTGCGCAGCACTGCATTGCAGCGCATACCGTTCTTCTCCAGCATAATCTTGCGCTTCTCTTTGTTGGTCCCCTCGCCGAGCTTCTCTTTGGAGACGATCTTGGCCGTGCGCAGGAATTCGAGCACCTCCTCTTCGCTGTCGAGGGGGAGCGCCTTGCCATCGGCGTCGAGGTAGGGAACACCCCCGAATGCGGCCGCCGAGACGGCCGTCAGGACCGTCATCCAGATGACTGTGGACATTCGCTGCCGGAATCGAAAGCGGAACACGGGGTTGACA
>JBAUDS010000284.1:0-1957 GCA_049678185.1 Thermoanaerobaculia bacterium
GCGCGTGATCCGGACTATCCCTTTGCCTTCCTGGCCACCTACGCCCCTCGCCTGTCCCGCGCGGGCCGCGTTCAGTACCAGCCGCTGAGCAAGGCCCTCGAGGAGCATGCTGGCAACCGCAACAAGAAGGCGCTGATCGAGCTCCTGTCGCCGGTCCACCTGGCCTCGCAGACCAGCGCTCTTGTCAAGGAGTTGGTCGATTCGGGTGATCTGTTCCATCCGCTCGCCTGGACACCCGACGATGCGTACCGGTTTCTCCAGGAAGTGCCCGCGCTCGAGGAAAGCGGGGTTCTGGTTCGCCTTCCGGACTGGTGGCGCAAACGCCCCAAGCCCCGTGTGAACGTCACCATCGGCGACAAGGAGAAGAGTCGATTCGGTGCGGATACGATGCTCGACTTCAACGTCGAGCTGGCTCTGGGCGACCAGAAGCTGACCGAACGGGAGTGGCGTGAGCTGCTGGCCGCCGAGGACGGTCTGGTTCGCCTCAAGGGCCAGTGGGTCGAGGTGGATCGGGAGCAAATCGGCGAGGCGCTGGATCACTGGAAGCGAGTGGAAGCCGAGGCCGGTGGCGGGATCTCGTTCGTGGAGGGAATGCGGCTCCTGGCGGGAGCAACGGCTGACCTCGGGGTGGAGAGCGACTCGGGAGATGAAACGCGCAGCTGGTCTCTGATTTCGGCAGGCAGAGGGCTTTCGAAGATCCTGGCCGATCTTCGCGACCCTGCGCATCTCGCCGCAGCCAAGCCGGGACGAGCCTTGCACGGAACCCTGAGACCCTACCAGGAGAGCGGACTCAACTGGCTCTTGCTGCTGACCCAGTTGGGTCTGGGAGCGTGTCTGGCGGACGACATGGGACTCGGGAAGACCATCCAGGTCATCTCGCTGTTGCTGGTTTCCAACAAGCAGGCCGGTTCTCCGAGGAAGCCGTCACTGCTGGTGCTCCCCGCATCGCTGCTGGCGAACTGGAAGGCGGAGCTGGATCGATTCGCGCCGTCGCTCACCACTCGCTTCGTGCATCCGTCGGAAACCGATGCTGCGGAGCTCGCGGCCATGGCCGAGGATCCAGGCTGGTCCTTCGCGGATACCGACCTGGTGCTGACCACCTACGGCATGGTCCTGCGCAAGCAGTGGCTGCAGGAGGTCGCCTGGCGGTTGGTGGTCCTGGATGAGGCTCAAGCGATCAAGAACACGGGGGCGAGACAGACTCGAGCGGTCAAGAAGCTGAAGGGCGATGCGAGGGTCGCGCTCACGGGAACGCCGGTGGAGAACCGCCTCTCTGATCTCTGGTCGCTCTTCGACTTCCTGTGCCCGGGTCTGCTCGGCTCCGCCGCTCGGTTCAAGCAGTTCACCAAGGCCCTCGCCCAACGCGACCACGACCGGTACGCGCCGTTGCGCAACCTCGTGGCCCCTTACATTCTCCGCCGCCTCAAGACTGACAAGAGCGTCATCGCCGATCTACCCGACAAGACCGAGATGAAGGTCTTCTGCGGGCTGGCGAAGAACCAGGCCGTTCTCTACCGACGCTCGGTGCGGGAGCTGGCCTCCGCGTTGGCGCAGACGGGCGGCACGAAGCGGCGCGGCCTGGTGCTGGCGTACCTCATGCGCTTCAAGCAAATCTGCAACCACCCGAGCAACTTCCTCGGCGACGACCAGTACGCCCCGGCCGACAGCGGCAAGTTCGAGCGGCTCGGCAGCATCTGCGAGGAGATCGCGTCGAGGCAGGAGAAAGCCCTGGTCTTCACGCAGTTCAAGGAGATGACCGAGCCACTCGCGGCTTTCCTGGCCGATGTGTTCGGCCGAGAGGGGCTCATCCTCCACGGCGGCGTGGCGGTGAAGAAGCGCAAGGCGATGATCGACACCTTCCAGAGGGAAGACGGGCCGCCGTACTTCGTGCTGTCCCTGAAGGCCGGCGGCACCGGTCTGAATCTCACTGAAGGCTCTCACGTGATCCACTTCGACC
>JBAUDS010000285.1:0-1752 GCA_049678185.1 Thermoanaerobaculia bacterium
CTCCAGAGCCAGCCGATCGGCAATGGGCCCGGTGCGGTCGTCCGGCGAGATCTCCCCGGTTTTCTTCTCTGACTCCTTCTCCTTCTCGGCCCCTTGCACACCCAGAGTTGCAAGAATTCCCACGTTGATACCGAGGGAAACCGCCAACACGATCCACAGCCACGATAGTGTCATTGCGCAATCTCCTCCCTGCCCTTGGACAGGTCGTTTGCTTTTTTCAGAACCGAGCCGCGAAGGATACCACCGGCGGAATCAGGAGGGCTCGGAATCGATCGCCTCTTGACGATACCGGTACTTGCGGAGGTGTTCCTCGACCAGCCGGTGGACTCCGATACGCTGCAGCTCGGAGCTCAGAACCAGGATCTGGTTGGGATTGAGCGGATGATCCTTGTAGATCACCTCCAGCACTCTTTTGAGGGCTGCTTCCAGCTCCGGATCGGGTCCCGGCGCCAGACCTGCCGCGGACTCAGGATCGGGTTTCGGCGGATTCATGCATTTGCTCCGGATCGTAGTCGTAGAGCAGCGAGCGGATGGTCATCCGCGGCGCCAGCTCGACACCCTCTTCGTAGGGCCACATGTCGATGGTCTCCCACGGGCAATAACGCGCGCAGAGCTGACAACCGATACAGCGCGCGAGATCCACTTCCACCAGTTTCATGAAATCGGGGTGCTCGGGCCCGGGGACGATCTCGATGCAGTCCACCGGGCAGAAAGCGATGCAGGCTTCACAGCCGGTGCAGCCGGTCTGATCGATCACCGCGGTCTGCTTGGGCTCTTTGGCCCGGGCCGCCTTGTCGACCTCGATTCTGTACCGGTATGGAAATTCGTTGTCCATCAAGCTCTGCTCCCAGAAGGAATTCGAGTCCAGAGACTCTAACAGAAGCGGTTGCTGGAGGTGTGGGCGGGAAGATGTCGCGTGACAGAATCGATCGATGCTCGCCGACCGCGTGGCCGCCTTCATCCGCTCGCCGGTGGAGGAGGAGTTCGACCCCCTGGCCCTCCAGGCCTTCGCCTTCCAGTATCAGCGCATCGAGCCCTACCGCCGGCTGTGCGATCGACAGGGTGCTACCCCCGCGAATGTCGATCATTGGAGCCGGGCACCGGCGGTCCCGGCCCTGGCATTCAAATCGCTCGAGCTCGCCGCCGCCGAGCCCCAGGAGACCTTTCGCAGCAGCGGCACCACCGGGGCGAGTCGCAGCATCCATCATCACCCCTTTCCCGATCTCTACAGGCTGGTGATCGAGTCCTCCTTTCCCTCTTCGCTGCTTGCAGGGGGTCCGACACCCGTCATGCTGTCCTTGATCCCGACCCGAGAACAGGCCCCCGATTCGAGTCTCTCGTTCATGGTGGATCACGTGCTGCGAACCTGGGGGGCAGCGGATAGCGTGGTCACCTTTGGTCCACAGGGCATCGAAGCACGACCCGCCCGCTCCTTTCTGGCGGCCCGGCAGCGTGACCGGCGTCCCACCCTGGTGCTGACCACGGCCTTCGCCCTGGTCCAGCTACTCGAGAGTCTGACCCGTCTCGACCTGCGCTTTCGGCTACCACCGGGTAGCCGGATCTTCGAGACTGGTGGCTACAAGGGTCGCGCACGAGACATCGACCGCGCTGAGCTTCTCGCCCGGATCGAAGAGCGGCTCGCCGTGCGGCCCGAGGCGGTGGTGCGCGAGTACGGCATGACCGAGCTCACCAGCCACTTCTACACCCGGGTACTCGACGGGGGCGATCCCGACTTGTTTCTACCCCCCGCAT
>JBAUDS010000286.1:0-7883 GCA_049678185.1 Thermoanaerobaculia bacterium
CCGGCCCTGGCGCTGGCCACCCTGAACCTGGGCTTTGTTGCCGCGCTCTGCGCCGCCCATGTCGTCCCGCTCTGGCTCTTTCTCCCCTACCTCGTCCAGTGGCTGGAAACGCTCCGCGGCACCCTGCAGCCGGCCATCGCGCTGCAGCCCAGGGCCATCGGCTACCGCCAGCTGGCGGTCAGCACCCTGTTCACGCTGCTCTTCATCCTCACCTGGAACTAGCCTGATAGCCTTCGGCTCTCCCGGAGGACAGATGCGCCGCTGGATCGAACTCCTCGCCTCGCTCAAGCTCAACGTTGCCCTGCTGGTCTTCGTGCTGTTGGTGCTCGCCGGTGGCACCATCGTCGAGGCCCTCTACGGCACCCAGGTCGCCCGGTCGATCTACTTCGCTCCGTGGTTTCTCGGTGCGCTCGCCCTACTTGGCATCAACCTGCTCTGCTCACTCTGGGTGCGTTGGCCCTGGGGCCGCTTTCGTATCGGCTTTGTGCTGACCCACGGTTCGATGGTCTTGATCCTGCTCGGATCGCTCGTGACCTATCTGTCCAAGGTCGAGGGGCAGTTGGCGTTGTGGGAGGGCCAGGAGAGCAATGTTTTTGTCGACGCCGGCACCCCCGGCGAGGTGGCCAGCCACACCCTGCCCTTTTCGGTCCGACTCGATGCCTTCGAGATCGACTATCACCCCGGAACCCGGCGGCCGGCGATGTTTCGCAGCCGGGTCCAGGTCAACGATCCGTCGATCGGCGAGCCCTGGCCGGCCGTCATCGAGATGAACCACGAGCTTTCGTACGGCGGCTACAAGTTCTTTCAGACCAGCTACCAACAAACCGATGGACGCGAGATGTCGGTGTTGACGGTATCGCGCGATCGCGGCCAGCCGGTGGTCTTTGTCGGCTACGTCCTGTTGATCATCGGCATGATCACGGTTTTTGCCACCCGGATCGTCCAACGCCGTGGTCTGGGCGTCGACGTCGGCCCGCTGGCGCCGCCTCCCGGGGGCACCGGCGGCGGCTTGAAGATCGTCGGCCTCTGGCTGCTCGCCCTGGTGCTGACCGGCATGGCGACTCCTCTTGCCCAACTCACCAGCGTCGTGCCCGACGCGGCGACCCTCGAGACTTTGCGCCGCCTCCCGGTGCAGCACGACGGCCGGGTGATGCCGCTCGACACTCTGGCCCGCGAGGCGGTCTGGAGAGTGACCGGAAACCAGGATTTGCAGGGCATCGACCCGGCAACGGTGGCCCTCGGCTGGAGCTTTGCGCCGGCGGTCTGGTCGCAGGAGCCGATCATCCCATTGGGTAGCCGCCGGCTGGCAACCGAGCTGGGGTTCCCGACCGGCACACGCCACGCCTCGCTCCAGCAATTGGCCACCAACCCGCGGACCACCCAACTGATCCGTGAGGCCCGCTCCCAGGCCGATCTCGACCAGCCGCTCAGCGGCCTGCAGGAAGACGCCCGGGAACTCGAGGGCCGGATGCTCTGGATGCAGGGACTCATGAGCAAGCGCCTCCTACGGGTGATGCCCGCCTCCGAGAATGCCGCCGATCCCTGGGCGGTACCGCCGCGGCTCGAGTCGGTCACCGATCTCGTGGAAATCAACCGCTGGCATCGCTTTGCGCCACCCGCGGGCTACCCCAGCGACGAGGACATCGAGCGCGAGCTCCTCTACAACCGGGTGCGGCCGTCGCGGCTTGCCTGGTGGGTGCTCGCCTTTGCCGCAGTCGTCTCGCTGGTCGCCTGGGCCCGGCCCCAGCGCTGGCTCGAGGTGCTGGCCACCGTGGGGCTGGCCACCGGCTTTGGCGTCATGACCTGGGGTTTGGCCCTGCGCTGGCAGATCGCCAGCCGGATTCCGGCCTCCAACATGTACGAATCGATGCTCTTTCTGGCCTGGGGAGTAGGGCTGTTTGCCCTGGTAGCCCGGGTCACCATTCGGGGCACCGAGCCGGCGACAGGCGGGATGGTCCGGCTGGTGGTCGTCAATGCCACGCTGATCTCCACCCTGGCCATGGTGCTCGTCGACCTGCTGCCGCTCGATCCATTTATCCATCCCATGCCGCCGACCCTGTCGGGCACCCCATGGCTCGCCATCCATGTCCCCATCACCATGGTCAGCTACTCGGTCTTCGCCCTCGGCATGCTCGCTGCACATATTCAGATCGGCACGGAGATCTTTGCCCCGGCCCGACGCGAGCTGGCGGCGAGGATGAACGATCTGCTCTACTGGTATATGCATGTAGGCTCGATCCTGTTGGCCGCCGGCATCTTTACCGGCTCGATCTGGGCGGCCTCTTCCTGGGGTCGCTACTGGGGTTGGGATCCAAAGGAAGTCTGGTCGCTGATCGCGCTGCTGGCCTACATGGCCATCCTCCACGGGCGCTTCGATCGCCTCATCGGGCCCTTTGGCACTGCGGCCATGAGCATCGTCGCCTTCTGGACCATTCTCATGACCTATATCGGGGTCAACTTCGTGCTGACGGCCGGGCTCCACTCCTATGGCTTTGGCCAGTCGAGTGTTACCACCTGGATGGCGGTGCTGGCGCTGGCGGAGATACTGTTTCTGACAGCCGGGCTGATCGCCCACAATCGAAGACGATCCACCGGGACGGGTCTGGAGATCACCAGTTGAGCCCGCAACCCAAGAGGAGAGATTTACGATGAGTTGGAAGACCCGTCTATTCGATCCCGGTACGAGCGGGGTCTGGCGCGATCTCGGTCTCCTGGTGATGCGCGTCGGGTTCGCCGGCGCGTTGATCTACGGCCACGGGCTGGGCAAGCTCCTCGAGTTTGCCGAGCGGTCGTCGCGGTTTTCCGATCCTTTGGGCGTCGGCAGCCCAGTCAGTCTCGCGTTGACGGTCTTCGCCGAGGTGTTTTGTGCCCTGGCTCTGGCTTTCGGCTTTATGGGTCGGCTGGCGACGATTCCGTTGATCATCAATTTCTTGGTGGCCTTTTTCATCCAACACGGCGGCGATCCTTTCCAGAAAGGCGAGAAGGCCTTTCTCTATCTGGTGGCCTTTGTCGCACTGCTCGCCACCGGCCCGGGCCGTTTCTCCATCGACCGACTCATCCGGGGCAAGTAGCAGCATCGCCTCCAGTACTCCCGCCGGTTTCCCCGGGGTGAAAGACGGCTGGGGCGGTCTTCGTCTCTCGATGAGGAATGGGCGCCCTGGAAAGATATATACTTTTCGTATATACTCCCCATAGGAGGCACCCTAATCGCATGACCAACCGAGCCAAGATATTCAAGAACGGCGGGAGTCAGGCGATCCGGCTTCCCAAGGAGTACCGCTTCGAGAATCAGGAGGAGGTGCTGATCAGCCGGCAGGGACACCGGGTGATCCTGGAGCCCGTGGTGAGAAGCTGGAGCCGAGATTTCCTGAAGCTCGCCGGGGCGGCACCCGATTTCCAGTTGCCCTCCGACCTGGAGGCAGCCGAACCCGTCCCCGATCTCGACTGAATGAGGTATCTGCTCGACACCAACGCTTGTGTCGACTATCTCACCGGTAGGTATCCCGGTCTGATCGATCGTGTCCAGCGCTCTCAGCCGGAGGATCTCTGCCTCAGCTCGATCGCGGCGGCAGAGCTTCGATACGGTGCTGAAAAAAGCGCCCAGAAGGAGCGCAATCACGCTCTGCTGGACGTCCTGCTCGACCAGATCGAGTGTCTGGCTTTCGATACCGAGGCCGCCATCGCATACGGCGAGCTGCGCGCCTGCCTCGAGCAGCAGGGCCAGCCCATCGGCCCCAACGACATGCTGATCGCAGCTCACGCACTGTCAATCGACGCCACCGTGGTCACCGACAATGTTCGCGAGTTTGGCAGGGTCCCCGAGCTGGCGCTCGAGAACTGGCGCTGACGAATGTCCTCTGCGAAAACCCATTTCGGCCTGAGAACAGCCGTTGTGCTGGCGGCGGGGGTCGGGCGCCGGATGCGGAGCGCGGCGACAGGGGCCGAGCTCACCGCCGAGCAGGAGGCGGTTGCCGAGACCGGGGTCAAGGCGCTGATCCCGGTGGGGCGTCCCTTTCTCGACTACGTTTTGAGTGCCTTGGCCGACTCGGGGGTCAGGCGGATCTGCCTCGTGATTGGGCCCGATCACAGCGAGCTGCGCTCCTACTACGAGCAGATGCACCGCCGTCGGCTGGAGATCGACTTCGCCATCCAGGCCGAGCCCAGGGGGACAGCCGACGCATTGCTGGCTGGCGCCGAGCTCGTGCGCGAGGATTCCTTTCTGGTGGTCAACTCGGATACCTATTACCCTCCGCCCGCCCTGGCCGGACTGCAGGCGCTGGATGAGGCGGGTCTTCTGGCTCTCGACCGGGAGCGCTTTCTGGCCGCTGGCGAGAGCAACATCACGCGCGAGCGGATGGCCGCCTTTGCCGTCGTCGAAAGGGACGACACCGGCCATCTGACCCGCATCCTGGAGAAACCCGATCCCACGACCTATGCTCGGCTGGCCGAGCCGGTGGCGGCCAGCGTCAACGGCTGGCGGTTCCGACGCTCGATCTTCGACGCCTGCCGCGCGATACCTCCCTCGGTTCGGGGTGAGCTCGAGCTCCCCACGGCAGCCCAGTACCTCGTCGATCGGCAGCAGGAGCGGTTCCGGGTGGTGCTCACCACCGAACCGGTGCTGGATTTGTCGCATCGTGAGGACATCGCGGGGGTCGGCGAGCGACTTCGAAATCTCACGGTGGAGCTCTGATTTGACCCGCTTAGCCGATCTCGTTGCCCACCTCGAAGCCGATGATGCGGCCCGGATCGCACCCCTGGTCGACACCCTCATCGACCTCGGTCTGTCGCCGGATCTGGCGGCCGGCGCCTGGCTGGTTCCCGGGCGGATCGAGGTTCTGGGCAAGCACACCGACTATGCCGGTGGTCGGAGCCTGGTGACGGCCACCGAGCAGGGCTTTGCCCTGGTGGCCACCGCCAGAGAGGACAACCGTCTCCGCGTTATCGATGTGGAGCGCCGGGAGATCGAAGAGCTCGAGCTGCGGCCCGATCTCGAGCTCCCCTGGGAACACTGGTCTGTCTACCCGGCCACGGTGGCTCGCCGGCTGGCCGCCAACTTCCCCGGTGACCTGTGGGGGGCAGACATTGCACTGGCCAGCAATCTGCCGTCCGCCGCCGGTCTCAGCAGCTCGAGCGCCTTCGTCGTGGCCATCTACCTCGCCCTGTCCAAGGTCAACGGTCTCGAGCAGAGGAGCGAGTACCGCCGCGAGATCGACACCCCCGAGAAGCTTGCCGGCTATCTGGGTGCGGTGGAGAACGGTTTGAGCTTTGGTGGTCTGAAGGGTGAGGCAGGTGTCGGAACCCTGGGCGGCAGCGAGGACCACACCGCAATCCTCTGCTCGCGACCCGCCGAGCTCGGCCAGTACCGCTATCTTCCGGTGCGTCAAGAGCGCCGGATACCACTGCCGAATGACCTCTGCTTTGCCGTCGCCGCCAGCGGAATCGAAGCCGAGAAGACGGGGGCGGCTCAAGATCGGTACAACCGGCTCTCCGGACTCACCATCGATATCACCTCGATTTGGCGGCGCGCCAAGGGCACGCGAGCCCGGCATTTGGCGGCCGCGCTCGCCGAGGCCGCCGGCTCGCCCGACGCCATCCGCGCAGCTCTCACGGCCGCCGCGGAGACCACTCTCTCCGCCACCGAGCTCCTGCGTCGCTTCGAGCACTTCCTGGAGGAGAACGAGGAGATCGTGCTCGGTGGCGGTGACTCGCTGGCTGCCGGAGACCTGCGTACCTTTGGCGAGCTGGTCGATCGCTCGCAGCGGTTGGCAGAAGAGCTTTTGGGCAACCAGGTGCCGGAGACCGTCTTTCTGCAGCGGTCGGCGCGCGAGCTGGGTGCGGTCGCGGCCTCCGCCTTTGGTGCCGGCTTTGGCGGCGCGGTCTGGGCACTGGTCGAGAAGGAGGCGATCGACCGTTTCGTGATCGCCTGGTCGGGGCGCTATCTGGAGCGCTTTGCCGAGCACCAGGAGAAAGCGCGCTTCTTCACCACTACCGCGGGACCCGGCGCCCACGAAATCGAACCGTTAGCATAGGTTCTCGATGCGATTCAGCGTCATCGACTGGGCCGTGGTTGTGGGCTACTTCGGTCTCACCCTTGCGGTCGGTTTCTGGACGGCGCGGCGGGCCGGCCGCAGCTCGACCGAGTTCTTTCTCTCCGGTCGCTCGATGCCCTGGTGGCTACTGGGGCTCTCCATGGTGGCCACCACCTTCTCCACCGACACACCCAACCTGGTTGCCGACATCACCCGCACCGGCGGCGTGGCCGGCAACTGGGTCTGGTGGGCCTTTCTGCTGACCGGGATGCTCACCGTCTTTGTCTACGCTCGGCTGTGGCGGCGCTCGGGGGTACTGACCGATATCGAGTTCTACGAGATCCGCTACAGCGGCCGCGCGGCCGCCTTTCTGCGTGGCTTCCGGGCGATCTACCTGGGGGTCTTCTTCAACATCATGGTCATGGCCGCGGTTACCCTGGCGGCGATCAAGATCGGCGGTGTGATGTTCGGACTCTCACCGCTCCAGACCATCGCTGTGGCCTCGTTGGTCACGGTGCTCTTTAGCGCCGCCGGTGGCCTGAGGTCGGTGATCCTCACCGATGGACTGTTGTTCGTCGTCGCCATGACCGGCTCGATCGCGGCGGCTGTCGTCGCTCTCCGGCACCCGGCGGTGGGCGGGCTCGAGGGGCTCTTGACCAGCCCACAGGTCGTCGGCAAGCTGTCACTGCTGCCCAGCTTCGACGACCCGAGCGTGTTTGTCCCGCTCTTTGTCGTCCCGCTGGCGGTCCAGTGGTGGGCCGCCTGGTATCCGGGCGCCGAGCCCGGCGGGGGCGGCTATGTCGCCCAGAGGATGCTGGCCGCCAAAGACGAGAGCCACGCCACCGGCGCCACCCTGCTGTTCAACGTCGCCCACTACGCCCTCAGACCCTGGCCCTGGATCCTCGTCGCTCTGTGCTCGCTGGTGGTTTTCCCCGACCTCGAATCGCTGCGCGAGGCCTTCCCCCACGTCGACCCGTCGCTGGTGCGCCATGACCTCGCCTATCCAGCCATGCTGACCTTTCTCCCCGCGGGGCTCATGGGGTTGGTGGTGGGCTCGTTGGCGGCGGCCTACATGTCCACCATCTCCACCCACCTCAACTGGGGCTCCTCCTACGTGACCCACGATGTCTACCGACGGTTTCTCAAGCCGCAGGCGGTGGAACGGGAGCTGGTGCTGGTGGGCAGGATCTCCACCGTGGTGCTCATGGCAGCCGCGGCCGGACTGGCGCTGCTGCTCGAAAACGCCCTCCAAGCCTTCCAGATCCTGCTCCAGATCGGCGCCGGCACCGGGCTGCTGTTTATCCTGCGCTGGTTCTGGTGGCGGATCAACGCCTGGAGCGAGATCACCGCGATGGTGGTCTCCTTTGCCGTCGCCCTCGGCTTTTTCTTTCAGCACCGGGTCCATGCGGCCGCGCTGGAGCGCTTGGTGGCCTCGGGTCTGGACCGCACATCGGCCGAGATCCAGGTCGGGGGGCTCGAGTCCTGGCAGGAGCTCTTGATCGGTGTCGCCCTGACCACGGTCTGCTGGCTGGTGGCGTGCCGGCTGACCACCCCCACCGACGAGCAGACCCTGCGGGCCTTCTATCGCCTCACCCGACCCGGCGGCCCCGGCTGGTGTGCCGTGGTCGAGCGTGCGGCGAGCGACGGCGAGACTCTCGACGACGGCAAAACTCCCTGGAGCGTGCCCGGCGGTCTGGTCTGTATGCTCGCCGGCTGCCTCGGTGTCCACGCCGCCCTGTTTGCCACCGGCTACTGGCTCTACGGCGAGTACCCGCGAGCGCTGATCCTGGTCGCGGTGGCCGTGGGCGCCGGTCTCTTTCTCATCAAGACCTGTAAGAATGCTGCCGGAGAGCA
>JBAUDS010000287.1:0-8036 GCA_049678185.1 Thermoanaerobaculia bacterium
ACAGAGGTACTTCGTTTTCGGATTTGCAGGCTGTCGTACAGGCGTGACAGCCGATGCAGCTCTGGTTGTCGATGACCTTGGCCCAGCTGACGGGACCTGGATCTGTGTCGGCAAGCATGGGTTCAGCCACGAGCCATTCCTCAGGCAGTGAGAAGTCATATTAGAGGATCGATCCCCCGGTGATCAAACCAGGGTGGGCGATCCCAATAATACGGCTTGGGTTGCGCTAGGATGGTGTCGGCAAGCCGATAGGAGTGACGCATGACGGCAGCGAGTGGCGACGCAGCAGACACATCGTCGGCAGAATCGCAGGATCCTGCCTTTCCCACACCGGCAGCGCATTCGAAGCTGAGCGGCGCGGAGTTCACCACCGCGATGGCGCATCTCTATCGCGGCGAGGTTTCACGCTCCAACACCTGGCGCAGCCGGCTCGATGCGACCACCAATTGGGCGGTGATCACCACCGCAGCGGCGTTGACGTTCGCCTTTGGCCATGCAGAAAACACTCCGGTGGTGCTCCTGATCGTGACGCAACTGGTGCTTCTGTTCCTTTTCATCGAGGCTCGTCGGTATCGTTACTACGAGCTCTGGACAAATCGAGTGCGGCTGCTGGAGACCAACTTCTTCTCCCCGGTGCTGTCCTCCACCTGCCAGGTCGGTAGCGATTGGCGCCAGCGGTTGACCGACAGTCTCCGGCGTCCCGCTTTTCCGATTAGCCTGCTGGAGGCCGTGGGCCGTCGCTACCGTCGCACCTACGCCCTGCTGTTTCTGGTGCTGGCGGTGAGTTGGCTGGTGAAGATCTTGATTCATCCGAGTGCGGTGGGAAGCTGGAGCGAATTCCTGGAGCGGGCGGCGGTGGGGCCGATACCGGGCTGGGCTGCCGTCACCGTGGGAGTTCTATTCAACATCGGGCTTCTCGCCTTGGGGTTCTTCACGGTCGGTCTGCGGGAGTCGGATGCCGAGGTCTTCGGCGAGTCCCCGGGTACCTACCTCCGCTTGCTAGCTCGTCTGCGCGCGGCCACCCGGGAGGCCCTGGAGGTCGATTTAGCGTCGTTCAAGCCGGAGTGGCGCGGTAGCCGCAAGCGGCTCGTCTTCATCATCTCGGATGAGATCGAGGCAATTAGCGACCCCCTCTTGAAAGAGCTCGACCGTGGAATCACGCTTATCAAAGGCGTCGGGATGTACAGCGGCGAGGAGCACGGCATCCTCATGTGTGTGGTCAGCGGCGGCCAGGCCGAGCGGTTGCGTGAGATCGTTAACCGCGAGGACGAAAACGCCTTCGTCGTCGTGACTGCTGCCCAAGATGTCCGGGGCGAGGGGTTTCGCCCCCTCGAGGCGTAGTAGCCCGTCTGCGGCTCAACCGTATTTGGTCAACAGCGAGACGACTTCGGAGATTTCGCGGTGCACATCGGGCCCGTCCAGCGGGCCGTCGGCCAGGCGTCGCTCGACGGCGCAGGCGATGAGATCGGCAAAGGCCTTGCTCATCGCCCCTCTGGCGGCGGCCATCTGCTGGGCGATCGATTCGCAATCGTCTTTGCGCGCGATCATTTTCTGGATGCCGCGCAGCTGACCCTCCACCCGGGCCAGGCGGTCAATGAGCTTCTTGCGGTCGGCTTCGTAGAGCTGGCCGAAGGTTTTGGTTTCCGGCACTGTCTCCTCCTCCCGACCAGTTGAGCTAAATGAAGAGATTGGTGCGAGATCTGAGGGACTCACCCAGGAAGCTGGCGACACCGGCGGGTTCCAGGCCGTCCATGAGCTCTTCATCGCTGACACCCATGACGTCTCGGCTCATCTCGCAGGCCAGGAGCTTGACATCCATCTCCTTGGCCATGGCCATCATCTCCTCGAGCGAGGAGACGTTTTTGTCCTTCATCATCTTACGCAGCATCTTGGCGCCGACACCAAAGTAGTTCATCTGCGACACCGGCAGCTCCTCGGAGTTTCCGGGTGACATGACCGCCATCGCCTTCTCGAAGATATTCTTGTCCGCCAGGCTGCTGTGCTTTTTCAGCACGCTCAGCCCCCAGAAGGTGAAGAACATACTCACTTCCTGCCCCAGGGCGGCGGCACCGGTGGCGATGATGAAGGCGGCAAGCACCTTGTCGAGGTCGCCCGAGAAAACGATGATGGCGACCTTGTCGTCGGGTTGACTCTCTTCGAGGGCCTCGAGCCGGGTCTCGAGAGCCGTAAGCCGCTCGACCAGGGCCTCGGCACTGACGCTCTTCTCACTGCTGGTGACGTCACTCACAGACATGACATTCTCCTTCAATCCGCCTTTTGTACGAAGTGAATGTACAGCTCGGCCTCGTCTTCGGTCTCGGTATCCTGCCCCAGGAGCTCGATGTTCTTGGCCACCTTGGCCCAGCCCTGGAAATCCTTGATCGACCCGCGGTCGGTGCTGAGCACCTTGAGAATCTTGCCGCTGTCGAGCTCACCGATCTTCTTGCGGGCCTTGACCACCGGCATGGGGCAGTTGAGCCCCCGCACGTCGAGCGTTTCGTCGAAGTGGATCTGATTCATCGGTCATCTCCTGATTCGATACCACCCAGCAGCCAATTCCCACTGGCTCGACCGGCTGAAAGTCCGTTTTGGTGGCCCCAATGTAGGGTACCCCGGGCGGTATTGTCAAGGTGCCCTGGCGCACTTATGAAGTCTTATCTATACTCTGCCGTCAGAACCGAGACCCAGTTGTAGTCCGGCGGTGGGCTCATCAGGAGGATGTGAGTCATGGCAGACAACGATCCATCGACGACCCAGTGGGGGGTCGAGCAGCTGCACGAGCAGCTCGAGCAGGGAGAGCCGTTCTTTGTCTTCGACGTGCGCAACGAAGACGAGTACGAGAGTTGGAAGATCGAGGGTCGAAAAAAGATCCCCATGGTCAATGTTCCCTATTACGAGATGTTGGAAGTCGATGAGCACGATGACATCGTCGACTCCTTTGTCGAGTTTCTCGAGAAAGGATGGACCGAGAAGCTACCGCGAACGGAGCCGATTCTGGCGGTCTGTGCCAAGGGGGACACTTCGGAGTATGTGGCCGAGGCGCTGCGTCGTCTCGACTTTCGGGCCTTCAATCTCGAAGGGGGGACGGCGGCCTGGGGGGACCATTACCACACACGACCCATTGTCGAGTCCGCTGAGCTGGGTGTCTATCAAGTGAGCAGACCGGCCCGGGGTTGTCTGAGCTACATGGTGGCGAGCGACGGCAAGGCGGCGCTGATCGACCCCCTGCGGCACACCGATGTCTACGCCTCGTTGGTGGCGGAGAAAGGCGTCAGCATCGAGCTGGTCCTCGACACCCACGGGCACGCCGATCACATCAGTGGCGGACCGGCGCTGGCGGAGAAATTCGACGCACCCTACTATCTCCATCCCTACGACGGTATCCACCCCATTGATGTGATGCCGGCGCGAATCGACTACCGGTACCTGAAGGACAATAAGGAGTTCAAGGTGGGGAATGCCCACCTTACAACCCTGCACATCCCCGGCCACACACTGGGAAACGTTGCTTACCTGCTGGACGATCACTATCTCTTTACCGGCGACAGCATCTTCATCGAGTCCATTGCCCGACCCGACCTGGGCGGGCGGGGAGATGCCTGGGCACCATTGCACTATGCGTCGTTGCGCCGGCTTCTCGAGCTCCCCGATGACACGGTGGTGCTGCCGGCACACTTCAGCGGGCTGGGAGAAGTAGGCGCCGACGGGCTGTGCAGGTCGACCCTGGGAGAGCTGCGGGCCGCCAACGAAGGGTTGCTGATGGCACAGAAAAGCGAGGAGGAGTTTGTCGACTACATCCTCGCCAGCCTGCCCAAGTTCCCCGAGGAGTATGTCGAGATCAAACGGGTCAACGCCGGCTTGGTCGAGGTCGGAGAGGCGAAAGCCTCGGAGCTGGAGCTCGGCAAGAACATCTGCGCGCTGTCGCAAGCCTACGAGGAAGAGGAAGCGTAGCTCAGGGCCGAGGAGCGATCGGAGGTGGCGACATGAAGGTGGTCGATCTTCTTCTCGGTGACGATGTCGAGACCCCAGAAGGTAAAGAACAACATGGCTTTGCGTCTAGATACAGCCCTGGGGCTTGGGGAGGCCGGACACACGGGCGGCCAGCTTTCCTGGACCCTTGGGAAAGAGTTGATAGAGCTCCTTCATGTTGACGCCCGACAGCTTTGAGATCCGCCGCAAGCCGGGGGGTGTTCCCTCCTTGGCAGCATCCTCACGGCAGAAGGCGATGACCTTCCAATGCTTGTCGGTGAGCTCCTCTATTCCGACTTCCTTGGCGATGGCCTCGGCGATCTCGGGCGTCCACTGACTGCTGTCGGCGAGGAAGCCCTCCTCGTTGACCTCGATGACATTTCCTGCGTACTCGACTGCTGGCATGGTTTTGTCTCCTTGACACCTTGTGATTTCAAGCCGCGACTAGGCGGCGATCTTTGACTCGGATGAGCTGGTAGGACCGATTCGCTTCTTGCCGACCATGGACATGTGGTTGGTTATCGGTATCGGTCTTCCCGGCAGCAACATGTTCCAGTAGACCCAGCGGAAGAACAGCTTGCCCCAGTGATTGCGTCGGGCCTCCTTGAGAAGTGTCATGGGGCCGATGACGGGCAGTGGGTAGCTGCCGGGCAATGGCTCCACGTCGTAGTTGAAGTCGATGAGCATGGCCTTGCCGTAGCCGCTCTCGATAAAGCAGTTGGCATGACCGTCGAAGCTCTCTACCAGGCTTTTCCCTTCCACGGCTCGGAGGACGTTCTCGATCACCACTTCGGACTGAAAGTGAGCCACCGAACCGGCTTTCGAAGTAGGCAGGTTGGTGGCATCGCCCAGCACGAAGATGTCATCGTGTCGTTCGGCGAGTAGGGTTTTCTTTGCAGTAGGGACAAAGGCCAGCTCGTCACCTAGACCCGACTCCTCGATGAACTTGGCGCCCATGTGGGTGGGGACCGTGACCAGCAGGTCGTAGGGCACCTCGCGATCGTCATAGGAACGCAGGACCTGGCGGTCTCCATCCACCTCGGCGGCGTTGAACTCGGTCTCGACCCGGATCCCCCGGTCATCGAGCATCGAGCCAAAGGCCTTGGCCGCTACCGGTTTGGTGAAAGCTCCATCCAGGGGCGTGACAAAGGTCAGATCGATCTGGTCCCGAATGCCCTGCTTGGTGAAAAAGGCCTCAGCCAGAAAGGCGAACTCGAGCGGGGCCACCGGGCATTTGATCGGCATCTCCACCACATTTAGCACCAGCCGACCACCCTCGAACTTGTCCAGCGCGTCTCGTAGTTTGGTGGCGCCCTCCAGGGTGTAGAAGTCGAAGATGTTCTTCTGCCAGTGGTCACCCAGAAGACCAGGGGTCTCCTCCGGCCGGATATGGGAACCGGTGGCGATGACCAGCAGGTCGTAGGAGAGTCTCTCGTCGTCGTCGAGCACGACCTGGCGCTTGTCCGTGTCCACGGCGACGACCTCTCGCTGCAGCCAGTCGACGCCTCGACGAAAAGTGGATTTGCGTGGCCTCTCCATCTTCTCGGGCACCTGCATGCCAAAGGGGAGAAAGATCAGATCGGGCTGGAACAGGTGTCGCTGGTCCGGATCGATGACTTTGAGCTGCCAATCGGCCGGGAGCTTGGTCTGCAGGTGGTTGGCCACAGTGGTGCCAGCCGTTCCCGCGCCGATAATGATCAAGTTCTTCATGGCTTTTCCTTTATCTCGGTTCTGGTGTCCCACGTTGCGGGCACGCCACTCCATTGAGCAGGATGCGTGCCAAGAAGTAAGTGGTGTGTTTTCAGTTATTTAGATTGAAGTTGGTACATTCTTCCAAGGCGCGGTGAAACATAGGGTTGAAACCTTCTGTCAAGTGGTGCGCGTTTTGTTTCACACTACCCACTTGGAAGTGCCAGGCACTTCTGTGAGCAATTCTGTGCTTCTGTCGAGGCGGTGGTGTCGGGGGCTTGCTGGGTGGCTCCCAAGCCAGAGTGCCAGGTGGGGTGGCCAGGTTAGCGCGGGAGGCCGAGCTCGCGCATCTTGCGCCACAAAGTAGTGCGGCTTATCCCCAGGGCTGCCGCGGTCTCGGCTCGGCGCCAATGGTGGGTGTCGAGGGCAGCGCGGAGACGATCGTACTCGGAATCGAGCGCCGCGCCGGCGGCCGAGCCGGCGGACACATGCCCCGTCGGCAGGGAGATCTGATGGTCGGGGAGCAGAGTCTCACCGGGGCTCTCCTGCGAGGCTCTGATCTCGGTGATCTCCAACGGCAGGTCCTGCAGATGGATTGTCTGGCCGCGGCTGACGGCCACTGCGTACTCCAGAGCGTTCTCCAGCTCACGAACGTTGCCCGGCCAGCTGTAACGGAGCAGCGCCCTCATGGTGTCCGGTGACAACAACACCGAGCGGTCGTGTCGACGGCTGACACGAGCGAGAAGATGCCGGGCAAGCGGCTCGATGTCCTCCCGCCGTTCGCGCAGCGGCGGAATCTCGATCGGCACTACACGCAATCGGTAGAAAAGGTCATCGCGAAACGTGCCGTCATGGATGGCTTGCCGCAGATCCTTGTTGGTCGCCGCGATGATGCGCGCGTCGGTTGTGCGAGTGTCGCTGTCGCCGACCCTCTCAAAGGTCTTCTCCTGCAACACGCGGAGGAGCTTGACCTGGAGGTGGAGGGGCAGGTCGCCCACCTCGTCGAGAAAGATCGTGCCGCCCGAGGCCAGCTCGAAGCGGCCCACCCTGTTGCGGATCGCACCAGTAAAAGCCCCTCGTACATGACCGAAGAGCTCGCTTTCCAGCAGTTCGCCCGGCAGTGCTCCGCAGTTGAGCGCTACAAATGGGCCTTTGCGTCGGGGTGAGTGGATGTGGACGGCACGTGCTACGAGCTCCTTTCCGGTGCCACTCTCGCCGCCGACAAGAACCGTGGCGTCACTCTCCGAAAGGTGCTGAACAAGTCGGAAAATGTCCAGCATTGCCGTCGATCGTGCCATGAGACCGGAGAAGATGGTCGGCGCCGCCGGACCACTGTCGAGGTTCTCCTCCCCCAGTCTGACTACGATGACATGGGAGACCCGTGGATCACAGACCGAAGCGTCGTCGTGGATGATGGGCGCTCCAGTGATCGACACCAGCCGGGGGCGAGCATCATCCAGGCGGATTGTCGCTCCCCATCCCTCCCGCCTCTCTCCTGCCTCGAGGGCTTTGCGCATAGAACCGTCGGCTCCGAACAGGTCGGTACCGAGCACCTCTGCAGCCTTCTTGCCAATCACCGCCTCGGCGGCGCCCTCGCCCATAAGTTGGTCGAGGCCAGCCGAAGCGTGGACTATTTGGAAACTAGAGTTGAGGCAGATCAGCGTGCGCCCGAGGGACCCGAAAATCGTGCTCACCCCTTCGAGGATGATATCGGCGGGGAGATTGTCGGGCAGTGAATCCTCGGCTGTGGTCATCGTCGCGACGAAGGACAGAGAATGGGTCGAACAACACCCGGCCACGGTCGCAACCGAAGCGGTGTGACCACGGATCTTCTCTGTCGAGAGACTAGCACAAGGGTTTCGCCGCTCTAGATCTTCTTGGTGCAGAAGTACCAGTCGGTGCACTCGACGTTGGCATCCTGGACCCGCTCGTCGGCCTCTTTCTGAGTCTTTGGTGGAGGCACGATGAGAGGGTCGCCCGGACGCCAGTTGGCGGGAGTTTCAAGACCGTGCTGGTCGGTGGCCTGGAGTGCGCTCACCAGACGGACGATCTCGTCGAGATTGCGACCGGTTGTAAGAGGGTAGTAGATCATCGCCCGTATGATCTGCTTGTCGTCGATCACGAACACACAACGCGAGGCCTCGGTGGTGCTCTCACCCGGCATGATCATGCCGTAGAGTGCCGCCACCTCCTGGCTCAGATCGGCGATCACGGGGAAGGTGATCTTGACACCCATCTTCTCCTCGACGTTGCGCACCCAGGAGATGTGGGAGTAGACGCTGTCGATCGACAGTCCGAGAAGCTCTGTATTCATCTCTTTGAGAGTGGGATGCGCTTTGGCGAAGGCGATGAACTCTGTGGTGCACACCGGCGTGAAG
>JBAUDS010000288.1:0-10562 GCA_049678185.1 Thermoanaerobaculia bacterium
GCGATCCTGGCGGCGGATGACCAGTTTTCTCGTAAATTGGGCCAGTTCGTCGGCAGTGAATGGTTTCTCCACGTAGTCCATGGCGCCGTGCTTCATGGTTTCCACCGCCGACTCGATGGTGGCGTAGCCGGTGATCATGACGACATCGATGTCAGGGCGAAGGTGTTTGACGGCCTTGGTCAGGTCGAGGCCGTCCATTCCCGGCATCTTCAGATCGGTGAAGACGAAGTCATAGTCGCGCTTGCGTACCAGACCCAAACCCTCTTGGGCGGTCTCGACGGTGTCGATCGAGTAGCCTTCGAGAACGAGAATTTTGCGAAAGCTGTCGAGGACAACCGGCTCGTCGTCCACCGCGAGAATGCGAGCCTTGGGGTTCTCCACATCGACCCGCTTGAGACTTGGCGCCTCTTCCGCAAAGTCCAGTTTCAGCCCGATATCGAGAGCCTCTTCGCGCTCCCGGAGGAGATTCGCCGTCTGCCTCTTCTCCAGCGCCAAACGGAGCACGAGGTCAACGACCAGAAAGATCGCAAGAGTCAAGATGACGATGATGACTACCATTTGAACTCCTCCTGTTTCGTACCGACGGTCGGAGTGTGGATTTTCTTCAGCGATGAGTCAGGTTACAGAGCTCCTCCTCGAGGTTCTCCGGAATGATCCGCACCAGCCAGCCTTCGCCGTAAGGATCGGAGCTCAGGAGCTCGCTCTCTTCTCGAACCCGATTGTTGAGCGCCATTATCTGCCCGCTCAAGGGCGCCAAAACCCGATAGACGGCGGCGTCGGCTGAGTGGATTCTTACGAAGCATCTTCCCTGTGTCGTGTAGCCATCAATGTCGGGAAGCTCTACCGAATTCACTTCTCCCATCTGATTTGGAAAAGTCTCGGCCACCCCCAGAGTCGCTGAGCCCTCAGGATCGAGCAAAGCCCATGTGTGCTGCCCCAGAGCGTAGAGCTCCTGCGCAGGCTCCACCTGCCGCGGCGGCGGGACGGAGCCGGCAAGGACCAGGTCGTGGTAGCGGAGTGCGCGACGGACGACCCCCAACAGCTCACCAAAATCGAAGGGCTTGGGGATGAAATCGAATACGCCGAGCTGGAACGATCTGACCGCATTCTCGAGGGTGGCGTAGCCGGTGATGACGATCACCTGGGCTGCCGGACGAGTTGTATTGATCAGCTCGATGATGTCGAAACCCGACGCTCCAGGGAGCATCAGATCGGACAGAATAACCTTGTACTCGTTGCGGCGCAGCATGTCGATCGCACTCTCCGAATCCATCGCCCGGTCGACACCGAGTCCCTCCAACCGGAGCACGCGCTCGGCGGCCTCCTGCACCACCAACTCGTCTTCGATGACGAGGATGTCAAGCTCGTCGCTCATTTTCGTGACTCTTGTCCGAGAGCTCCATGCGAACGTTGATCGGCAGGAGGATCGTGAATGTGCTGCCCCGTTCCGGTTGGCTGGTCACCGAGATGGAGCCGTCGTGTTCATTGATGATTCCCCAGACCACCGCGAGGCCCAGGCCGGTTCCCTTCCCTTCCTTGGTGGAGAAGAACGGCTCGAAGATCTTGTCCTGCTCACTCAGAGGGATCCCGGAGCCGGTATCGGCTACCTTTACCTCCACCATTTGATTGCCCTCGATCTCCTTGAGGTCCGTTGAGAGGAAAATCTCGCCACCTTGCGGTCCGATGGCATCGGCCGCGTTTACCAGCAGGTTGATCAGGACCTGGACCATCTGATTGGAGTCGAGACGTGCTGAAGGAAGATCTGCCCTCATCGTCGTGGTGACCGCGATGTTCTTGACGGCGAGCTGGTGATCGACGATCTCCAGGACCCGCTTCACTGTCTCGTTGAGGTTGACGTGCGTCTTGCGCGGCGGAACCTGACGAGAGAAATCGAGCAGACCCTTGACAATCTCGCGACACCGTTTGGTCTCGCGGACAATGGTCTCGAGGTCGGCCTGTGACTCGGAATTGTCCGGCGCGTTCTTCAGGAGAAGACTGCTAAAGCTCAAGACCCCGGTGAGTGGATTGTTTATCTCGTGAGCGATGCCGGCGGCGAGCCGACCAACAGAGGCCATCTTGTCGGACTGGTAGAGCTGGTTCTGGGCTTCTGAGAGTCTGCGCGTCATTTCGTTGAACGAAGTCTGGAGCCTGCCAAGCTCGTTGTTGCGTTTGACATCGATTCTGTGGGTCAGGTCACCGTCGGCTACCTTCTCGGTAGCCTGCAGGAGTTGACGTACGGGTTTGCCGACGAGTTGTTGATGCAGGAGCAAGATGATCGCGCTGGTCGAAAAGATGGCCAAAGCAGTCAGGAGAATCGCCTTTCTGCGATTTGCCGCCATCTGCTTTTGGATTTTGTCGAGAGGCATGGTCACGTCCAGCACACCGAGGACGGACTGGCTGGCTGGGTGGGCGTGGCAGTCGGCCTGTGAGCAGCTCGGCTCGTTGTAGATGGGATTGATAATGCCGAGGTTGAGGCGATCCTCGCTGTCGGTATAAGAGCGGGTCCTCCTGGATGTAGATAGGCGCTCCAATGGCGAGTCGGCCTCGTGGCACGCGTAGCATGCCTCGGCTCGCTTATCTACCATGGTTCCCAAAGCCGACCTGTCAGGGGAGTAGATGATTTCTCCTTCTTTGTTGAAGATGCGAACCTTGGTGAATTCCTCCTGCTCCCCGATGGCGTCGATGATCTGGTGCACATCGTCGCGGCGGTTCTGCAGCATGGCGTATCTCGTACTTTTCTTGATGGTCTCGGTAATCTGCTCGGCGTGCAACTCCATCTGGGTGACCAGCGAGCGGTGCTGAGAGTTGATAAGGAAATTGGACAGTAGACCGAAAACCGTGAGGGAAACGACCGCGACCGCGAGGATGAGCTGAAGACCGATTCTTGATTTCATGACGGCAGTTTCGCGCGGCGCGAGACGAGAGCGGCTATGACGGTCTCAAAGGTGCCGGCGCAGCCATTGGCCGCAGGTGGTCACGACATGGCAAAAAAGAACCCTCAACCCGCACCAAATCCGGGCGGAGGCGGTAAGTGGCAACGATGGCTGAGCCAGCCATTCTTCGACTCCTTGTGCCAGTGGCCTGTGAGTCGCGCTCCAGGCGGCAGCTCAGTCGCCTGTCTGGAAGTATGCTCTCGTCGCGACCGCCAGTGGAACATCCCCTTGGGTGGTATCCCCCCACCTTTCTGGGTGGTCACCGGCGGTCCTTGCCGGGACCGGCCGGAGAGGCTTGATACTCGACTGCCCACTACCGCTGGCGCGGCGTTGACTAGCTTTTCTTGACCGGCCTGCGGAAGCCGTGCTTCTCGATCTTGTTGTAGAGCGTCCCCCGATCCACTTCGAGGAGACTGGCAGCACGAGTGATGTTCCAGGAGCAGGTGTCCAGCACTCTGAGGATATGAGCTCTCTCCAGCTCGCGTAGAGCCATGGGTCCGGGCTGCGCTGCCGGGCTGGTCACCCTGACGGGTAGGTCTTCCGCCTTGATCGCGGGCGGTGTTCCTACCACTACAGCTCGCTCTATGGCATTCTGAAGCTCTCTTATATTGCCTGGCCAGTGGTAGTTCTTTAGCGCGTCGAACGTCTCGGATGAAAAACGCATCGGTTTGCGGTTCATCGACCGCGTGTAGATCTCGAGGAAGTGCTCCGCTAGTGGAGGGATGTCTTCGGGTCGCTCGCGGAGAGGGGGAATCTGAACGGCGAAGACGTTGAGTCGCCAGAAGAGATCCTCCCTGAATTCGCCTCTCTCGATCAGAGTCTCGAGATCCTGATTCGTAGCCGCGATGACCCGAAAGTCCACCGGAATCAGCGTTTGGCCGCCGACACGGGTCACAACTTTCTCTTCGAGCACACGCAATAGCTCTACCTGGACCCTGGGGCTGACGGTGCCGATCTCATCGAGAAAGATGGTGCCACCATCGGCGATTTCGAACTTTCCTTTGTGACGGTATTGCGCGCCGGTGAAAGCGCCCTTCTCATGGCCAAAGAGCTCGCTTTCGAGCAAACCCTCCGCCAATGCCCCGCAGTTGACGACCACCATGGGTCCGTAGCGGCGGGGCGAGGCTGCATGGATTGCCCGGGCGACCAGTTCCTTGCCGGTGCCTGAATCGCCCTTTATGAGCACTGTTGAATCCGTTTCGGAGACTGCGGCAATGAGGTCGAGAACTTCCTGCATGGCGGTCGAGGTGCCGATGATGGGGGAAGGGCTGGTGATGGCCTCGAGTCGCTCCTTCAACCGGATATTCTCGAACCGTAGCGAGCGGTGCTCGGTGGCACGCCGAACGAGGTGCGATAGCTCCTCGGGGTTGAACGGCTTGGAGATGTAGTCGTAGGCACCGGCCTTGAGAGCTTTGACCGCGGATTCCACCGAAGCGTAGGCGGTCATGATAATGATGGTGAGCTCGGGGTCGGCAGAGGCCAACTGTGACTGCAGCTCGAGACCGTCGATGTCCGGCATCTTGATGTCGACAAAGGCGATCTCATAGCTCCGGTTTGCAGCCAATTGCAGAGCCTCCCTGGCTCCTTCAGCTGTATCCACGTCGTGCCCCTCTTGGCGCAGCCAGGCGGCCAGAGACTGTAAAACGATGGGCTCGTCGTCGACGATCAGAATCGACGTTTGAGGCCCGCTCTTCGCCCCTTTGATCACGATGTCACTCTGTCGACGCTCTCGCGCAGCGCCGCGTCCTGAGTTGGCTGACGGATAGGAAGACGGACTATGAACGCGGTGCCCAATCCGGGGTTGGACTCGACCTCGATCCTCCCGTGGTGGCGGTTGACGATCCCATAGACGACCGCCAGACCAAGTCCGACTCCGTCAGTCTTGTCCTTGGTGGTGAAGAACGGCTCGACAATCTGGTCGAGGTGATCGGGTGGAATCCCCCGACCCGTATCTGCTACCTCGAGCAGGATGCTGTCCTCACTCTCACTCGGAACAGCGCGGATGGTCACTGCGCCACCCGGTGGAGTCGCTTCGAGTCCGTTCACCGCCAGCGCCAGGACCAACTGTTGAATCTGTGATGAATCACATTCGACCACTGGAAGGTCAGGCGAGACTTCGAGGGTGAGCTCGACTTCTTTGGCGTCGGCTTCATGCTGGAGCAGAAAAACGCAGCGCTCGAGAAGAGGCCCGAGGCTCTCGTCGTCAAACCTCGCTTCGGGCGTCCTGCTGAAAAGCAGCAGGTTTCTAACGATATGGCCACAGCGCCTCGCTTCGCTCTCGATGAGCTCGAGGGCCTGAATCGTTTCTCCATCAGCAGGGCTTCCCCGCCCAGGCTCCGCTGCTGAAGTGGGCGACAGTTTCTTTCTCAGAACGTGGGCATAGGTGCTGATGCCGGTGAGGGGGTTGTTGATCTCATGAGCCATGACTGCGGCCAGTTTCCCGAGCGAGGCCATCTTCTCCACCAACAACATCCGCCGGTGCGCCTCTTCGAGCTCGTTTGTCTTCTCCTCCACCTTCTCCTCGAGGGTCTGACCCCAGCGCTCCAGATCCTTGCGAGCCCGGTCCAGTTCCCCGACCATCGAGTTCCAGGTCATGGTCATCTGGCCGATCTCGTCCTCCGAAGATATCGATACTCGGGTCGTCAGATCGCCGGCCGCCACTCTAGAGGCGGCCTGGTCCAAACGGCTGACGGGGTTGAGCACCATTCGCCAGACCAGCAGCCATGCGAGAGCCAGCACCCCCAGAGCGGTGCCAATCAAACCGATCATCAGCTGTCTTTCGGAAGCAGCCAGATCTTCATCCACCCCGGCGAGGGAAAGCTGCACGTCGAGCACACCTAGAATTGTCTGTGACGCCGTGTGCGCATGGCACGCCGCCTCGGCGCAGCCTGGCTCGTTGCGGATCGGGGCGATGACGCCCAGCACACGGCCACCATCGGGCTTGATAAAGATCCGTGCTCGCTCCTGCCGTTCGAGGCGTTCCAGAGTCTGTTCTGGTAGGTGGCAGGAGACACACTGCTCGGCGGTGGTATCGACCAGATCGCCCACCTCGGAGGACTGGCTCGAAACGCGGATATGTCCCTGTTTGTCCAGCACCCGGATGCGTTCGATGGTCGGCTGACGGGCGATGTCTTCGATGATCCTGAGGACATCGCCTGGGTCGTTGCGCATCATCGCCTCGCGAGTCGAGCTGCGGATGATATCGGCGCGCTCGGTGGCACTTAGCTCAACCAGACTTGTGAGATGGGCCCGCTGGAGGCGAAGGTTCCAAGCGCCCGCGGCGATGAGGATGGCGCCGGTGGCCAGACAGAGACCTAATCCGAGGCGAACGGTGAGCCGGGTTCTGAGGGCTCTCAGCATGGCGGTAGAAGCCGCGGTCCCGAAAAGACACCTCAAGGATACTCTCCTTGTCGGTCCGGGTCGAAGCTTTCTTACCCAGTGGCCGAACACCGAAGGGTGGGTGGACATACTCCCCGTCGGGGTGGGATCCGTGGCCGGGACGTGTGGGATAATTTCCATCGGTAATGCATGAGTACTCGATCGTTCAAGCCCTGATCGATCGCGTTCAGAAGGAAGCCGACGCCCACGGGGCCGAGGCAGTTCACGGTATCCGGGTTCGGATCGGCGAGCTCTCCGGCGTGGAGATCGACCTCCTCAGATCGGCCTACGAGCTCTTTAGCGAGAAGTCGGTTTGTGAGGGTGCCAAGTTGGAGATTGTTCCGGTGCCGGCGCGATGGACCTGCAGAGGGTGTGGGGCGCCGATCAGCGCCGGCGAGATCCTTTGCTGCCCGATTTGCAGCCAGCCGGCCCGCTTGGCGGAGGGTGACGAGATCCTGCTGGAGCGCATCGAAATGGAGGTCGCGTGATGTGTGAGACCTGTGGCTGCGGCGACCCGGATCTGATGCCGGTCGAGATTCACGAGAGTCTGCTGTCGGAGAACGACCGCGCCGCTGGCCACAACCGTGAGCACTTCACGGGTCAAGGGGTGCTGGCGATCAATCTGATGGGCTCGCCGGGATCGGGCAAGACCGCGGTGCTCGAGGCGACCGCGAGGGCGCTGGACGGTCGGGGTCGGTTGAGCGCCCTGAGCGGCGATCTGGCCACCGATCACGATGCCGACCGGCTGCAAAAGGCAGGGATACCCTCCCTGTCCATCACCACCGGTTCCGCCTGTCATCTGGATGCCCAGCTGGTTCACCGGGCCCTCCACGATCTCGAGTGGAAGGAGTCGGATCTGCTCTTTATCGAGAATGTGGGCAACCTGGTCTGTCCGGCGATCTACGATCTCGGCCAGGCGGTCAACGTCGTCGCCCTGGCGGTGACCGAAGGGGAGGACAAGCCGCTCAAGTACCCGGTCATGTTCCGCAAGGCCGACCTGGTGTTGATCACCAAGGTCGATCTGCTGCCGCACCTGCCCCAGGTCGACATGAAGTCGCTCGAGGACGCCCTCAGCCACACCATGCCCGAACCGGCCTTTATCCCGGTCTCGGCGGTGACGGGAGAGGGGATCGATCGCTGGCTCGAATGGCTGGAGGAGCTGAGGAGTCGTCACGGTGACTAGCGAGTGGACCCTTCTCGCCCTGACCGCGGCCTCGGTCGGGCTCATCCACACCCTGATTGGTCCAGATCACTATGTGCCCTTTATCGTCATGGCAAGGGCGAGAAGCTGGTCGCTGGTGCGCACCCTGGGTATTACGCTGGCCTGCGGGGTGGGACATGTCCTCGGCTCGATAGCCCTCGGCGCCGTCGGTATCGCCCTGGGCTGGACCCTGGGTGGGCTCGAGTGGCTCGAAGGGATCCGTGGCGAAGTGGCTGCCTGGTTGCTGTTGGGGTTTGGACTGGCCTATACGGTGTGGGGGTTGCGCAGAGCCATCCGCAGCCGGCCCCACAGCCACTGGCACGACCACGGCGACGGTACGATGCACGAACATCGGCACACCCATCATCAAGAGCACCTTCACGTGCACGAGAGCGCTCCGGCCCGCCAATCGTCGCTGCGGGTCGGGTTGACGCCCTGGGTCCTGTTTGTGATCTTCCTCTTTGGACCCTGTGAGGCCCTCGTCCCGGTGCTCATGTACCCGGCCGCCGCGGGGCAGTGGTGGACGGTAGCGCTGGTGGCAACGGTTTTCGCCCTCTCGACCATCGCCACCATGCTGGCGGTGGTGGCACTCGCCTACCTCGGTCTATCCCGTCTCGCCTTCGGCAGCCTCGAGCGCTACTCGCACGCCCTGGCCGGACTGACACTCGTCGCCTGCGGTCTCGCCATCCAGCTGGGCCTGTAGAGCAGGCCCTACCTACCCGCAAGGGTGGTTTTTCCCTACCCCTACGGTAGTTGCGTTCCTAGCCGTTTGGGTGTGGTTGCTGCTGGGTGTAGGGCTTCAGATTCGGCACTGCAGAACCGGCCAGCGGACAAAGGCGTACCTCGCTCCCAAAGGGACGATACAAATACGGTTCTGCGCATACAATAGGGAAGCTTTGTGAGGCGTTTGGGGTCGGTCGGCCCCGGCGGCTGTCATCTGCAAGAAGGAGGAGACGATGGCAAACGATCAAGACAGCGTGAAGACCGGGTGGACCACCGGGCTTACGCGGCTCAGCATAACGGCGCTCCTGTTCCTCTCGGTATCCGGGCTGATCATCACCTTTGCGCCGTTTGGGGCCTGGGTCGAATGGGACGTGATCATCCACACGATCGTCGGCCTGCTGGCCTTCATCCCGATCGTCTGGTACTCGCTCGCGCACTGGGGCGACTACAAGAAATACAACCTCTCAGATGCGCTGCTCTTGGGGTACGTGTCGGCCTTGGCGCTACTGTTTTGCCTGGTCTCCGGTCTGGTGGTGACCTGGCAGGGACTGTTTGGCGTCAAGATGTCGGCCGTCTGGCGTGGCATCCACCTCTACTCGACCTACGTGGCGTTGGCGACCGGTCTGGTACACGTCGTTATCGTCTGGATCCGCTCGCGGTCCAAGGAGGAGAAACCGGCGGCCGCGCCGCTGATCTGGCGAGCCGTAGCGGGTACCGTTATCGGGTTGCTGATGATTGCCGGGCTATCGTTAATCTATTCGGGATCTCAGTACGTCAACGAATTCCCCGAGGACTACAGCTATGTCTATGGTGAGGATCGGCCCTTTGCCCCCAGCCTCGCCGTAACGACAACCGGAGGCGCTCTCGACGCAGAATCGCTCGCCGGTTCGATGACCTGCGGCACCGCCAACTGCCACACTCAGATCATGGAGGAGTGGATCCCCAGTGCCCATCGCTATTCGGCCATGGATCCCCTGTTCCAGAAGGTACAGAGCGTGATGGCGGAACAGAACGGCCCCGAGTCGACCCGCTATTGCGGCGGCTGCCACGATCCCATCTCGCTGTTCTCGGGTACGAAGAACATCTTTGCAGAGAATCTGACGGGGCTGCACGGCTACCAGGAGGGAATCTCCTGCCTCGTCTGTCACGGGGTGAGGGAGACTGATCTGCAGGGCAATGCCAATTACGTCATGACCCAGCCCTCGACCTATCTCTGGCAGTGGGAAGAAGAAGGACCTGGCAAGTTCGTCAGCGACTTTCTGATTCGCACCTATCCCGACGAGCACCTGGAGCTGAGCAAGCGGATGTTCAAGGCGCCCGAATACTGTGCTGCTTGCCACAAGCAGTTCATCGACCAGGAGGTCAATAGGGTCGGCTGGGTGCAGCTGCAGAACCAGTATGACAATTGGAAGGCGAGTCATTGGTTCGTCGAGGGTGATCCGACCAAGACCATCGAGTGTCGTGAGTGTCACATGCCTCTGGTGGCTTCCTCCGACCCGGCGGCGGGCGACGCCACCGACTACAACCGAACTCCGGCTGACGGCAAACACCGCAGCCATCGCTTTATCGCCGCCAACAGCATGGTGCCGGCGATGCTCGAGCTGCCGGGGTACGAGGACCAACTGCTGTTGACCGAGCAATGGCTGCAGGGCAAGTTCGAGATTCCCGAGATCGCGGATAAGTGGCGAGAAGGGCCGGTGGTCGAGCTCGCCCTCGAGACCCCTGACTCGGTGGTCAGAGGCGAGACCATGCCGATCCGGCTGGTGATGACCGCCAACAAGGTGGGGCACGACTTTCCCACTGGACCGTTGGACATCATCCAGAGCTGGGTGGAGATCCACGTCTTCGACGAGCTCGGCAACGAGGTCTTCTCTTCCGGCACCCGGGATGACAAACACTTCATCGAACCGGGCAGCTTTCTGTTCAAGGCCGAGCCGGTCGACCAGTATGGAAATCTCATCGACCGCCACAATCTGTGGGAAATGGTGGGTGTGCGCTACCGTCGGGCCCTTTTCCCCGGCTACTCGGACACCGTGGAGTACCTGGTCGATTGTCCCACCACCATGGCGCAAGGTGACGCGCGCGATCTGGCCAAGTACGGCGAGGAGGTGCAGGACTTCGAGATTCCGTACAAGGAAGGTGTGGCGCAGTACCAGGTGGTGGCCAAGCTGATGTACCGCAAGGTAGATCAGTTCCTGATCAACTTCCTGCTGGGCGAGGACTCGGGTCTGACCGCTCCGGTCATCGAGATGAACCGGGCGTGGGCGACGGTCGACGTCGTCGACGAGGAAGAACGAGCCGAACTGCAAAACGACGCCGACGGATCG
>JBAUDS010000289.1:0-2662 GCA_049678185.1 Thermoanaerobaculia bacterium
TGGTCCACCCGGGCCGTGCTCGTCATCGTATTGGAATTGCTCCCTCTGGCTCGATTGTACTCGACACCGCTCTTCGCCTCCATCATCAGTCCTGTAGAATCCCCTCAAAACGAGAATCGACATCATGGATCGCGCCGAGCTGCACCAAAGGATTCATCAATTCCC
This sequence comes from Thermoanaerobaculia bacterium, assembly GCA_049678185.1. Classification (GTDB taxonomy): domain Bacteria; phylum Acidobacteriota; class Thermoanaerobaculia; order Multivoradales; family JAHEKO01; genus M0029. The sequence goes on from JBAUDS010000289.1 coordinate 166, forward strand.
GCAGTGGCACTATCAGCTCGATCTGGGCTGCAACGCCGGTTACTGGTCGCTGCTCGCCCTCCAACACGGTTGCGACTCCCTCGTTGCCATTGACGGCAGACAGATGCACATCGATCAGGCCAGGCTGGTCTTCGAGGTCAACGAGATCGACCCCAGCCGCTACGAGCTCGTCCAGGGCAACATCTTCGACATCGACCTGCGGCAGCTGGGGAGCTTCGACATCGTCTTCTGCCTGGGGCTGATGTATCACGTCAGCAAGCCGGTGACGCTGATCGAGAAGATCGCGCGAGTCAACAGCGATCTTCTGATCATCGACACCAGCCTGGCCGGTCTCCCCGGCTCACTTCTCCACTACAAACGGGAGATCCTGGAAGACCCCAGATCCGGAGTCGACTACGATCTGGTCGCCTATCCCACCCGGCGGGCGGTCATCGATATGGTCCGCCCCTTTGGCTATACAGTCGTCGTCCCCAAGCCCCGATTCACCGACTGGGAGGGCTCTGCCGACTACCGATTGCGCAAGAGGCGAGCCTTCTTGTGTGCCAAGCAGACCGAGCTGGCTTCGATGCCAATCGATTCCGAGTCACCGGGCCTCACTACGCAGTTTCTCGACGTACTGCTTCTCGCCCCCTATCTGGTCCGGCAGGCCCTGAAGCGAGATCTCAGCTAGCCGCTGGGGTCCGACCGGCGGCGCCGGAAGTCCCGGTAGAAGAGGGGCAAGAGATACCAGGGCTCGACGAGATAGCGTGAGGCCAGCCGGCGGGGCTCGGTGGCGAGCCGAAAGAGCCACTCGAGACCGAGCTTGCCGAGCCACCTCGGGGGTGAAGGGATGGTACCCGCAACATAGTCGATACAGGCTCCAGAGGTGAGAATCGCTCGCGCGGGGAGCTGCTCGAAATGGTCTACTATCCAGCACTCCTGGCGCGGCTGGCCCATACCCACCATCAGCAGATCCGGACCAAAATCACTGATTGACTGCAGAATGTCCTCGTTCTCCCGACTGCCGGGTGTGGCATCGAAGTAGCCATGGTGGTGGGCGAACCTGACGCCCTCGTACCTCTGCTCCAGGATCGCGGCACCTTTGGCCGCGACGCCGGGTTTCGATCCGAGATAGAAGATTTTCCACGAGCGTGCCGCGGCCAAGATCATCAGCGAATCGAGCCAGTCCAGATAGCTCACTCGATGATCGCGAGTCGCTGGGTAACCCAGGATTCTCGCCCACCAGACGAGTGGCATCCCATCAATATGGACATAGTCCGCGAGCCGGTAGAAGTTCCTCTGGTTCGGGACCCGCTGGTGGAGAAGGACGCTGTGAAGGTTAAAGTAGCCGATGATAAGGCGGTGAGATTTCCCCACCGCCCGCTCGACGAGCGTGTCGAGGTCTTCGACCGTCAGGAGATCGACGCGCACACCGAGAAGCTTGGCCTCGAGCGGTTTGTCCGTCGATTGTCGACCGTTACTTGTTGACACTTATCCGCCCGCTCACTACGACCCTGCCGATCGCAGCGCATCACCCGCCAGAGGCCCTGGCCCAGTACCCAGTGCGTGAACCAGGCCAACAAGACCCAGGGAAATCCAATACACGTTGACATCCCACTGCACCACATGCATCAGCGAGTTGAGAGCCATCGCCCCCACCCCAATGCCCATCAGAACCATCGGGTTGACACGTCTCGATTCGCCGGCTGCCCTCCTCAGGTGACTGATTCTTTGAACGCACCAGATGGCAAACGTCACGCCTATCGCCAGATATCCCATCAACCCCAGTAGCCCGAAGCGATAGGTGACGTTGAGCAACTCGCTATGGGTGCCGAGACGAAGGTAGGTCCAACCCGCCTGGCTTGCCAGCTCTTGTGTACCCCATCCGAGTAACGGCCTTTCCAGAAGTCGACCGATGCTCTCGACGTAAACATCGGTCCGACCCTGAGCGCTATAGAGCCGGTACTCCAACACGAGCTTCTTCCACACCACCGAATCATCCACGGGGAGCCAGAGCAGAACAACCACCGCAACGACCACCGTGGCGGCAACCATGATCAGGAGCGCGGGCCCTCGCCGACTACCGACAAATCTCCATGCAATGGCGGCCATCAAAATCACGCCGGCGAAAAGAATGGCACTGCGGCCACCGGTGGCAATGACACAGGCGACCGCTCCGGCAGTTGCTAGCCAGCACCACAGTCTCCACCGTTTGGGCAGGACATACGGGCCTGCCAGACTAAAGGTCAACAGCGGCAACATCACGGCACCCATGACAGTCGGGTAGAGGAACAAGGTGCTCACCCGAAAGATACTGACACCCGCCAGGGGGCTTTCCTGAACCGCAATCTTTCGCCACAGAATGTTGCCTTGAAAGTATTCGGAGGCCTGAAAGGCCTCGCCACAGAGGCCCTTGAATGGCACTTCGAAGTATTCCGGTAGCAACCCGAGGAGATAGCCCGCCAACATAGCCGTTACCAGCAGAGTGAAGACCACAAAGCCTTTCATCACCCTCTCC
>JBAUDS010000290.1:0-5702 GCA_049678185.1 Thermoanaerobaculia bacterium
CATCGGTGGGGTTCAACAGGTCCTCCTTGCCCCCAAATACCGCCTTCACCCTGCCTTCCGAATCGAAGGCCACGACATGGGCCTCGGTGGCGTCGGCGACATAGATAGTGCCGTCGGGCGCCACATCGAGCCCCATCGGCTCTTTGAGGACCACCCGGCTCTGGGTGCCGAGGACATCCATGACGTCGTTCTCGAGATCGAATCGATGGATGGCGTGGGTCTCCCAGTCGGTCACCAGCACCCGGCCCTCGGGATCGAAGGCCACCGCCATCGGCTTGCCCAGCTGATCGTAGGGTTCCTCAGGGGAGGCACCGATGAGGAACTTCTTGAAGCCCGAGCCGCCCGACTCCACATCCTTGCGGCCAAAGATCACCGCTTCCAGCTTGATTCGTGGCTCGTCCGGAGGGGGTGGCCAGACCAACTCGGCGTACGGATCGGCCTGGTCCTCTGCCTTCTTCTTCTTCTTTTCCTTGGCGGTTGCGATCGTCGAAACCGCCAGTACCAGGGCCCCAACAAGAACCAACGAGAGTGTGGGCTTTACAGACACGATTCTCCTCCGGTCGAGAGTGCGGACTATTTCTGGTGACAAGCCTGACAGGCCTCCATCGGCGAGGCGGCATCCCATTGGAACAGTCCGGCGGACCTACCCTTGTGTGGATTGTGGCAGGTGAGACAGGTGAGCTCACCCTCGAATGAAGTATCAGCTCGTTTGAGCTCCTCTGCGGTCGGGACGCCCAGGACTCGGTGGTTGGTGACCGGGTGGTTGCTCTGGCCGTCGGCCGAGAGTCGTAAGCCGATGATGGCTCGTGCAGCCTCCGCGGGCACCGGGAACCGATCCAGGAGCTTCGCCACACCCTGCTCGTCATCGATTCTGACGCTGTCAGGGCCGTGACAGGCAAGACATAGATCGGAACCGGTCTGGCGGAGCAGCGTGGCGTTCTCGCTTCCGTGCGGCTCGTGGCAGGCTTCGCAGCCGACGAGGTCGATGATGCCGTGAGCGACCTCGTCGGGGCCGGCGATCTGGTCGTGGCACTCGCCGCAGGCGCCGCCGCCGGGGTGCTTGACCAGCTTGCGCTGGGGTGAGGCGTGGGGGTTGTGGCAGATGGTGCAGGTACCCATGGCCATGGCGTCGTGGGGCACCGTGGCGGCTTCGGCGGCCTCGCCGATATCGTCATGGCACATCAGACAGAGCGGCGCCTCGCCACCCTCCATCAGCTCGTCGAAGGCTCCTTCGTGACAGATGTCGCAGCCGTCGAGGACCACCGGGTGGAGGGTCTCAGCCAGCAGCTTTTCGTTTCCGGCACCGTGGGGTGAGTGGCACGAGGTGCAGTCGAGCGCGGCCAGGTCGGCTCCGAGGTGCGAGGCGACGAGATCGGTATCCTCGGTGTCGTGGCACATCGAGCAGAGCTCGTTTTTGGGGTCGCTCAGCAGGTTGGCCAGCTCTGCCGCGTGCGGCCGGTGACAGGTGAGACAGTCGTCGGCCGCCGCCGCGTGTCCGGTCTCAGCTTCGGCTGCCTCGACGATCTCGGTATGACACTCGCCGCAGAGGGCGACGCCTGTCTTGATCAACAAGTTGCGGTTTGGACTCATGTGGGGGTTGTGACAGGAGAGACAGCCGGCGCGGCCCCGCTCCCCTTGTATGGCCGCATGGATGGTGCCCTTGTCGCCGGCCTCCTCGGCCAGGTCTCCATGGCAGCCGGCGCACAACCGTTCCCCCCGGGCTCGCAGACGGATGCGCTCGCCAAAAGGCTCGCGGTGACACCCCGAGCAGCTGCCGTCGGCAAAGGGCACGTGCTGCTCGGCAGCGACGAGCATCTTGGCGTGCTCCGAGCCGTGGGGCTGATGGCAGGAAGCACAGTCGGTTGCTGACGTGAGCTGGCCACCATGGACCTCGTTGAGCTCGTCGACATCGTGACAGTTGGCGCAGACTTCCCTGATCGTTGCCAGGAGTAGGTGCTCGGCGTTGGCTGCATGAGCTTCGTGGCAGTTGAGGCAGGAATCCCCCACCGGCATGTGGGGCACTTCGAGCTCGAGGTTTACCGCCGACTCGAGGTCGTCATGACACATGAGACAGAGGGCTGGCTCGGAATCCGCTAGCTCCACGGTGCTGCCGCTTTCGTCCTTGGAGAACTCGTGACACATGGTGCAGTCGTCGGCCACCGGCGCGTGCACCGTGGCCATGCCTTCGGTCAGGTCGTCGTGGCAGACCGAGCAGTCGACGCGGTCGAGGTTGGGTAGGGTGGGGTGATCGGCGGCTTTGGCCGCGTCGAGGGAGACCGCGAGACAGATCACCGCGGCGAAAACGCAAGGAGGAGCAGCAACTTTCACGGCTCCCAATGCTACTGATATATCGCTGGTGGGGAAGTGGTAAATCCCACAGTGCGGGTCGACCCCGCTAGTGGGGCTCGCTGGAATGCTTCAACAGTCGTTCGAGCTGGATGCGCAGCTCCGCCACCGAGTAGGGCTTGGTGAGAAAGGCACAGTCCTCGTCTAGACAGCCGATACCGACCTCGTCGGGGCTGTGGTAGATGCAGGACTCGTAGAGCACCGGAATGGGTGGCGACTGGGTGCGGCAACACTCGTGGAGCTCGTGCCAGGGGAGGTCGGCCGGTCCGAGGTTGACGATCACGGCGGACGGCGGGCGACCACAGATGGTGCACTTCGCCTCGTCATAGGTCGAGGCCATCTCCACCTCCACACCGGGGGGTGCCAGCCGCTCGATGAGCGCGGGGAGTATCCGACTGCCGTCGATTACCAGGAATCGCACGAAAATCCCTCCATTGCGGAGCTGATTTCCTGCAAATGCCGTTCCGGAAACAGGCTCAGGCTGATTCTGGGGCTCGAGAATCGAATTTCTTGAGCCGGTAGCGGAGCTGATCGCGGGTGATACCCAGCAGCTCGGCGGCCCGAGTCTGGTTGTTGCCGCTAGCCTGCATGGCCCTGGTTACCAGCTCCCGCTCCATCTCCTCGAGCGAGGGGATGCCTTTAGAGGGGAGAATCTCCTCGGCGGTCGCCGTCGGACTGGATGGGGCGGCCTTCTCACCCACCGGAGTCAGAATAAGCGAGGTGGGGCCGATCTTCTTCTCTTTCTCGAGGATCATGGCCCGCTCGAGCACATTGCGCAATTCGCGCACGTTGCCCGGCCAGGAGTAACCCAGCAGGTGATTCTCGGCTTCGCGGGAAAAACCGTCGAATTCGCGGCCGAACTTGGGCTGGAGGTCGTCGAGGAAGTGGGTCGCCAGCGGCAGAATGTCCTCCGGACGCTCGCGCAGCGGCGGCACCGTGATGGGGAAGATGTTGAGCCGGTAGAAGAGATCCTGCCGGAAACTGCCCTCCTGCACCATGTCGTCCAGGTTGCGGTTGGTCAGCGCAATCACTCGTACATCGACATGTATCTCGCGGGTGCCTCCCACCCGACGCAGTCGCCGCTCCTCCAACACATGCAGCAGCTTGGCCTGGAGCTCGAGCTTGAGCTCTCCGACCTCGTCGAGAACCACTGTACCTCCGTCGGCCAGCTCGAAGGTGCCGTGGCGGGTGGTCTTGGCGTCGGTAAAGGCCCCCTTTTCATGGCCCAGCAGCTCGCTCTCCAGCAGATTGTCGGGGATGGCGGCACAGCTGACCTCGAGAATGGGTTTCTTCGAGCGGGTCGACTGAGCATGGATCTGACGAGCCATGACATTCTTGCCGGTGCCACTTTCCCCCTGCAGCAGGATGCTCGAGACCTCCGATTGGGCCACTTCGCCCACGATCCGGACGACCTCCTGAAAGGTCGGCGATTCTGCGATGAGCTCCTGCTTCAAATCGCGCTCGCGGGTCTGGCGGGCAGCGGCGGCCTCGAGTTGGTCTTCGCGCAGGGTCACAGAGCGGTCGATGAGCCGGGCCAGCTCGACCTGGTCCACCGGCTTGTTGAGAAAGTCGATGGCTCCCAGCTTCATCGCCCGAACCGCGTCCTCCACCTGCCCGACGGCGGTCATGACGATAACCACCGTGTCCTGCAGCTTTTCCTGATTGGTCTGATAGAAGTCGAGACCGTGGCCGTCGGGGAGTGACAGGTCGAGCAGCATTACGTCAGGCTGATGCTTCTCGAGATGCTCTCGGGCCTCGGCCAGGTTGGCGGCCGAGTGCACCGAGTGCCCATGGCGCTTGAGCTGCTCGGTGAGCGCCCAACGCAGGAGCTTTTCGTCTTCGACAATGAGGACCAGAGACATGAGCTACCCGGAGGGGATCATATCGGTTGGCGGCGACTGCGCCTTGGCGATGGTGGGCAGAAAGAGGAAGAAGGTCGCTCCCTGGCCCGGGGCGGTCTCGAGCTCGAGACTTCCCCCATGCTGTTCCACCAGGCTGCGAGCGATGGCGAGACCGAGACCGGTACCGGTGAACTTGGTGGTGAAGAACGGCTCGAATACCTTTGCCTTGTTCTCTTCCGAGATGCCGGGGCCGTCGTCCTGAACCGCCAGAATCAGGTCCTGGCGATCGGGGAACGTGCCAGCCCGCAGGGTGATGTGGCCGCCCCCCTCCATGGCGTCGGCAGCGTTGTTGACCAGGTTGAGAAGGACTTGGCGGATCTTGGCGGCGTCCAGTTGGGCGCTGGGGACATCGTCGGCGATGTCGATATCGAGGGTGATTTTTCGGCGGCGCAGACCCGGCTCGGCAAGTCGCCGCAAGTCCTCGAGTAGCTGAGTGACGCTGGTCTCCGAAAGCCGTGCAGGGGTGGGGCGGGCCGATGCCAATAGCGATTGGAGGGTCTGATTGACCCGCCCGAGCTCGGCCAGCATCTCGTCGCAAAGCTTGGACGACTCCAGGTCGGGGAGATCTTCGCGCAGAATCTCGAGAGCTCCCTGGATTCCGGCCAACGGGTTCTTGATCTCGTGGGCCAGACCGACCGCGAGGCGCCCGAGAGAGGCCAGCCGGTCGGTGTGCTCGAGACGGCTGGCCACCTCGGCCTCGCGCTCTCTTTGTCGCTGCAGAAACTCGCGCAGCGACTGGTGGAGCCTGGCTGATGCCGCGTCGAGTACCAAGGGCCCGGTGTCGGTGGGGCTGGCATCGCCCGCCTGGACGGCGGCGAGATCGGCTTCCAGGCGCGCAGCGGAGCGTTTGATCGAGCGCCGGACAAGGAACTGGGTGCCACCCAGAACGACCGCCCAAAGAGTGATGAGAATAGCCAGATTCCGCCGTGAATGAGCCCGCACGCTCTGGATTTGAGCAGTGAGATCCTTGGTCATGGAGGCCACCGCCAGGGTCTCTCCGGGTTTGTGGCAGGGGATGCAGTTCTGGTTGGCCACCACCGTCATCAGCCCGCGCATGCGGGTCTTTCCCTCCTCCTCACTGCGCCAGAATCGCTGCTCCCGACCGCCCGCCAGAAAATCCACCATCTCGAGATGCTCTTGTTCCGTCAGCGGCTCATCGGGACCAATGACGCCACCGCCCATGATGAAAAGCCGGAAATCGATGTCGCCGTGGGCCTGGAGGAGAACCTCGAAGAGGTGCCCGCCCTTCGCGTCCCCGGTGTGGGCCCTGGCCACGACCTCGAGCTCTTCGGCCGCCTGGGTGAGTCGCTCCTGGGCCGCTTGGGCGGCGGTCTGCATCACCTCCGACTGCAGGAGCCGGTCGGTGGCCACATAGAAGAGGGTGAAGGCCACCAGGTGGATCGGGATGGCGAGACCCCAGGTGCGGGCACGGGGAGCGAAGAAGCGGCGGAGGCG
>JBAUDS010000291.1:0-22791 GCA_049678185.1 Thermoanaerobaculia bacterium
GTGCGCAATCTCCTCGCCTGGCGCCACAGCGGTTTCTCGGTCCACGGTGCGGTGCGGGTCAAAGACAGGCAAGGTGCTGCCCGTCTGGGCCGTTACATGATCCGGTGCCCGCTCGCGCTCAACAGACTCTCTTGGAACGAAGATACTGCACAGGTCGGCTACACGGCTCGGCCGACCCGCCGCGTGGGGCCTTGGCCTAAAGCCGCCCGCGGCAAGCGGCGCAAAGCTGGAGAAGAGGAGGCAGGGGCAAGGCCGGCGCTAGCAGGGGACGACCCCGTCGACGCCTTCACCCGCCAGATCCGGCTCAGTTGGGCCAAGCTGAGCAGAAGGGTCTATGAGATCGACCCTTTGTTGTGCCCGTTTTGTGGGGCTGAGATGAAGATCCTCGCCTTCATCACCGACTTCGCCACTGCCCGGGCGATCCGCCGGAGTCTAAAACTACCGGCCCAGGAGCCCGAGCCTCTCGCCCACGGACCACCGCACGACATCGAGCTCCTCGACCAAATAGCCTGAGACGCCCCCTCCCGCGATCCGACGGGCGGCCTTGGGTCGAGTGTGTCTGTATGCACGGAATCCTCGGGTTTCGAGAACGCAGTACTCTCTGCTCTGCGCTTCAGGGTGCTAGGAGTTGCTTCCATCAGGCTAGCCGATCACCTTAGGGGGCCTCGAGCAACCTCACAACGTCGCGTGGAGCTCGGAGCCAGACAACCAACTTCCTAGTCGGCCTACCGCGCCCGGCGACCCGAGGGCGGTAGAGGTCCCTCCTTTCTCGGGTACGCTTCGACGGTAGTAGGACTCCGGTATTTCCAAAATACCCAACGGAGCAGGCTGGCAGATGGGCTCTGAGAGCGGGCTTCCAGGCGGCCCTATCGCCACCTAATCCACTGAAAGGACGCTCCAAGGCTCCCACCCGTTTGGGTGGCGCGCCGTGCAGCAGAACGTGATAGTCAAGTAATATCTCGAAAAAGGTAAGCCAGCCGAAAGGCTGAGCCCACAAAGCAACGGGTCCTCGCTTCTCGTTAGAGATCCCAAGACCGCCGGGCTGCCGAAGGGTAGGAAGAAGAGTTTCTATCCATGACCGGAGGAATGAGCAATGAAATCGGCGTCAGCACTCCCACACGCCGGAGGGCCTCCCATAGCAGTTGGAACTGGTGCACGGCCGAAGTGTTCGATTCTCCGACTTCTCTTGATTCTGGCCTCCCCGCTAGTCGCGTCCGCGAGCACGACGGTACCCCCAAGAGAGGTGAGCGGCACCTGGTCTGTTGCTGGATCTCCCTACGTGGTGCAGGGCGACATCGAGATCCCTGGCGGAGAGACGCTCGTGATCGACCCGGGTGTGACTGTGCAGTTCGAGACCGATGCCGGACTGTCGGCCAACGGCACGCTCACCGCGGTCGGCACGACAGCAAGCCCCATCCGCTTCACCTCCGCGCAGGTCTCCCCGAGTCCCGGCGATTGGGATGGGTTGAGAATCTACTCGAGTACGAGCAGTCTGGCCTGGATTGAGATCAACTACGCGGTCGACGGCCTGCTGATCTCGCGGAGCTCCCCGACCGTGAGCGATTGCACCATTCGCAGCAACGCGGACGACGGCATCAGAGTCGCGGCAAACGCCTTTGGCTGCGGCGGGAGCCGCGCCGCACCGACGATCGCGAGATGCCTGGTCGAGCTGAACTTGGACGACGGCGTCGAGTTCCACGGCTACGGCAGTGGCTCCACCGGCTGCACGGTGCCCAAAACCGGCTCCGTCGGGGGTACGCTCACCGACAGCACTGTCCGATACAACACGGGGACCGGCATCGTCATCCGGGCGATAGATGGTTACAACGCGAACGGCTATGCCAATCCCGAGGTCCTCGGCTGTGAAATCCACGACAACGGCGGGGACGGGATTCTGGTGACAGGCGACGATCCTACCGGGCCTACGATCAGCGGCTCGGACGTCTACTTGAACGCCCAGTCCGGCATCGTGCGCGAGAGCTCGCTGGGAACCGTGACGATCACCAACAACGAGCTGCGCGAGAACACCGGCTCCGGTCTCCGGAACAGCTCCTTCCGGACGATTGTGAGTGGCAACTGGATCTACGACAACAACTCAGAAGGGGTGGTCGCGTCGCAGCTGCGTCAGTTCTCCGAGAACACTTTGTATGGCAACGTCGACTACGACTTCTACTACCTCGACACGATCGACCAGGTGGCCCCCCTGAACGACTGGGGAACGACCGATCCGGTCGTCATCGACAGCCACATCTGGGACCGTCTGGACAATCCCTCGCTGGGTCGCGTGGTCGTCTCTCCAGCGACGGGCCTCGTCGTGACACCCGACGCGGCCCTTGACTTCTACGGGCAGGCGGGAGGCCCCTTCTATCCCCAAAAGGCCACTTGGACGTTGTGGAACACTCAAGCAGGCGCCTTCGAGTGGGAGATCGCGGGCGGCGAGAACTGGCTCTCCGTGACGCCTTCGAGCGGCAGTCTGTTGGCCCTCGACGGTGTTCCCGCCGTGGTGGAGACCACCGCTGAGGCAGAGAGTCTGGCCTTGGGCACGCATACGGCAACTCTGGGGTTTCTGAACACGACGACGGGTGATGGAGACACCCAGCGCACCGTCCGGTTGAGTGTGATGGAGAGGCACCTTGCCTTTGCCGACGCCTACGGCGAAGGCGTTTATAGCCCTGCCACGTCGGTCGTCGTGAGCCCGGACGGGGCGCATGTGGTCGTCGCGTCGGGCGATACGCTGTCCGTCTTCGTCCGCGATGGCGCGAGCGGGGCGCTCGCGCTTCTCGAACAGCACGAAGATGGTCAGGGAGGAGTCGACGGGCTCCGGGGCGCCTCGTCCATCACTCTGAGCCCCGAAGGCGAGAACGTGTATGCCACGGGGAGCTACGACAACGCGATTGCCGTATTCGATCGCAATCCGGCGACGGGAGCACTGACCTTCCTCGAAGTCCACAAGGATGGCTTTGGCGGGGTTGACGGCCTCTTCTACCCTGTTTCGGTGGCCGTGAGTCCGGACGGAGCACACGTCTATGTGGCAAGCCGGTTCGATAATGCCGTGGCCGTGTTCGCGCGGGACGCGTCAACGGGCAGACTGACGTTCGTAGAAGTCCAGAAGGACGGCGTGGGAGGCGTCGTCGGCCTGGATCATGTCGAGTCCCTTGCGATGAGTCCCGACGGCACCCACGTCTACGCGGCGAACGATGGTGTTACCTATACTTATCCAGCCTTCTTGGCGGTTTTTGCGCGAGACCCCAGCACGGGAACCCTCACGTTCCTCGAAGTGCACGAGGACGGAGTCGATGGGGTCGACGGTCTTCGCGGCGATTCACGTGTGGCGCTCAGCCCCGACGGCGCTCACCTCTACGTGACGGGCGCCTATGACCAGAGTGTGGCGATGTTCGCCCGAGATGCTTCGGCGGGAACGTTGACCTTCCGCAGGGTCTACGAGAACAACGTAGATGGGGAAGGGTTGAATGGCGCGGTGGGGCTGGCAGTCAGCGCAGACGGAGGATACCTCTATGTGGCGAGCCATCACGGCGATGCACTGAGCGTGTTCCGCAGAAACGCAGCGACGGGAGAGCTGCTGTTCGTGGAGTCGCACCGTGATGGAGTCGACGGTGTCGACGGGCTCGAAACCGCGCAGGCAGTCGCTGTCTCGCCCGATGGGATACACGTGTACGTCCTCTCCAATTTGGACATGAAGATGGCTCTATTCTCACGGGTCTCGGCGTTGGTTGCGAACCTGTCGATAGCCAAGTCTGACTCCACGGATCCCGTCGCCGCCGGAGGAGCGTTCGACTACACGCTGAGCGTAACCAACACCGGGCCCAGTGTGGCATGGGGCGTACGGGTGGAGGATACGCTGCCAGCGGGTGTCTCGATGACCGATGCGACAGGAACCGGCTGGACCTGCGGCGAGGATGGTGGCCTCGTGGTTTGCTCGAGAGAAAGTCTGGATGTTGGCACGGCGCCCTTGCTCACCCTGTCCGTGACCGCGCCCTTGGAAGGGGGCGCCATCACGAACGAGGCCCTGGTCGGCGCTTCTTCATCCGATCCGGACACCGATGACAATAACGCTTCCGAGCAGACTGTCGTCACCACGGCAGACCTTGCCATCACCAAGACCGACGGTGTGACCACGGCGATCCCCGGCTACGACACCCTCACCTACACGATCATGGCCACCAACACCACGGGTCCCAGTGCGGTCACCGGTGCAAGCGTCTCAGACGCCTTTCCAACCGAGCTCACTTGCACCTGGGTCTGTACACCGTCCAGCGGTACCTCCTGCACTGCGGGACCTGTCTCCGGAGACATCAGCGACGTGGTGGATCTTCCCGTCGGAGCCAGTGCGACCTACACGGCAATCTGTTCCATCGCCGCCAGCGCCACCGGGACCCTCTCGAACACGGCCACCATCGTTCCACCAGCGGGGATCGGAGATCCTGTACCCGCGGACAATCAAGCCACGGACAACGACACGGTGCTCTCAGTTCCTGTGGATCTGATCCTCATGGATGACACCGTCATAACAACGAAGGTCTTCGTGGCGAGCAACAGCATTACAGCAGGACCTGATTTCTCGATCGTCGATCCAGGTGATGTGACTTTCCGTGCCGGAGCAGTAATCATTCTGAGAGACGGTTTCTCCGTGGCTGAGAGCGCTAAGTTCAAAGCTGAGATCGACCCTTCCATGAGGGCGTTGCCGACCAGACGATGATCGCTATCTAGCCAGGAAGTACCGGTCGGTGCCAGGCCTGCAAGATGCAAGTTCAGGAGTTCGTTTCGCGTCTTCTAGGGTGTGGGACGGAAACCGAGACAACACTACGATGGAGCCTTCTATCACTTCATCGCTCGCGGTAACAACCGCCAGCCGATCTTCCTGGCCGATAGTGATCGACGGGCCTTCGAGCGGTTCTTGAGCGACGGTGTCGAGCGGTTCGGCCATCGCAACTACGCCTAGCGCTGGATGACCAACCACGTAGAATCCACGCCCTCGGCTTCCCGGTGATGTTCTCGGTGCCCGGGGTCTCCAACACCACCGGCGTCCGCTTCGCCACCCTGATGCGCCTCCTCTGCCGCCAGAACGGCGGCACCTTCGTCGGCCTCAGCAGGCTCTGGCGGGTTAGCTCCTGTCGCTCACGAGCCACCGCTCGAGCTCGAGGTCTTTAACCAGACAGCCTTGGACGCCCCGCGGCGCGATCCGCCACGCGACCTGGGTTCGACTCTGCCCAAGAAATGCAGAATCCTCGGGGCTCAACGCCCCGGGTCTGCGTGGTAGCGCCAGATCCGCTCGCGCACGCTGTCTTCTTCGGCAGGCGAAAAGGGAAGCCACGCCAGTCCGTCGACCGCGGCAAAGTGAGAGTCCGAGGAGAGGAGATCGGCACCAATCTCCATAACCTGGGCCGCGATCCAGATGTCGTTCGTCGGTATGGGCGTGCCCTTCTGCCGGAGGGCTGCCGCGGTGCGGCCGAAACGATCCGCCGTCGTGAGGGTCACTGGCAACAGGTCAACGGAAGGCGCTGCCAGAAAGGCCTCGAGCCGGGCCGCGTTCTCCTGGAATCGGGAGCCGAGCCGAAACCCGTAGAGAAGCTCACCGACCACAACGGCCGGGACCAACACCGCTTCCGAGCGGCGTATCAGTGCCGCAACGTCCTGGTGGCCCCTCATAAGAGCTGAGTAGGCGTTGGTGTCGAGGGCTAACCTCACGACCAGAGCTCGGGGTCGATCTGCTCCAGCGGTTCGAGCGCCCGCAGGAGCTCCGCCTCGTCCTCGTCGGACCAGACACCGATGAACTTGTCTAGGGCGGAGCCCACCACATCAGTGAGCTCACGGCGGTTCGACAGACCGGCCCCTCGGCGCATGAGTGCCAGCGCGGCTCGATTGAGCGAAATCCGCTGCTCCGAAGCCAGGTCCCTCAGCCGCTTCTCGAGCCGCTCGTCGAGTCCCCGAATCGTCAGCTGCTTCATGCCTGCTACCTGTCCTCCGTATGAGTCATGAACGACTCACTTTGAGTCATTATACGACTCACCCTCAGGCCTCGTCAACCGCCGGGTGAGGATCCCCGCCGCCGGCTTCCCGGTGATGTTCTCGGTGCCCGGGGTCTCCAGTCCGCTTCGCCGCCCCAGGGCCTTGTGCACTCGAAAAAAGCCCTTCCCTCGGCTGCGGCAAAAAAAGGCGAATTCCTACTCGGCCAAGATGCAAGTTGCTGAGGATGCTTGGGAACAAGGGTCTCATCAGCGACCGACTGGCCGATCAGGCTTGCTTTTCCTCGGGGCCTTCCGGATACAGCCTCTCGAACTCTGGGTCCCCGTGGAGGAGCGCCAGGTCGGGGTCGCGACGCACCCAGTCGGGGTCCCGGAAACCGGCCTCCCACGCCCTGGTGAGCGCGGCCATCCCTTCGGCCTTCTTGCTCATCGTGCAGAAGACACAGGCCGCGTTGTAATGCACGTTGGCGTCGTTTGGCCGGAGCACCATGGCGAGGTCGGCTTCCCGTGTCGCTTCGTCGACCCGCTCGTCGGCAGCGTAGGCACCCGCCAGCAGAATGCGGGCACGCGCATCCTCGGGCACCTGGCGCAGGTGGGCCTCGAAGGCCTCGATCGCGCGCTGACGAACCTTTTTCAGGGCGTCCTGCTTGCCGAGCGCACCGAGCGCGTTCTGAATCGGCACATAGACGTTGTAGTCCGCTCCGCTGGCCTCGATCGCCGCCTCGGCCACCGACGCGATCTCCTGGTACCGACCGGAGGAGAAGAGCGCACGCAGTAGGAGGTAATAGGCACTCTCCGTGTCCCGCTTGCGCTCGACCACCGAGCGCATGATGCGAAGGGTTTCGTCGTAGTCGCCGCTCGCGTAGAGGATCCAGGCCTGCGCCACCTTGGCCTCGGAGAGGTCCGGTTGGATGGCGATCGCCTTCTCCGCGGCCTCGCGAGCCCGCTCGAGCCAGGAAGCCTCAGGCTCGAAGTTGTAATGGTAGACGGCGCAGACGTTCGCCATCGCGGCGTAGGCCAGCGCAAAGGTCGGGTCCTGGGCCACCGCATTCTCGAACAACTGCAGCGCGAACTCGAGGTCCTGCCGCACCATGCGCCGAGCGTAGCTGCGGCCGCGGAGGTACAGGTCGTAGGCCTGGGCGTTTTCGGTCGGCTTGGCCGCGATCGCTTCCTGCTCCTGGGGGCTAAGCGTGACACGCAGCGCCCCGGCGATCTTCCGGGCGATCTCGTCCTGCACCTCGAAGACGTCCGCCATCTCCCGGTCGTAGCGCTCGGACCACAGCAGCGCATCCGACTCCACATCCACGAGCTGGGCGCTGATGCGCAGCCGGCTGCCGGCGCGGCGGATGCTGCCGGCGAGGACGGAATTGGCCCTGAGCTGCTGTCCGACTTGGGCGGTAGCCACCGGCTTGTCCCGGTAGGGAAGCACCGCTGGCCGGGACAGGACCTTCAGTCCCTGGATCTTGGACAGCTCGGTGATGATGTCCTCGGTCACCCCGTCGCGCAGGTACTCGTCATCCTTCTGTCCGGACAGATTTTCGAAGTAGAGGACGGCCACCGACCGCTCGGCGGCCTTGTGCGGGCCGCTAGGTGCCGCGCCGGGCTCGGTGGCGCGCTGGCTGCCCGAGTCGATCTTCCGCTTGAGCCTCAGGAGATCCGTCTTGAGCTCGGTGGCGCTCTGGTATCTCAGGGTACGGTCTTTTTCGAGAGCCTTCTCGAACAGGCGGCCAAGCTCGGCCGGCAAGGTGGAGTTCAGCTCGTCCAACGGCAGAGGCTCGCGGTTCAGGATCGCGTCGAAGACGACGGCCTCGGTGTCGCCCTGGAACGGTAGCCTCCCCGTCGCCATCTGATAGAGGACGGTCCCCAGGGAGAAGAGGTCCGTACGCGCGTCTGTAATCTGGCCCCGGGCCTGCTCGGGCGACATGTACGACACCGTACCCATTGTGCTGCCGGCGGTCGTCAGCTCGTTGGGCTGCAGCGCGGTCGGCGCTTCCGAGAGCTCACCCCCCGCCGGGCGCGCCCGCTCGATCTTGGCCAGCCCGAAGTCCAGGACCTTGGCCTGGCCCCGGGGGCTCACAAAGATGTTCGCGGGCTTGAGGTCACGGTGTACGATCCCCTTCGCATGTGCCGACTCCAGCGCGTCCGCAATTTGGATCCCGAGGTCCAGCAGCTCGTCGAGCGCTAGAGGCCCACGCCTTATCCGCTCCGCCAGGGTCTCCCCCTCCAGCAGCTCCATGGCGATGAAGTGCTGCCCCTTGTGCTGGTCGATCGCGTAAACCGTGCAGATCCCGGCATGGTTGAGGGCGGAAGCGGCACGCGCTTCGCGCTGGAAGCGCTCGAGAGATGCTGCGTCCCGAGCCAGCTCCGCCGGCAGGAACTTGAGGGCCACGTGCCGCCCGAGCTTGGTGTCCTCGGCCTCGTAGACCACCCCCATACCCCCGCTACCCAGCTTTTGGGTGATCCGGTAGTGGGAAACACTCTCGCCGATCATGGTCGCATCTCCTGCTCAAGACATCGAAAGGTAGGACATTCTAACTGGGAAAGACAGACAGTCTACCTAATTCCGCCTCGCCCAGGGGATAGGGGGTTGCCTGAGTGCGACCCCCGCCGGGGTTGCTTTCTCGTCGTCGCCGCCTGGACAAGACGAGCCGATCACCGCTGTCGGTCTGGGATATCCTGTGGCGCGAAATGGGAAGCCGCCTGCCAATGGTCCTCGCGCTGCTCGCCCCGGTGGCAATCGCCGCCGGTGCCGGCGATCCGAGCCTGCCGCCAGCGGAGATTCGCCAGCTGGCACGTACGATCCTCGCCGAGCAGGTGGCGATCCCGTCGACCTTCGACAACGGCACAGCCGAGGCCGTGCGGAGGCTGGCCGAGCGGTTTCTTGCGGCGGGCTTCGCCGCGGAGGACGTCACCCTCCTCGCCCAGACGGAAAAAAAGGTAAACCTGGTCGTGCGCCTGCGGGGTCGCGGCACGGGCAAGCCGATCCTCTTCTTGACGCATCTCGATGTAGTGGATGTCGATCCCGGGGAGTGGACCGTGGAGCCGTTTTCTCTTACCGAGCAGGACGGGTATTTCTATGGTCGCGGGACCCTGGACATCAAGTGCGAAGTGGCCGATCTTGCCACCAATCTGATCCGGCTTCGCCAGGAGGGGTTCACACCAGTCCGCGATATCGTCGTCGCCTTCACCGCCGATGAGGAGGCCGGAAGCGCCGAAACCAACGGTGTGCGGTTCCTCCTCGACCAGCACCGCGAGCTCTTCGACGTCGCCTGGGTCGTCAACACCGACGCCGGTGGGGGCCAGATCGAGGATGGCCGCCGGAAGCGTCTGCCGGTGCAGACAGCCGAGAAGGTCTACCTCAGCTTCGAGCTCTCAGCCCGCGGTGCCGGCGGTCACAGCTCCATGCCCGGCGATGATAACGCGGTCCTGCGTCTGGCCTCGGGGCTCGCGCGGCTCAATGGCTTTCGCTTTCCCGCCCAGCTCAACCCCACGACACGGGCGTTTTTCGCCAGTCTCGCCCAGCAGCACGACGGCCAGCTTCGTGACGACCTGCTCGCCGCTTCCCGGTCCCCGGCCGACCCCGAGGCGGTCGAGCGGCTTTCGGCCAACCCGTTCTACAACGCCAATCTGCGCACGACCTGTGCCGCTACGATGCTCGCCGCCAGCCGGGCCGAGAATGCGCTCCCTGTCCGGGCGACCGCGACGCTCCAGTGTCGCCTGCTGCCTGGTGACGACCCTGCCGGGGTCAGGGCGGCGCTCGAGGAACGGATCGCCGACCCAATGATCCAAGTCACACCGACCCGCGAGCCGGTCCTGAGCAACGCCTCACCGCTCGAGCCCGAAATCTTCGACGCGGTCGAAGCGATCGCCGCCGAGATGTGGCCCGCCGTCCCCGTGCTGCCGGTAATGGATGTCTGGTCGACCGACGGCGCGCAGCTGCGGCGCGCCGGCGTGCCGGTCTACGGCATCATGGGACTGTTCTTCGATATCCACGACAACCGCTCGCACGGCGCCGACGAACGGATCCTGGTCGACGCCTTCTACGACAGCGTCGAGTTCATGTACCGCTTGATGAAGCGTCTCACCGCGGGCGAGTGAAGAGCGCACGACCAGAAATCGAGGCGAGCTTCTCCGTCGGCGGCGAAAAGAGCCCAGCTCTGGCGGGTGACGGAGGACGCGATCACTCCGCCTCGTACACCACCCGGCCGTCTGCCGGAATAGGTTCTAGAGGATTCTTAGGCTCGCAGGGCGCTGTTACGGTGCCGGGGTGAGGCCATGGCGGCGCATGATTTCGGCCATCTTGACTCGGTCCGGTGGCCCACCGGCCGCCGCTTTCATCACCTCGGCAGCCTCGCGGAAATATTGCGGACCTATCGCGGCAGGCGTGATGACACAAAGCGCCTTCACGTCCTGGCTGCCGTTATTGTCGAACCGGTGAATGGCGCCGCGGGGAATGCAGAGGGCCTGCCCCGGCCCGACGTCGATCGGTTTGCCGTCGACGCTCCAGGTCAGCACGCCCTCGATGCCGTAGATCGTCTCTTCGTAGTGATCGTGGCTGTGTGCCGGAGCCGCCAGACGCTGCGCGCTTGGGACCGCGAGCTCGAAGACGGCGACGCTGCCACTCGCGTCATCTCCCGTGATCAAGAAGCGCACCGCGAGCGGCCCGAGACGGATGGTCTCGTCGGAGGGATTGAGGTGGACAGGGGTAGTCTGTAGTGCCACAGTGGTCTCCTCTTAGGTAAATTGCGTTTACTGGTGTATACTGTAAATGCGATTTACTACCATGTCAAGACCCTCATCGCCACCACCCTCGCCGGTCGCCCCGAAGGAGATGCTGATCGGCGCCCTCCTGCGGGTTCCGGCCCAGGCCATTCACCGTCGGATCATCAACGAGCTCAATGCCGCCGGTTTCGAGAAGCTCCGCGTACCGCATATGGCGGTGCTGCAGTTTCCGGGCCCGGATGGGGTCCGCCCTGGCATGCTCGCCGAGCGCGCCGGCATGAGCAAGCAGGCCATGAACCAGCTTCTTCGGAGCCTCGAAGCTCTCGCGTATATCACCCGGTCCGACGCACCCGAGGGAAGCCGCGCGCGAATTGTCCGCCTGACCAAACGCGGACGCGCCGCATACGCGAAGATCCACGAGATCCTCCGGGACATCGAGCGCGAGTGGAGCGCTGAGCTTGGGCCCAAGCCTTTCACCCAGCTCAAAGAGTTGCTGCTCCGGGTCTGGGAGAGCCCGTTGACCCGCTAGTGCCGGAAAGGGTGCTGAAAAGGGTGCCACCCGATTCTTAAGTCAATGATCCATAACGCCTAGCGCACAGCGCCACGTCGGAGGCACGTTCGTTTTCCGGCTCTCCCTATCTCGCTTTCAGGGTGGCTTCGACGTAGCGTCGGATGGCCGCGTGGGTCTCAGGATCCGACCAGGCCCGCAACACCTCGGCATCGTGGGCGGCGGCGCTGCGCTCCAGCCGCCGGAGAACCGGCTCCTGGATCCATTGCTTGGTGAGCCCGAACGCATCGGCTGGGATGCGAGTGAGCTCTGCCGCGACCTCAACGGCTCTGTCCAGCAGACCTTCAGCATCGACGATCTCGTCCACCAGCCCAGCCTGGAGGGCCTCATCGGCCAAGAAGAGCCTGCCGCCGTACACGAGGTCGCGGAGAATCCGACTCGGGACGACGCTGCGAACGACTTCGAGAGGCACCGAAGGAAAGGGAACGCCTACCGGCAGCTCCGTCAGGCCTACCTTGCCGCCGTCTTTCGCCATCACGCGGCGATCGCAGCAGCAGGCGAGAACGAAGCCTCCGGCAATGGCATGGCCGTTGAGGGCGGCGATGACGGGCTTGGAGAATCGATAGAGCTCCCGCAGGCTCGAGTTCAACCTCGGCACAAAATCGCGGACATATTCTGCGCCGCCATCGAGAAGCCGATAGAGATCGACACCAGCCGAAAAAACGCGGCCCGAGCCGGTCACCACCAGGGCTTCGACCGGCTCGTCTTTCAGCTTGGCGAGCTCTCGGGAGACGTCTCCGAGCAGCTCTAAATCCATGGTGTTGGCCTTGCCATTCTCGATCCGGAGGATGGCAATGGAGCCCCTGTCTTCTCGGGCAATCATGGCTTTCTTCTTCTCGCGTCTATGCTACTCCGACGTCGAACGGCGTCAATGCCAAAAGGTGTACCGGGGGCCTGCTCAGTTGTCGAGTCCACGAGCTACGGCCTGCGGCTTACCTCCGGATCGCCGAGGAGATGGGCCTCGGGACCAAAAGCGTAAAGACCAGGTCTTGAAAGCCCGGTTCCTGTCCGGCTTGACAGGGGTATGGAGTATCTGTATTATATAGAGACTCGATATATAGATGTTCGATGCTAGTCACTCGATCTCACCATGACACCACCCTCGGCCCCCGTCCCCACGCTCGACATCCAGAACCTGAGTCGGAGCTGTAATCAGATTCTGATCCTCTCCACCCTCGCCTCGGGTCCACGCCACGGCTATCAACTCGCTCTCGAGTTAGAAGAAAACAGCGGCGGCGCTTTCCGCTTCCAGCATGGCACCCTCTACCCGATCCTCCACAAGCTCGAGAACGAAGGCCTCATCCGTGGCGACTGGCTCGAGGAGCAGAGTCGCCGGCGGCGGAAGAGCTATCGCCTGACCGCTGCCGGCCAAAAATACCTGAAGGAGCAGTCCGCCGGTTGGCGGGAGTTCTTCGATCGTTTCTTTTCCTTAATCGGGGAGGTGGAAAAATGACTCGATTTGCGAATGTACTCGAACAGGCCCGGGAACGCCTTCAGATCCCCGAGCCAGCCCGCACCCGAATCCTCCTGGAGATGGCCTCGGATCTCGAAGATAGCTACCAGCACTATCTCAACCAGGGCTGTGACCAAGACGAAGCGGTCCGCCGCGCTGAAGAAGTTTTCGGCACCTCGGACGAAGCGCTGCAGCTACTGGAGCGTGTCTACCATGCGGGGTTCGGCGGTGTCGGCGAGCGCTTCACCCAGCAGATCGGCACTCTCTGGTCCAAGGTCCTGTTGGTGGCTCTCCTCGCCTTCGAGATCCTGCTCGCCTTTCGGATCCTTTCCGACCGCTCGTTCTTCGTCTATCCCAGCCCGTTCCTCTGGCCGATCGCGGCGCTCGCCCTGGCGGCCTTCCTCTTCACAATCTGGAAGCTCGTACAAATCTTCTCGCGTTCGGGCGACAACGGGCGTCGGCTGCGAATCGGGCTCGGAATTCCTCTGTTCTTCGCCGGTGCCACCCTGGCAGTGACCGGTCTCGGTTTTCTCTTTCACATGCAGCGCTTCTTCCGGCTCAACGCGGAGGGGGCGCCGGAGACCCTCTTCATGAACTTCGCCGGCTGGATGGTCTCGATCTCGTCGATGATGACCATAGGCCTCCTGACCGCAACTCTCGCTGGCTTGCTTTGGTTTGTGCTCTCCCGGCTGGTGGCCCGCAGCGAAGCGCGGGAGATCGAGGGTCTCCTGCGAAACACAACCTGATTCGAGTGACGAGGAGGACAACATGATTCGATTCCTCTCGGAAGCCGGCCCATTGATCATGCCGATCATTCTTCTGACCCTGGTGATAGGAGTCCTGGCTCTGTGGAATGCCCTCTCCCTGCTGTTTCGACGAAACGGCTCGGCCGAACACCGTCGCCAGAGCATCAACGCGGTCCTGTTCTGGGGTTCTGTCGCCGCAATACTCGGCTTCCTCGGCCAGTGGATGGGCATTCACAAAATGACCCGGTACATCCACGAGCAGGGCATTGTCAGTCCCGAGGCAGTGGCCTACGGAATCTCTGAATCGCTCCTGACACCGGTCGCGGGAATGGCCGTCCTGGTGGCGGCGGCGTTCCTCTGGTTCTTCCTCCGCCTCGGTCTCTGGTCGCACGAACGGCATCCGTAGCGGAGAGGGTCCGCCTGATTCCGGCTCGGTCCATCCCGTTCGAGTGCTCAACCTGAATGCCTTTCAGCATCCCGCCCTCGGTTGCAGAGAGGCGCCCTTCACACAGACGTCGAGACCAGGGCTGGAAAAGCGAACTACTATCCGGTCCAGACCCGTTGATGACGTAAGATAGTCAGCATCTTGTCAGCTAGCAGGATGCGATACGCGAGAGCGGCGCTGGGTCTCGCTGCCTTGGTGACCGCTTGTGCCCCGACCGACCAGGGCGAATACCTGGGGGTGAAGGCACCGTTGCACCTGGAAGATCGGTTGGAGCACGCCACCTACTCGGGGCCTGATCTGCCGGAAGATCTGCCAGGTCCTGTGGAGTGGCGATTCACTTCGCCAAACGCCGACTGGACGACTCGGCGGTACTACGAAGAAGAACCCCTCAAGACTGAGCAACTCGATGACGGATGGCGTGTCTCGCTAACTGCTGAGAATCAGGTGCGCGACACTCTCAACGGCTTGATCGTGCTGAAGCTTCCGGGCTGGAACTTCGATGATTGGGATCGCGCCATCATCGAGGCGCGGACGAGCTCGGACTCGATCCGCTATATCCGGCTCGGCTTGAATCTGGGAGAAGGTAAGTCACCTTGGGGCGGGCCTCCGACGCCACACGTAAATGTGGGCGGCGGCACGACTCTGATTGCCGACGGCAACATCCATACCTACAGTCTTCCTCTATCCGTGGGCTGGCAGGGCTGGGAGAACCCGCCGTGGAACGAGCTGGTCCTGGTGTTCTGGGCCGATGAGCCTAGTGATCTGGATCTGATCTCCCTCACCTTGGTGCCCAAAGCTGCATTGTTCGCGGATGCGACCGCCGGGTGGCGTACGGTGTCCCTAGGAGGCGACTATCGGAGATCGATCTACCTTCATGCGGGAGGTCGTCTCCAGTTTCCTGTTCGGCTGCCTGAGGGCGCTCGCCTGGAGACAGCCCTGGGTGTGCCGGTTGCCGGCAGCGAGGTGGCATTCGGGGTCAATGTCGTCGATGGCGAGACGATTCATGCGGTGTTTGGCGAAGGCCCGGTCGAGGCCGGTGAGTGGCACCAGCGGAGCGTCGATCTATCCGAGTTCGCGGGCAAGAAGGTGCAGTTGGAGCTGACTGCAGAAGGAGGAGCAGCCGGCCATGTCGCCGTTTGGGGCGCTCCCACGCTGACGACTACGGTGCATTCGCTCAGTCCAAACGTCATCCTCTATGTCATCGACGGGGCGGGTGCCGACTGGATGAGTCTCTACGGATACAACCGCGAGACGACTCCCAACATGGCGGAACTGGCAGCCGAAGGTGTCGTCTTCGAGCGGGCCTACAGCAATGCCACCTGGACCAAGCTCTCCAATCCCTCGTTTCTGACCTCGAACTACCCGACGACGCTGGGCTACTTTCGCACCATGTCCGACCAGGTGCCGGCGGGAGTCGTCACGCTGGCGGATCATTTTCGGCGGGCCGGATTCCTGACCGGCTTCTTTACATCGAACCCTGTCGGCTCGAGCAGCTCTGGTCTTCAGGAGGGTCCCGACATCACGGCCCTTGTCGAGCCCGAAGCGGAATGCATCTCCTCGGCAGCACTGCACGAGGAGTTCTGGACCTGGCGGGACGCCCACTCTGATAGTCCGTACTGGGTCCATATCCAAACCACCGATGTCCATGAGCCGTTCAGGTCGCCGCCACCTTTCGCTGGGCTCTATTTGGATGAAGAGGCGAGGGAGGAGTACTTCGGGTGGGACGAGGCGATCGAGGATTTTGGCGGCTATTCCGAGCTCGACGCCTATCCGAAGATAGGCACCACGATAGAGCGCTTCGCCACAGCCCAGCAGGCTCTCTACGACGAGTGCATGGTGCATCAGGACCGACAGATCGGGCTCCTGGTCGACGAGTTGAAGGCGCGGGGGGAGTGGGAGAACACTCTGTTGATCGTGACGGCCGACCACGGCTACCCGGCTGGAAGTCACCGCTTCATGGATCCGACGGCACTTGGAGCCCCCTACTTTCACACCTACTCCACCCGCATTCCATTGCTGGTGGTCTGGCCAGGGAAGATCCCGGGCGGCTTGCGCCTGTCAGAGCCGGTGTCGCTGATCGATCTGTTGCCGACCCTGGTCGAGCTGGCCGGCTTGCCGGCCGCAACTGGTGTGCAGGGCCGCTCGATTGCCCAGGCACTGTTGGCCGGTGCCGAGCCCGAGCCGCGACCCTTCTTCATCGACATGCCCGGCACCGACTTCGACACCGGCGAGATGATCGGCACCCTGGAGATCGTCGATGGCCGGTGGGGGGCGTCGATGGTGATCAACTCGCGCCCCATGGGTGAGGAGCCGGAGAACCGAGCGCACCATGGCGATGCGCTAGAGGATCACTACGGGCGCAGCGAGCCCGTGGTGCTGTACGACCTGGTCGAGGATCCCTTCTGCCGGCGGCCGGTCAACGAGGCTCGTCCCGAGCTGGTCGAGCACTATCGCCAGCGACTCGAGGCAAAGCGCGCCGAGCTCCTCGAACTGCGCGAGGTGCTGGGCGGTGCCGGGTCCGCAGAGTTCGACCCCGAAACCGTCGAGCGCCTCCGAACCCTCGGCTACATCGAGTAGGGGGGAATAGGTTTGATATCAGGCCTCGGCTTGACATCGCCAATGGACGCCTTGTCGGCGAGTTGCTTCGGATAGAATCCGAGGCTGGCTGGAGCGTTGGGGGTGGGGAGTGCTCAGCCTGAACGTGGACTCTGCAACGAGAGGGAGAAAACATGAGCAAGAGCACCTTGTGGATAGCGCTAGTCGGCATGGTATTGATTGCCGGAGTGGCTGCTGCTGAGGAAGATGCCGTTACAAAAGCACTGGAAGAGTGCCAGCCTGAGATCGAGACCTATTGCAGCCAAGTGACACCGGGCGAGGGGCGCTTGCTCGCCTGTTTCATCGCCCACGAGGACAAGCTGTCCGGGGCTTGCGGCTGGGCGCTTTACGAGGCGTCAGCTGCGCTCGAAGAGTTTGTGGCCGCGATTGCCCATGTCGCTTCGGAGTGCCACGAGGACCTGATCAAGTTCTGCGGGGATGTGCAGGTGGGCGAGGGTCGCGTGGGTATCTGTCTCCTGGAGCACGAGGAAAAGGTTACGGCAGGCTGCAAGCAGGCGATGGCCGACACCGAGCTCGAAGTCGTCGAAGACTAGGCGTGCTGTCGCGCAACGAGGCGGCCCAGGAGAAGATCACGGAGCTCGCTCTGGGCTGAGCACGCCGAGACGATGGAGCCGAGATTCGAGCTCGGCGATGCCGTCGACTTCGTAGGCGATGATCCCGACCTCCCGGGCGGCTTTGACGTTGACCGGTGTGTCGTCGAAGAAGCCAATCCGCTCCGGCGGCACGTCGAGATCGCGGACAACGTGTTCGAACACCTCCCGATCGGGCTTCACGAGGCCGATTTCGTCAGAAAAGTAATACCTGTCCATCAGCGGCTCGATGCTCCGGCGATGAATGGGTGTGTGGAGCTCGTTCGAGTTGCTCAAGCACGCAAGACAGCAAGACCCTTGAAGCCGGCCTAGAAGTGACCCGGCTCCCGGATAGAGCCCGCGTGCCCACTCTACGAACGCAGTGATGAACTCATCGGGCGAAAAATCGAGATCCAGCTCTCGGACAACGGCGCGCGCGAACTGCTGCGGTGTGATCTCGGCGCGTTCGAATCGCTGGACCGAATCCGACTCGATCCATCGGGCTCGTACCTCGGCCCAATCAACCGCTTCCGGCAACAGACGACTGAGCTCTTCAAAACCCGCGAAATCGATCAGCACGCCGCCAAGGTCGAACAAGAGAACATCAAAGGTACCCACGATGGCCACGAGTCTATCCTCGAGAAAAGCGAACTCCTATCCGGTTGCTGGATCCTGAATGCTGGATCGGCCCATCCAGCATCGCAACCTGAGACAATCGTCACCGTAGAATCCGGTGAAGTCGTTTGCCGTCGGGGGCCTGGTGATACTCAGGATTCGTCAGATTGCCAAATGGGGTGCGGTGGCGCTGGCGGCGGTCGTCGTCCTCTTCGGCCTCTACCTCTCGGTCTTCTTCTTCCCCTATCCGCTATTTCCGCATCACGCCGAGCTCTCGGGATTCAGCGTCTACTCCGATCGCGAGATTCCTGAGGATTTCGAGCTCGTCCTAGACGACGCACGGCGACGGGTGGAAGCGATGAAGCTCTATCGGGGCGCCAAACCCCCACGCCTTTTTATCTGTCGATCACAGGAGCGCTTTGTTTTCTTCATCAGACTTGCCGGCAAGAGCCATGCCGGTCAGGCGTTGGTTATTTCGGCGGCCGGGAATGTCTTCCTCTCCGAGGCAGGTATCGAGTCCATCGGGCAGCGGAACGGCGGCCGACCTCTGCATTCGCGGCTGCAGGGTTCGTGGTCGGCAGCCATCGCCCACGAGGTCGCGCACCTGCAGATGGGTTCCGCGATCAAAGCACGGGGCGAAGGTGATCTAGCTCCATGGAAATCGGAGGGATATGCCGACTACGCTGCCAATCTCGCAGCTGCGGCATCAGATCCCGACTACGATCTTCGAAATCGAATCGGGCTTCTTCTTGACGACAACTCCTGGCGGCCTCCCGTCGAGTCCTTTGACCGCCGCCACTTCCGGTGGCACCTGTTGGTGGAGTTTCTCTGCTCTGTGAGAGGTCTCACCTTCACGGACCTGATGGATGAAGGGGTCACCGAAGAGAGGGCTTGGGCCGAGATGATGGCGTGGTACTCGTCCGATCCCGAAAACTAGTCACCTGTCCGCGCATTCTCGCAGCGAGGCTGTTAGAATCCAGCCCTCAATCAAAACCCGGTTTCTTGTACTGATCTACCTCACCTGACGTCGCAGGAGGTCTGCAATGCCCGATCGTTCCGCCTTCGAAGAGTTTCGTACTTCCCTGAACGGTCACCTGGTGCTGCCGGAAGATGTTGATTACGACGAGGTCCGCGCCATCTGGAACGGCATGATCGACCGGCGACCGACGCTGATAGCGCGCTGTCAGAACGCGGATGACGTCGTCACCGCCGTCAACTTCGCACGCAACGAGGGGCTGAGCATCGCGGTCCGGTGCGGCGGGCACAGTGTCGCGGGCAGATCCGTCTGCGATAACGGCCTGATGATCGACCTGTCGCTGATGAATAGCGTCAGCGTCGACCCTGAAGCCAAAACGGCGCGTATCGAAGGTGGCGCCAAGCTGGGAGTTCTCGATGCCGCGACGCAGGAATTCGGCCTTGCCACGACGGCTGGTCTCGTCTCGGACACGGGTGTGGGCGGCTTGACGCTGGGCGGTGGAGTGGGCTACCTGGCGCGACGCTTCGGTCTCACTGTCGACAACCTGGTCGGGGCGGAGGTCGTGACGGCGGCCGGCGAGCAGATTCGCGCCGACGCAACGGAGAATACCGACCTTTTCTGGGCGCTGCGAGGTGGGGGTGGGAACTTCGGCATCGTCACGGCATTCGAGTTCCAGCTGCACGAGGTGGGTCCCGAAGTGCTGGTCGGACAGGCGTTCTACCCCTTGGGCGATGCCTCGGAGGTTCTGCGCTTCTACCGCCAATGGATGCGCGAAGCGCCGGACGAGCTAGCCGGCTACGCGCTGGTCACCAACGTGCCGCCGGTGGAGCCGTTCCCCGAAGAGACTCAAGGCAAGCCGTGTATCGCGATCGTGTCCTGTTATTCGGGTGACTTCGAGCACGGCAGGAAGGTACTCGCGCCCTTAGAGACGTTCGGCGATCCCATTCTTCGGTTTATCCAGCCGATGCCGTACGCGGCCCTACAGCAGTCGTTCGACCCTGGTGTGCCCTCGGGGCAGCGCTATTACTGGAAATCACATTTCCATCGTGAGCTATCGGACGAGGCCATCGACACCTTCGTTGCGCACGTGACATCGCTACCCGGGCCCTTCTCTTCCTTGGGCTTCGAACCGATGGGTGGCGCGATTAATCGCGTCGACGCGACGGCAACCGCGTTCCCGCACCGTGACGCCGAATTCGCCTTCGGAATCTGGTCCGGTTGGAGCGATCCGACCGACGACAAGGCAGCCATCGGTTGGACACGGAAGCTGCACCAGGCCATGGCCCCATTCTCGACCGGCGGCGTGTACTCCAACTACATGGACCAGGATGATGAAGAGCGCGTACCGGCGGCGTTCGCCGAGAACTTGGAGCGACTCGAACGCGTCAAGGCGAAATACGACCCCGACAATCTCTTCAACGCCAACCGGAACCTCAAGTCGAGGCTCTGAGGCCGAAGCGAGGGACAGCTGAGCTCGTGGGTTACGAGCTGACTACTATTCGTCCGCTGCGATCTTCACCATGATGTGGGCGTAGGGTGTGCCCTTCCACATCACATAGACCGGGTCTTTCGGGTCTGTGGAGAGGCCCTCGAAAATCGCCGGATCCGGCACCGTGATCATCAGGTGTGGCCCTTCTTTGACCCAGTCATTGTCATCCGTCGGTCCGGTAGCGAACGGGTCCGTGTTACTGGTTCCAATCGCTTCTCCTTCACCAGCAAGCATGTAGGAGACACTGAACGCCTCAGCGTCGAAGGGCGCTTTCGTCATCAGGGCCGCGAGCAAAGCGTCCCACTGGGGTTGGTTGCACATCGGTCCGATCACATTCGAGCCGGGGTAGCAGGTCCAGCCGTTCGATCCCTCCTTCAGGACCTCGCCCTCCATGGTCTTGAACGTGGCGTTCTCGGTAATCGTGGCCGGGGCTGCGCTCTTGGCATTGGCGATGAGCTCCTTCTTGGTCATCTCGGCCTGGGCGATGCCTGTGACTAGCAGACAGACAGATACGGCAACTGCGAGTACAACGACGCGCTTCATACTTACCTCCTTGGTTTAAGAAATACTGGAGTACAGTCTATGCCATGGCGAGAGACTTTTCAAATGGCAGCTTGTTCAAGGCGAAATTCTCGATCTGACAGCCTGAGCTTCCCGCTGCCGGCGCTCCGCTCAGTTTCATCTCAATGCTAGAGTGAGGCCCACCAAAGCAGTTGAATCGGCCGGAGGGCCTGGAGCGCCCCATACCGCGGCCACGGAGGTTGGATGCAATGACTCTAGAAACAGCAACTTTTGCAGCAGGCTGCTTTTGGGGTGTCGAAGAATCGTTTCGTCAGCTCGACGGTGTGGAGTCGACTGCGGTGGGCTACGCCGGCGGCCATCTGGAGAACCCGACCTACGAGGATGTGTGCACCGGCACGACCGGACATGCCGAGGCGGTCGAGGTCGAGTTCGATCCCTCGGTGATCTCCTTCGAGGATCTCCTGGAAGTCTTCTGGAAAAGTCACGACCCGACAACTCCCAATCGGCAGGGGCCGGATGTGGGATCCCAATACCGGTCTGCCATCTTCTTTCACCAGCCCGAGCAAGAGGCGGCCGCCGAGACATCCAAGGAGCGGCTCGAGGCCAGCGGGCAGACCGACGGTACCGTAGTCACCGAGATCACGCCGGCATCTACTTTTTGGCGCGCCGAGGAGTACCACCAGAAGTACTTCGAGAAGCGCGGAATGGCGGCGAGTTGCGGGATCCCGGAGTAACGTCCATCGTCGTCTGAGCGAGACTTGGGCCGAATCCGCGGCCAACATCAAAGAAAGTTGAAGATGAGCTCTTTACGCCTGTCGTGTGCTGCGGTTTGTGCTGTCCTTGTCTTGTCGATCCCCTTGACGCGATCAGCTGTGGCCTCTGTCCCTTCGGGTGACGGCTGGAAGCAGCTCGAAAGCGAGAACTTCATCGTCTTCAGCAACCTGCCCGACGCCGCGACCCAGGAGATCGGGCTGGATCTCGAGCGTCTGCGTGCGGTGCTGGAAGAGATCTTTCCGAACGCCACCTTCGAATCGCCGCTGGACACGCTGATCTACATCTTTCGGGATCGGGAGACCTTCGAGCCCTATGCACTTCCCGGTGGCCAGTCGGGTTATTTCGCACCGCACAAACACGCCAACTTCGCGGCGGTGGTGGGGAGCAATCCCGATGAGACCCTGCCGGTGGTCTATCGCCAGTACCTGCACGATGTCGTCAACAACAACGTGCCGCAGGTACCGCTCTGGTTCAAGCACGGTCTGGCGGAGATCTTCAGCACCTTCCAAGCAAACGATGCGGTCGCCCAGGTGGCGACGGCCGGCACCGCTGCCGACGGCCTCGGGCTCGCCGGTGCCCGGCGCATGCCCGTGGGCGAGGTTTTGAGCCTGGAAACGTTGCCCACCGATGGCGAGGGGATGAACGCCTTCGTCCAAGGCTCCTGGGCCCTGATGCACTACCTTCTCGTCGACGACGAAGAGCGCTTCGAGGCGACCCGCCGGTTTGTCGGCGAGCTGGATGCGGATCCGACCTCATCGATTTCCATCACGGAGGTGCTCGGAGTCGACTCTTCGGCCCTGGAGGCCAGTGTCGGAGAGTACCTCCAGCAGTCGCCGATACCACATCGAGAAGTGGCCGTGCCGGCAAGCGTTCCAAAAAATGTGTCGCTGACACCCATGGAGCCTCACTTGACTCTGTTCCATCTTGGCGATCTGCTGATTCACGTCAATCCGGATCGTGGGGCCGACGCGGAAGCCCATTTCCGTTCATCCCTCGAGCTCTCTCCGGACTTTCCGCCTTCGATCGCGGGTCTCGGTCTGGTGAGCGAGGAAGCCGGGGATCTGACCACTGCCGAGAAGTACTACTCGCAAGCGCTCGCAGGGCTTGCGGATGCCTTCCGCCTACAGGTTCTCTTTGGCGAAGTCGAGCTCGGCCTGTTGGGCAATAGACGCCCGCAGACCCCCGAGGAACAGAAACGACTCGACCAAGCGATCGCCGCCTTCGAGAAGAGCGTCG
Source organism: Thermoanaerobaculia bacterium (assembly GCA_049678185.1). Taxonomy (GTDB): domain Bacteria; phylum Acidobacteriota; class Thermoanaerobaculia; order Multivoradales; family JAHEKO01; genus M0029. Next base: position 22,716 of record JBAUDS010000291.1, read on the forward strand.
AGCTGCGTCCAGGCTACGGTGAGGGATGGGCCCTTCTGGGATACGCCTACAACCTGGAGGCCAAGCCCTCGCCGGA
>JBAUDS010000292.1:0-2047 GCA_049678185.1 Thermoanaerobaculia bacterium
GCGACTGATCGCGACCCTGCTCGAGACGGGCCAGACCCAGCCGGCAAGCAAGGGCCAGGGTGGCGGCCACCCACCGGAGCTCCCGTACGACCAAAACCGACTGTTCGTCGTCTGCTCGAAGTCGGGCCAGACGGTCGGCCGCGGACTCGATCTCCGCCAGTGATCTCGTGAGCGCCTCGGTGTCGAGCCCGGCGTAGCGCGGGGGTTCGAGCGTCTCCCCGGCCCGCAGCAGCAGAAAGAACAGGGGCGAGCCGTTCTTGGTCTCGGATCCGGTATGGCGATAGACGTTGGCCAGCTCGAGCGCGATTTGCCCCAACCCCACGGGCCTGCCAGGAAAGGCGTGGCGGTCGAGGAGTGGAGCCATGTCGATAGTGAGAGGCTCCTGGGCGGTCTGGGCGTTCCAGCTGAAGGCAGCCCCGGCCATGAAGCCGAGATAGCTCACCGGCAGCGGCTGCAGATGCCCAAAGTCGCCCCAGTCGGTTACCAGGTAGCCGGCGGCATCGGCCTGGCTTCCCGCCACGGCGGCGTGACCCAGGTTGAGCAGGGCGTTCTCGGCCCGACCGCCCAGGCTGTTCCAGCTGCTGGTCCCCGGACAGACGTAGTAGTCGAGGCCGGAGGCGGCAAATCTCCTGCTCTGCTCGGCGAACGGATGCCCGGCTTCATAGCCCCAGAGCAGAGGGATCGCATCGCGGGGGAGCTCGGGGATGAGCTCGGGGTGCTCGAGGATGATGTCGCCCCAGAACTGCATCCGGGTGCCACGCGCCGCCAGCAAGCGATGGATGGCTTGCAGGTACTCGAGATAGACCCGACCCTTGCCCTTCTCATTGCAGGCCGGCGCCGATCGACCCAGTCCCAGGTCAAAGGTCTCGTCCAAACCGACGTTGAGCAGGCGGCTCGAGAAGCTGGGTAGCAGCTGGTCGTAGAGATCCTCGAGGAGCACCAGGCTCTTGGGATCCACGGCACAAAGGCTGAACGGCTCCCGCTGGTCGCTGAAAGGATGCTCGACCCCCTGTGGGCACTCCGCCAGCTCGCGGTAGGGGTCGTGGACCAGCCAGCGGTGGAAGTGGCCAAGGCTGTTCTGGTTCGGTACCAGCTCGATAAAGCGCTCGCGACAAAAGCGATCCAGCTCGCGGATCTCCTGGGCGGTAAAGGGGTCGGCCCCTTGCCAGACCCTCTCATGGCCGCTGTAGGCAAAGGTGTGCTCGGTATAGAGCTGGAGCTGGTTGATCTTCCAGCCGGCCAGCAGATCGACCAGGCCAAAAAGAGTCTCCATCGTCGGCACCTTGTTCCGACTGACATCTAGCATCACCCCGCGAGCGGGGATGTCCGGCCAGTCGTCGACTTCGAGACCGGGCAGGGCTCGGATCCTTGTCTTGCCATCCTCGGTCGCGGTGTTGAGGCGGAGCCACTGGACCAGGGTGCAGACACCGTGGAACAGACCGGCCTCGTCGCCACCGTCGATCTCCGCCCCACGCGGCCCAACGCGGAGCCGGTAGGCCTGGGGTCGGGTGTGGCTTTGTGGGTCGATCCGCAGCCGAACGTCTACAGGCTCGTCAGCAGCAGTGGACAAGTAGGAGAGCTGCCGCTCGGGTCGGATGCCGTTTGCTGTCAGAGCGGCTTTGAGCCGTTCGACCGTCGGCTGATAGGCGGGGTTGGACGAGGCCACCTGGATCAGAGGCTTGCTTGGGATCACCCAGGCCTTTCCACCGGTGGAGGCTTGCTGAGGCAGTGGCAGCAGGTCCTGGAGAGAGGGCTCCGACATCTGGTGCCCTCATTTCACCACATCCCTGGAATTTGGGGACAGGTACAAAATTCCTACCAACCTGGCACCTGACTCACGCCTCGAGGGCGGAATTTGTACCTGTCCCCAAATTTACTTGTCGGCGGTGGACCCGCTAGCCGGATGAGCCGCTTGGTGTGAGGTAGGCGGCCGGGTCGGCCGAGAACTTGGCCAGGCAACCTCCGCAACAGAAGTAGTAATTCGAGCCATCGTGCTCGTGGACGTGACGGGCGCCGGCCACCTGCACCGTCATGCCACAGATCGGAT
>JBAUDS010000293.1:0-2828 GCA_049678185.1 Thermoanaerobaculia bacterium
GACTTCTGGGCCCCCTGGTGTGGTCCCTGCCGGATAGTGGCTCCCGTCCTCGAAGAGCTGGCGGCCGAGTATTCCGGACAGGTGGTGATCGCCAAGGTCAACACCGACCAGGACCACGCCAACGCCCTCAAGCTCGGCGTCCAGGGAATCCCGACCATGATCCTCTTCAAGAACGGTCAGGAGGTCGACCGGGTGGTCGGCGCCCTACCCAAGGCCCCTCTCAAGCAGTGGATCGATTCGGCCATCTCCAACTGAGGTCCGCGATGATCAGACGATGGACACCGGTTCTGGTCCTCGGGGCCCTGCTCGGAGCGCCGCCCACGGGCGGCGTCGAGCTGACCCTCGACCAGGCCATGGCCATGGCCCGGGGGCAGGGGCGCGAAGTCGCGGTTGCCCAGGCTCGGGTCACCGCCAGCGAGAAACGACTCAAACAGGCCAAGGGTTACCGCTTTCCCAAGATCAGCCTGCACGAGATCTGGATGCGCACCGACTCCCCGGCCGAGGTCTTCGCCCTCGAGCTCAACCAGGGGAACTTCTCGTTCGACGACTTCGTGATGAGCGATCCCAACAATCCGGAGCCGCTGAACAACGCCCTCACCCGGTTCGAGCTCGTCCAACCGATCTATACCGGTGGCCAGATCGAGCCCCGGATCGACCAGGCCGAACTGGCCAGCGAAGCCGCGCAGGAGACGGCCGGCTGGGTCTCGGACGGCGCTGCCCTGGCAGCCGCCGAGGCCTACATCATGCTGGCGCAGATTCGCGAGCGGGTGGCGCTGCTGGAGCGGTCGATGGAGACCGTCGACCACCATGTCCGGATCGCCAAGGCCTACACCGAGCAAGGGATGCTGGTGCGCTCCGAGCTGCTGCGGGCCGAGGTCGAGCGCGCGCGTATCCAGGACCTCTTGACCGAAGCTCGGGGCCAGGCCAAGGTAGCCGAGGCCAACCTCTCTTTTCGCCTGGCCACCGACACCACCACCCACTGGGAGCTCGAGGCCATCCCCGAGCCCCTGCCGCTCGAGGAGGATCTCGATGGCTGGCTGACCACCGCCGAGTCCCGCCGCGATCTCGAGGCGGCCCGTCGCCTGCTCGCGGCTGGTGAGCTGGAGGCCAAGGTGAAGCGCTCGGGTCTGATGCCCAAGGTAGGCGTGGCGGCCCGCTACGACCTCAATGACAAGAACTTGTTTGGCTCGAGCGGCCAGTCTGCGGCGGTGATGGCCGTGGCCTCTATCGATCTCTTCAGCGGCAACCGCCACCGCGCCGCCAGAGCCGCTGCCCAGGCCGACGCCGAGGCCGCCTTCTACGAAGTCGAGCTCTTTACCCACGGCATACGGCTCGAGGTACTGGAGGCCTACGAGAAGGCGATCACCGCCCGCGAGCGGCACCAGACGGCGATCTCGGCCCAGGAGGCCGCGCGCGAGCTCGAGAGGATCACCGAGGAGCGATTCTCCAAAGGTGTGGTCAAGATGATCGATCTGGTGGACGCCACGACTTCTCGTCAAGAGGCCGAGACCCGTGAGCTGGTGGCCAGGGCCGAAGCCCACCTGGCCTCCCTGCGTCTCGCCGTCAGTGCCGGTCGGGCGCCTGAGACCGCCCTTGGAGAATTTGAAGACACGCCATCGAGGACCGAATCATGAGAGCTACACAACGAACCATCTACCGAGTGCCGATCCTGTTGACCCTCCCCGTCCTGCTGTTGGCGGCCTGCGGAGACCACCAGACAGCCGAGAGTCAGGTCGCCGACACCAAGATCGTGGCGTCGACCGCCAGCGTCGAGCGTCTCGAGGTTGCCAGTGAGATAGAGATCTTTGGCACCGTCGAAGCCGAGCGTACCGCCGCCGTCTCCAGCCGGGTGATGGCCATGGTTACCGCGGTACGGGTGCAGACCGGCGACGAAGTGCGCCGCGGCCAGCTGCTGCTGGAGATCGACCCGCAGGCGGCCGAGGGACAACTCTCCCAGGCACGCGGCGGTCTCGGTCAGGCCCAGGCGGCCCTGGCGCTGGCCGAGCGCAACTACGAGCGTTTCAAGGCCCTGGCCGAGGTGAAGGCCGCCTCCGAGCTCGAGCTCGACATGGCCCGTATGCAGTTCGAGCAGGCCAAGGGGGCCGTCGAGCAGGCCGAAGGTGCCGTCTCCTCCGCCTCTTCGGTGGCGGGTGACTCTCAGGTCGTCGCCCCGTTTGGCGGCCGGGTTGTCCAGCGCCTGGTCGAAATCGGCGATCTGGCGGCACCGGGGAGGCCTCTGATGATGCTCGAGTCCACGGCTGGTCGCCGGCTCGCCCTGACGGTGCCCGAAACCCTCATGCTGGAGTCCAACCTCGCCCTCGGCGACGAGGTGCGAATACGAATCGATGCGCGCGCCGATCTGGGATCTCTCACCGGCAAGATCACCGAGATGACCCCAGGGGCCGACCCGGCCAGTCACTCCTTCCGCATCAAGGTCGCGTTGCCGGCCGAGGGCATCCCGAGCGGCACCGCCGGCCGGGCCTCGATCGAAGGCAAGAAGCGTGAACTGGTCGCCGTACCGGCCACAGCCGTGCTGCGCCAGGGTGGTATGAGCCTGGTGGTGATCAAGACCGAGGACGGTCGGGCCAGCTCCCGGGTGGTGACGCTTGGTGAGCGTCGTGACGGCCAGGTGGAGATCCTCTCGGGTCTCTCCGGTGGCGAGGTGGTGCTCCTCGGTCTCACCAGTGTTCCACCTGCCGGCGCGCTGGTGGAGGTATTGCCATGACCGAGGTCGGGACCAACCGGCCCGCAGAGGTCAACGAGGCCCGGCGAGAGGCGCTGCGGCTCAAGCAGACCCGCCGTCCGTTGGGACCCGCGGGACGGATCGC
>JBAUDS010000294.1:0-28319 GCA_049678185.1 Thermoanaerobaculia bacterium
CGTGGAGACCCGCGGTCTGCTCGCCTCGATCGGCATCAAGAAGGGTCAGGAGTTCAAGCCCGACGCACGGATGAAGAAGATCCTCACCGACGCGGCCGCGATCGGGTCGGTGACCGCTCGGGCCTTGGCGGCCCGACCGAGGGATCAGCGGCACTACCTCTATCCCGGCAAGCGGGTCTGGACCAATCCTTTCGTGGAGGGACGTTACGATTTCCTGCTGGATGGCGAGCGACTTCTGGATTCGCGCGTTTACATGCACTTCTACGCCAATGGAATCACCCCCGCCATGGCTTTGAAGCTTGTGGGTAAGGGATCGCAGTATGCCATCGCCTACCTCGACAAGGACGGCAATGCTCTCGATGGCAGCAAGACCTACAAGATCAACGTGCCCAAGGACGTCCCGGCGAAGGACTTCTGGTCCTTCACCCTCTACGACAATCAGACCCGCGGCATGCTGCAGACCGACCAGCGCCTTCCGGGCATTGACAACAACAAGGAGGGCCTGGAGCAGAATGCGGATGGCTCCTACGACATCTACTTCGGACCGAAAGCTCCCGAAGGTCAGGAGAACAACTGGATCCAAACCGTCCCGGGCAAGGGATGGAACACCATCCTCCGCCTCTATGGTCCGCTCGACCCCTGGTTCGACAGGATCTGGATGCCGGGTGATCCGGTGCTGGTGAAGTAGCAGTTGATTGTGCAGGTGTCAGCGTCCACACCGGACGCTGGCGCCTGATGTTCTGGAACTCGGTCTGAGGATGAAGAACTCGATGATAGGCGTCATGGCAGCCGCAGCATTGCTTCTGATTGCGAGCATGGCATCGGCGGAAGTCAGCCAGAAAGTGCTGGATTCCATCTCAACCCCTGACGAGGTCAAGACCTCGATCGGCACGTTGAAGTTCCTGGACGGCGCTCCGTACCCGGAGACTGCGGAGAAGGTCTACGACTACATTGACACGATGCGCGGCGTCGATGTCTTCCTGAAGTGCATCCCGGCCGCTTCGCTGCATGAATTGGTCAAGGGAAACCAGCACGTCAGCGGCGGTGAAGCTCACCAGGTCGTGATCTTCGACAAGCTGATGGACCCGAAGTCGCTATTCCTTACCGCCAACTCGTCCACCATGTACGCCTTCCCATGCCTCGACCTCGAGCGCGACGGCCCGACTGTGGTGGAAGCGCCGCCGAACATGCTGGGGATGATCAACGACGCCTGGTTCCGTTACGTGACGGATATCGGTCTTGCCGGACCCGACAAGGGCTGGAGCACGATCCTCCGCCTCTATGGACCGCTTGAGCCCTGGTACGACAAGACCTGGCGGCCGGGAGAGATTGAAATGGTCAGGTGATCTCGGTGCATGGGAGCTCACCACCAGGGCTGAGGGCTTGACCTCATCATCTGGTTCAAGGTCAGAACTCGAATACGACGCCCCTGTCTGGGAGAGGACCTCTAATCTACCGATACCTATCCATTTCACTTCTGCTGGCTTTGGCGGTTCTGGCTGCGCTACCAGCCGCTGCTCAGCTCAATGGTCACAATCTGCGCGGCGATTACGGTCTCATGGCGGGGTCCCAACCCCCGCCAGGGATCTGGGTCGGCCTGCTCTATCCCAACATCGATATCGACGCACTGCGCGACCGTGACGGAAACGAGATCCCTTCCAATTTCGACATCGACTACCATGCGGTCGCGCCCTGGCTGTGGTGGGTGAGCAACACGAAGATCCTGGGCGGCAACTACAGCATCTTTGTGGCGCCGTCGTGGGCCAACTCCGCTCTCGAAGCTCCGGTCCTCGGGGTCGATTCCACAGCCGGCACCGGTTTCGGCGATTTCTACGTGCAACCCATCGTGCTGGGCTGGCACAAGGAACGAGCCGACTACCTGGCCGGGCTGGGGATCTTCGCACCGACTGGGCGCTACGAAGTCGACGGCGACGAAAACATCGGTTTGGGGATGTGGTCCTATGAAGCCTTTGGTGGCGCCACGTTCTACCTGAACCAGGCCAAGACCTGGAATCTAGCTGCCGTCGCTTTTTACGAAACCCACGGCTCCAAGGAGGGCTCGAACCAGAAGGTGGGTGACATCGTGACCCTCGAAGGGGGGCTCGGCAGGACCTTCTCCGAGGGCGCGATCAACGTCGGCATCGCCTATTTCGGACAGTGGAAGGTCAGCGACGACGACCTGGGTCTGGAGATCAACCTTCCCGGCGACTTTCCCCTTGATTTGCCCAACCTGCACAGACACCAGATTTTCGGGGCCGGTCCTGATGTCACCTTCCCTCTCGCGAGCAAGAAAAAGTTCTATGGCTCCCTGACGCTGCGCTACTACTGGGACTTCGCCGTCGAGAGCAATGCGGAGTCCCGAACCTTCATCTTCAACCTCTCGATGCCGGTGCCGTTTATCTCGCTGACAGAGGAATAGTTGCGGATCAGATCATGGAATCTCAGGTTAGTAGCGAAATCCCAGTGACCCGCTTCGTCGCAGGCGAGGCGTAAATAAAGGAGGGATTTCGATCTCGGTCTGCCAAGGTCGGCATGCCGGTTCCAGCGGTCCCCGGCGGAGGAATCCAATGATCAGTAAGAGTACTTTTAGAATATTTGGCCTCGCTTTCTTCCTTTCAGCCCTGGCCCTATCGGCAGCGGCGCAGGACTCGAGCTCCGAATCCAGCCCGGAGGCGTCTCCCGCACCTACCCAGATCGACGAAGCGGAAGCCCTGGTAGACCGGATGGGGGGAACTACCGGTGAACTGGCTCGTTTGATCGACGCGGCATCCAATGCCACAGGTGAAGATCTCGTGATCATACGAGCCCAGATATCGGATCTGGCAAATCAGCAACGCAAAGACCTGGTCGTCTTGATCGACTTGGTCCTCGAACGAAAAAAGAGCGGTGCCGATGTGACACTGCTGCAGCAGCAGGCCGGGCAGCTCTTGCGTCGCTCCTCCCGACGTCTTCGAACCTATATTCAGGACTTCCAGAATACCCTCGCCGAGGAGGCTGAAAGACGCCCGGCGCTGGCGCCAAACGAGCTCCAAATATTCGAGACTCAGATGGCAGAGGACACCAGCCGACTCGACCGTTTCTACGTGGGGCTCATCCAGCTGTCCGATCAAATGACCAGTCTCGGCCTGAACGTCGACGATGAATACGAGTTTCTAGAGCGTCGCCTCACCGAGCGTGGACAGAATTTGCTTGGTGTCCTGAAGCTCACGGACAAACATCTGACCGAATACAAACGACTCCTCGAACAGTCCCCCGACAACAGCGATCTACAAGCGCAGGTGTTTGCCGCAGAAGAGAGATCAGACTCCAACAAAGCGAGCCTGCTGGCCACGATTCACATGTTGAATACTCTGGGGTTCGACTACGTCGACCTGCAGGTGCGCGCCCTGGAGCTCACCGGCGAGGTCACCCCCGACGCGCTCGAAGTCGATGTCGCCCTGGGACTGCTGGATCGGTGGGTGCTGCGCACCAAGACCTACCTCGTGGACAATGGCCCAAAATTGCTGGTGCGGCTGTCCTTGTTAACAGGAACTCTGCTGGTTTTCTGGATTCTGGCGCGCATCGCTCGGCGGGTAACGAAAAGGGTGCTCGACAGAACCAAAATCTCGAGCTCCGTGCTGCTAAAGGAGATGGTGGGATCGATGGTGGGCCGCGTCGTTTTCATCATCGCGATCATCATCGTTTTGTCACAGCTCGGGATCAACCTCGGTCCGATTCTCGCCGGTTTCGGTATTGTCGGCATCGTCATCGGTTTCGCTCTTCAGGACACCCTCTCCAATTTCGCCGCCGGCGCCATGATTCTCACCTATCAACCCTATGATGTTGGCGATCTTGTCGAGGCCGCCGGAGTCAACGGCAGGGTGCGGGATATGAATCTGGTCTCGACTCGAATCCTCACCCTGGATCACCAGACCCTGATCGTGCCCAACAGCAAGATCTGGGGCGACGTCATTCGCAATTTCACGGCCCAATCCCAACGGCGCGTCGACATGGTGTTCGGAATCTCCTACCAAGACGAAATCCCAAAGATAGAACGGATCCTCGGGGAAATCGTCGGTGCTCACGAAAAAGTGCTGAAAGAACCCGAACCGACGATCAAGGTTCACACCTTGAACGACTCCTCGGTGGATTTCATCGTCCGTCCCTGGGCCAAGACCGACGACTATTGGGATGTCTATTGGGACATCACTCGAGAAGTGAAGATGCGCTTCGATAAGGAAGGTGTCTCGATTCCCTTTCCACAACGGGATGTACATCTGGTCGCACCGAACGAGTCATCGAGCGATTCAGAAGGCTCTCTCTAGAAATTGATGACCAGTGAGGTATTGAAAATGGTATCGAGTTTCTGCTTCGGATCCTGGACGATCCCATCGGGAACTTGAATCAGGTCGCCCTCTGGCGTTTCGACAAACAAATCGAGATCCTCCAGGGCCGGGCGATTGTTGAACAACCATTGCAGGCTCACTCTCAGCGCCAGTCGCGAATTGATTGCGACCGATATCGAGCTGGTCATGTCGGAATTCCAGTCAGTGGAATCTGAGAAGTTACCGTTGAAGGTCCAGCGGTTCTCGAAGGTCGTGTTCTTGCCCCACATGTTGAGGTACTCCCAGTTGAACCGGTAGCCGGGGAAGGTCTCCTCCTTGGTGGGATCCACATCCTCCTCTTCGCGATCGGTGTAGCTGAGACCGTAGGAAGTATTGAAGCTGAGATCCTCCCTGTCCCACCAGATGTTGCCCACACCGGCGAAACCGATCCAGCGACTGATGATCCCGGCGTCCAGATTGCGGTCCCAACTCAGACCGACGTTCCAAAAGAAGCGCTCGGTTATCTCCCGGTCGTATCGGTTCTCGACCAGATATTTCTCGACATCCGGCGACTTGGAGAACTCGATGATCTCGTAACCAGGGACCAAGCCATCGCGAACCACTGCAATCCGGTCGTCTGTGGTGTTCGTCCGCGTCGCCTCGACACGAAAGGTGTATCTGGAGCTGGGCCAGAGATAGCGAAATCGATTCTTGAAACCGAGGGCGTCAGTATCGGAGTTGCCCGCGGTCAATACATAGCTCAACTCGGTGCTATTGGACATCCCCAGTTCGGCTTCTTTTTCCTCCTCCTGAGCGCGGATGGGTCCGCTCAGTGCGAAAACCAGGACCAGGATCGAGACGACGGTAATTCTTGACGTTTTTCTAGACATGATGATCTCCCTGCTCAAGCCGCGGGACACTATCAGATTCAGGATTGCAATCTTGCACCCTTGTTCAGAATGGCCGGCGAGTGTATCAGGGGCAGTGAAAGGGGCCAACAGAATGACTACGGGGCCGTGATGGCCCCGTAGCAGGTGAGCTCGAGTTGTGGTGGAGGGTGGCTAGTCGCGGTCGTGGTGGGGATGGTGAAGCTCGTCGCAGTCAGTAACCGCGCCATTGACCGTACAGGTGCAGGTTCCGTCCTTGCATTCGATCTGAGCCTCGCACTCTTCGGCGCCGTCGCAATCGATATGCGGCCCGGCGAAAATCGAGAGGCTGACGTCACAGTCCTCCTCGTCATCGTCACAGATGACGTGGACCCCTCGGCCCGCGGTGAGAAACGGTTGGTGTTCCTCGAGAGTGGTGGTGACGCTCTCCAGCCGGCCATCTCTCCAGATATCCAGAGAGACCTGCTCACCCTCCTCGTGGGAGCGAATTGCCCGTGCCAGCGACCCGCCGGAATCCACTTCCTGGCCATCCACACCGGTGATGATGTCGCCCACCTGCAGACCGGCCCGCCAGGCCGGACTGTCGTCGACGACCTTGGCGACCATGACTCCGTTGTCTTCACCGACCCCGAAGTGGGTGCGAAGCTCGGGGGTCAGATCGGTGAGCTGGACACCCAGGTACCCCCCTGCCAGACTGTGGCCAGCGCCCGCAAAGTGAATCGCGTGGTGGTCGTCGCCGGCGATGATCACCCGGTGAGCACCCTGGTGGAGAGGCTCGCAGTCCTCGTCGCCCTCGTCGCAGTCGGTGTACACCTTGTGGATACGGATCTTCTTTGTCGTCCCGTCCTCTCCGTCCGATGTCGCTCCCACTACCGGGGAGACCAGCAGGGCCAGAGCGGCGAAGACCGCTCCAAACAGTAAAGACTTACGCATCATTGACATGTCCTCCTGCTCCATACAACGCCCGAGAAGCCCGATGGTTCCCGGCGGCATATTCGAAGCTTCCCCGCGGAACCCGCGCGGGCTGGCGCCGCTCGAGGCCACAGCGAAGCTGTAGACTCGCTATCTGCTGGGCTGCCGACCTCCGAGTGAATCCCAATGCGAGCTTGCTTCCCGCTGCTTCTCGTCTCTCTTGCCAGTGCTCTACAACTTGTTGGCTGCTCTCGGGCACCCGAGCTCCTGCCCGAGTACATGAGCCACGACCTCGTGTCGGAGCTGCCGGCGTCCTTTGTCGAGAGCGACAAGAGCCTTATCGACCTCGGGACTGCGGAAATCGCCGGCCATCTGCTGGCGGGCTGGTCCTGGAACGAGATTTCCACCGACGGCACGACCTTTGTCTGGGGGGTGGGAGAGGAGTCCGAGCTCACCTTCTTTGCCAGCCGGCGCCGGCCGCTGACGATGAGAGTGCGCTGCGTCCCATTCGAGGCACCCGGTCTGGAAAGGCAACAGATCCAGGTTATGTTGAACCGGCAGACCGTCTCGGCCCTGGAGTTGGATCCGGGCTGGCAGGAATACGAGATTCAACTGCCCGGAGATGCCATCCAGCCGGGTCGCAACCGGTTGACGTTTCAATATGGTCACAGCCAATCGCCGTCGGCCACAGGGACCTCGGACGACGACCGTCCCCTGGCTGTGGCCTGGGACTGGGTACGGTTCGCCGACCTTTCCGGCGAGGCGGTCAGGGCCGACTCAGAGCCCTCACGGATCTATCTGCCGGTGGGAGCGCGCCTAGACTACTTCTTGAATCTGGCGGACGGGGCGATGTTGAGCCTCGACCGGCTGGCAGCGAGAGCAGGCTCCTCGAGCCGGCTGCTGGTTTCCCTCGAGGAGGAGCAGGGTGCCGAGCGTCTCCTGGGTGAGCTCGGTGCGACTCGTCGGCAGGTCCACCTACCGCTGGGAAACAGGGCCGGCCTTGCCCGCCTGAGGCTCTCGGTATCGGCCGACGAAGATGCCGCGGCGAGTGGCGGTATGACCCTCTTTGGGCCCGCCATCCGGCAGGCGGAACCCGATGCCGACGTCACCTCCCCGGTCACTCGTTCGCCATTCCTATCCACCGAGCTCCCACCCGATCCAAACATCATCCTCTATCTGGTCGACACGCTGCGGGCGGACCGCCTCGGAGCTTACGGCTCGAGCAAATCGCTGACGCCCAACCTGGATGCCTTTGCCGCGGATGCCATCCTCTTCCGGCATTCGGTCGCCCAATCCTCCGCCACTCTGCCCTCGACCGCCTCCATATTTACCGGTCTATGGCCTCGTGAGCATGGCGCGGTGAGAAGGGACCGGCGGATCCCGTCGGAGTTGGAGACGCTGCCGGAGGTGCTGGCGGCCGCCGGTTACGCGACGGCGGCGGTGGCGGCCAACGGCTTTATCTCCGAGGGCTTCGGGTTCGCGGAGGGTTTCGACCACTTTGTCCGCTTGATCGGCAGGGAGGCCCCTGCCAGCGAGGTCCACGCCGAGGCCTTGGCCTGGCTCGACACCGCCGGCCGGGACGGTCCGTTCTTTCTCTACGTTCACGCCATCGATCCCCATACCTCGTACGCTCCGCCGGCCGACTACCGGCAACGATTCGCTCCGGATGTCGATGACCCGGCGATCGGCGGCCAGGAGGCGGTCGACGCCTTGAAAGAGCAGGAAGAAGAGGCCGAGCCTGGTGTGGCCGACGATCTGGCCGCCCTCTACGATGCCGAGGTCGCCTACTCGGACCATGAATTTGGGCGGTTTCTCGAGGAGCTCAGCGGCCGCGGTCTCTACGAGGAGTCGCTGATCATCTTTGTCTCCGATCACGGCGAGGAGTTTATGGAACATGGGTCGTGGACCCACGGTCACAGCCTGCACGCCGAGCTGGTGGATGTGCCGCTGATTGTCCGGCTGCCACTGGGGTGGGCGTCGGGGACCAGGATCGACGACCCAGTCCAGCACATCGACCTACTGCCGACTCTCTTGGATCTCCTCGGCGTGGAGCCCCCGATGCCACTTGCGGGCCGTAGCCTGCTATCGATCCTGTCGGACCCAGGCTCGCGGCGGGCGCCAATCTTCTCCGCCGTGGGCTCGGATCTGGTGAGTGTTGTCTGGGGAGACTGGAAGCTCGTCACCCGGCCGGAAAGGGGTCCGGAGCTCGACACCCGGCTTTACAACCGAGCAAACGATCCGGGCGAACAGACGGATCTCGTCGCCAGCCGGCCGGTCGTCGCCGGCTACCTGGCCTCACTCTTGCGCAAGAAGATGATCGCAGGCACTGTCCCGGCGGAAGCCGAGCAAGCCGAGATGGACGACGAGGTCAGAAGGAACCTAAAGGCTCTCGGTTACATCGACTAGCGGCCGACAGACTACTTCTTCTTCTTGAGCTTCTGCCAATCGCGCCGGACCAGCGCGCGGAAGAAGACCGACCTTCCGAGAGAGCGTCGATACTTGCTGTCCCGACAGCCCGCCACGACGTGACGGATCAGCGCCCCGGAGTCGCCGCGGAGAGCGTCGGGCGATCCCTGGGCGAGATGGCGACAGAGATCTGCGACGGCCTGGAGCTCGCGCTTCGAGATGCTGCGCCGAATGTAGCGGCCACAGCTCAGTAGAAAAGACCCGATCTCTTCGCCCTCGTCGGCGGCGAGGTCGAAGAGATCTCCCAGAATCCGCGTCGGCGGGTATTCCCGGGGCGTCTTGGCGTGCTGGGCGAGGGCGTGGGTGACGGCATGTGCCGCCATGACCTTGTTGGTGGGCAGTTTTACGCCACCCAGACGCGGCGACTCCTGACAAAGACCACAGCGGATGAGGTCGTCGGCGGTGGCATTGCCCGATCCGTGCGCCGAAAGTCCGGGGATCTCGTGGGAGATCTGGAGCATGCCGAGGGTCGGATGGGACAGCGGTGGCATCTGGAAGTGGCCGCTGGTCTTGACCGAGGCCTGCAGCCCCTCCTCGAGCAGCCGGCGAGCGAGCCGCTTGGCTTGGCCCGCCGGGACGAGAACCTCGACGTTGCCGATCGTGCGTGCCCCTGGTGCCGTCACCCCACTCTCGAGCAGAGCCACCCCTTTGAGGGCCACCAACGGCAGGCTCAATTCGGCGCGGCAGATGGCCACCCTTTCGAGCAGATCCTGGATCTGCATCCCGCGAGCTACCGATTGATGGCGCGAGCGGAACAGCTGCTGGGCCGCGTCGCCCTGCAACTCGCGTGCGAGCTCTTCCGGAGAGCTGCGAAAGGCGATCCTGGCCTCCACCCCCAGCAGGGTAGCCCACGACAAAGCTGCCTGGGGATCGACCTTGGTCGGCGGCCGCCAATCGGGCCCGGCGAAGGCCCGCCCCAAGGCCCACCGCACCGCGGTCGGGATCTCGACCGATGGTGGCTGAAAGCGGAAGGAATCGCCTTGCATGATTTGGTGCTACGGCCTCCAATGCTCAAAGCTTACCCTGCTGCCAAGAGCAGGTGTGAGAACATTCATCGCACATGTGGCACTGTGCACGATCGATAACCTCGGCTGTCCGACGTGGGTCGACGCCGAGCAGCTCCAGGCGGCGAGTTTGGGTGGTCTTGGTGGCCGGCGTCCTGGTGGTGGCCTGTCAGGATGCACCCGTAGGTGAACCTGCAGGGGTGACGGTGACGCCTGGACCGGCTCTCGTGGTGACGGGAGGTACCGTCGTCACCTTCGACCCGCGGGGCACCGTCATCGCCGATGGAGCTGTGGCCGTGGTCGAGGATCGGATAGCGGCGGTCGGTCCGGCGACGGAGGTGGAGGCCTCCTACCCCGCGGCGGAGCGGATCGATGCTCGTGGCGGTCTCATCCTCCCCGGTCTGATCAACGCCCACACCCACGCTCCGATGGTTCTCTTCCGCGGTCTGGTGGACGATCTCGATCTCATGGAGTGGCTGGAGGACTACATCTTTCCCGCCGAGGCGGAGCATGTCGACGAGGAGTTCGTGCGCTGGGGTACACGCCTGGCCTGTCTGGAGATGCTGCGCGGCGGGATTACGACCTTTGTCGACATGTACTACTTCGACGACACCATCGCCGAGGAGGCCGAGCGGTGTGGGATGCGCGCGGTGGTGGGCGAGACCCTGATCGACTTTCCGGCACCCGACAACAAGACCTGGGAGGAGGCGATCGCCTACACCCGTCGGTTTGTCGAGAGATGGCGTGGGCATCCGCGGATTACCCCGGCGGTGGCCCCACACTCCGCCTACACCGTCTCGGCCGAGCACCTGGTCGAGGCTCATCGGCTCGCGGTGGAGCTCGGAGTGCCGTTGTTGACCCACCTGGCCGAGGACCGTGCCGAGATCGAGCGCGTGCGCGAACGGACGGGGCGGACCTCGATCGACTACCTCGAAGAGCTCGGCATTCTGGACGAGCGGCTGGTGGCGGCACACGTGGTCTGGCCGACCCCAAGCGAGATCGAGCTGCTGGCCGCGCGCGGCGTCGGAGTCGTTCATTGTCCGCAGTCGAACATGAAGGTAGCGGCGGGCGTAGCGCCGGTACCGGCGATGATCGACGCCGGTGTAGTGGTTGGGATCGGTACCGACGGTGCCGGCGCCAACAACGATCTCAACCTGTGGGAGGAGATCGACACGGCGGCCAAGCTTCACAAAGTAACAACCGGAGACCCCACGGTTCTGAATGCTCGACAGGCGATGGCGATGGCCACCATCGAGGGGGCGCGGGCCCTGGGTCTGGAAGAGGAGATCGGCTCGCTCGAAGTCGGCAAACGGGCCGATCTGATCGTGGTTGCGGCCGACGGTTTTCATCAACAGCCGCAGCGGCCCGAGGAGAATCCCTATTCGCTCCTCGTCTATTCGACCAAGGCCGCCGATGTGCGGACGGTTGTCGTCGATGGCCGGGTCGTCGTCCGCGACGGTCGGGTGCTAACGCTGGACGCGGCCGAGGTGCTGGCCCGGGCGAGCGAGTACCGAAGCGCCCTAACTATGCGCGAACATTGACTTTTCCCACCCCTCGAGGGCGGGTGTTAGACTCGCTTAAACCAACAAGGAGGAGGAGCCAGTCATGGCAAATCGGTCGATCGGAAGTGTTCTGGGCACTATCGTTCTGGTGCTGGTTGTCGGTGTTATCGCTGCGCCCGTACAGGCACAGGATGAAGACGACAGCACCGCAACAGATCAAGAAGGCGTCGAGGAGGGGCAGGAAGCCGTCCTTGACACGATCGTTGTCACGGCGCAGAAACGGGAAGAGGACCCGATGGATATCCCGATCTCGCTGAGCGTTCTCAATACCGAGCAGATGGAGATCATAAGCACCGGCGGCGCGGACATCCGCACCCTGTCCGGGCGGGTCCCGAGCCTGGTGATCGAGTCGTCTTTTGGCCGCGCTTTTCCCCGCTTCTATATGCGGGGCCTGGGCAACCCGGACTTCGATCTCAACGCCTCGCAGCCGGTCTCGATGGTCTACGACGAAGTAGTGCTCGAGAATCCGGTGGTCAAGGGCATGCCACTCTGGGACCTGGAGCGGACCGAGGTGCTGCGCGGACCCCAGGGGTCGCTCTTTGGTCGTAACACCCCCGCCGGCGTCGTCAAGTTCGACTCCAAGAAGCCCACCCAGGAGAAGGACGCCTTTGCCCGCTTCTCCTGGGGCACCTACAACACCATCGATTTCAGGGGCGCGATCGGTGGTCGCTTGTCCGACACCTTGTCGGCTCGCTTTTCACTCCTCTACCAGGGACGAAGCGACTGGATCGACAATGACTATACTGGTGAGAAGAGTGCTCTGGGAGGCTACGGGACCGCCGGCTACCGTGTCCAGTTTCTCTGGGAGCCCAACGAGAAGTTCAGCGGCTTGCTCAACATCCACGGTTGGGACGTGGACGGGACCGCCCGTATCTTTCGCGAGAACATCATGAAGCCCGGGACGAACCAACTCGTCAGCAGCTTCAGCCAGGACAAAGTTTTTCACGACGGCCTCAACGAGCAGGACATCTCGTCGCTGGGTGGCGTGCTGAAGCTCGACTACGACTTCGGCAACATGACGCTAGTCTCGGTCACCGGTCTCGAGAGCCTGGACATGTTCAGCCGTGGAGACATCGACGGCGGTTTTGGCTCCGACAACCCGTTCGCGCCGCCTGGCACGCCTCCCGGCGGACCCATTGGACCGATCCCGCAGGAGTCGGAAACCGCCGACGGCATTCCCGATCTCGATCAGTTCACCCAGGAGTTTCGCCTGTTCAACAGCGATGCTTCTCGACTCGGTTGGCTTGTCGGTCTCTATTTTTTCAAGGAAGATCTGAGCGCCTTCACCAACAACTACAACAGCCTGGCGCCAGGGAATCCCCAGGCCGGGTTCGCGTCGCAGCAGCAGGAGAACGATGCCTGGGCACTGTTCGGCTCGCTGAGCTACGAGCTCTCGGATAACTGGCGGTTGCAGGGCGGCTTGCGTTACTCGGATGATAAGAAGGACTTCTCCGCGGAGCGTCCGGAGCCCGTCTTCCAAACTCCGACGCTCGAGCCGATCACCGTCAGCACGGATGACAGCTTTGTGACCTGGGATCTCAGTGCGACCTATTTCATCAATGAGGAGTGGAACGTCTACGGGCGGGTCGCCACCGGTGCCCGCGCCCCAAGCATCCAGGGTCGAATTCTCTTTGTACCTGACTTCGATTTTGGGATGAATCCCGACACCGACGGCGTCAGCGTGGCCGACACCGAGAGCATCATTTCGTACGAGGCCGGTGTCAAATCGGAGCTTCTGGATCGCAGACTGCGCTTCAACTTCAGCGGCTACACCTGGGAGACCGACGACCAGCAGCTGACTATCATCGGTGGTGCCGCCAACGTCGCCGAGCTGGTCAATGCCGACAAGGTCGAAGGGTACGGCTTCGAGGCCGAGGCCGAGTTGATGCCCACCCCGCGCTGGCTGGCCTCACTCGGTCTGAGCTACAACAAGACCAAGATCAACGACGCCAGTCTGACGGTCAACGGCTGCGCCCTCTGCACGGTCACCGATCCGGTCGCCCCCAACGGCGAGTTCAGCATCGACGGCAACAGCCTGCCCCACGCCCCGGAGTGGATTTTCAACGGCATTATCGACTACCGATTGCCGAGGGGTGAGGGAGGGCTGTTCTTTGGCAGCCTGGACTGGGCCTACTACAGCGAGAAGCAGTTCTTCCTGTACGAATCGAAGGAGTTCAGCGGTGACTCCTTCGAGGTCGGTCTGCGACTCGGCTATGCATTCTCAGAGGCGAAGTACGAAGTGGCCTTCTATGGGCGGAACATTGCCAATGCGGAGATCCTGCGCGGTGGCATCGACTTCAGCAACAACACTGGCTTCACCAACGATCCGCGGATCCTGGGAGTCGAGTTCGTCGCCCGCTTTTGGTAGGTCGTAGGTCCAGCTATTTGTCTTCGAGGCCCGCCTTGCGCAGGCCGTCGAGCAGACGCTCCAGCAGCTCGGTGGGGAAGTTCCATCTGAGCCGGTCCGCCTTGACTTGCTCGACGTCGATGTCGGGTTGTAGCTCGCGCACCTTGCGGAGGGCACCGCGGGCGTCCTCGTCCCGTCCGAGGTGGGCATAGGAGGCCGCCACCTGCAGGTAGCTGTCGACCGGGCTGAAGAGCCGGGCCTTCTGGTATTCCTCGAGCGCTTCGGCGTATTTATCCTGACGGAAGTAGTTGTCACCCAGCGCCAGGTGGTAGTAGAGCGGGTGGTTGGGGTTCATGGCCATAGCCCTTCTCATCAAGGCCACCCCCTCGTCCCACCGGCCGCCGACGGCCATGTAGACACCGATCAGTCCGAGCGTTGAGCCTTCGGTCGAGTTGAGCTCCAGCGACTTCTCGGCTGCGGCAAAGAATCCATCCAGATCGCCGTCGAAAAAGTGAACCCGCGACAGCAGCCAATGGGTGATATGACTCGCCGGATCGAGCTCGACTCCCCGCTGGGCGGCTTTCATGGCTCGCGCCATCGGCTCGGGCTGCGGGTTGAAGTCCCAGACATGTTCGTCCGAATAGACCCATGACAGATAGGCCCAGGCCAATGCCAGACCGGGCTCGAGCTCGACCGCCCGCTCCAGGGCATCGCGCGCACGAAGGTGATTATCGGCGTTGACAAACTTGTCGTAGATCGAAGCAGCCCAGATACATTCCCACGGGTCGAGCTCCTCGATCGGACGGTCCTGGACTTCTCGCAGTCCCGCCGCGGCGATGACGCCGTGAAAGTCGCTTACCGTCGAGACGATCTGTTCCCGAATCTCGTCCTGGAGCTCGAAGACATCGCTCTCGGTCAGGTTGCGATCGAAGGTCTGGGACCAGATCTGGTGACCGCTGGTGGCGTCGATGACCTGCGCCGAGACCCGCAGCCGGTCACCCGCCTTGCGCACCCGTCCCTGGAGCACGAATCGCACGTCGACCTCCCGGCCGACCAGTTGTGGATCGGGGGTCTGACCCTTGAAGCGGGTGGTCGTGTGGCCACCGGCGACCAGCAGCGCGCTGTTGCGGGTCAGCCCGTCGATGATGTCTTCAGTGATCCCGTCGGCGAAGAGCTCCTGATCGGGATCGGCGCCTGCACATCTGAACGGTAGGACGGCTATCGACGGCCGTTTGGAGACTTTGCGGGTTTCGATCTGCCGGGAGACAGCCTCCTCCGAGTGAATCTCCTGGGCAAGGGATTCGAGCTCGTTGCGGACATCCTTCATCGTCTGGAAGCGACGCTCCGGGTCTTTCTCCAGACAGCGCTGGACGATTCTGCCGAGATGCCTGGGGAGATCGTCGCGCATCTCGGTGACGGTGCGGGGAGAGTCCTTCAAGATCGACGACATGAGCGCCGGAGAGCTCCCTCCCGCGAAGGGCCGCTGGCCGGTGGACATCTCGTAGAGAACGACGCCGAGTGAGAAGATGTCGGTGCGGTGGTCGACGGGCTTGCCCTCGATCTGCTCGGGTGACATGTAAGGCACCGTGCCCACGACCATCCCTTCCTGTGTCAATGCCTCGGTTTGGAGCAGGGTGGCGTCGATCTCGGGGATCTCCGACTGGAGGAGCTTGGCGAGACCGAAATCCAGGATTTTTACCCGCTCGTCGTCGCTCACCATGATGTTGGCCGGTTTTAGGTCGCGGTGCAGGATGCCCTTGTCGTGGGCCACCGCCAGCGCTTCGCCCAGCGGTACCGCGATGGAGAAGAGGCGATCCAGCCCCAGCCCTGAGGCGGGGATGATCTCGTCGAGCCTCTTGCCCTCCACCAGTTCCATGGTCAGGAAGTGGACGCCATCGGAGTCTTCGACCGAGAAGAGCGTGACGATGTTGGGGTGGTTGAGGGCGGCGACCGTGCGAGCCTCGCGCTTGAAGCGCTCAAGTCGATCGGCGTCGGTCGCCATCTCCGCCGGCAGCACCTTGATAGCCACCTCGCGGCCGAGCTCGATGTCCACGGCGCGCCAGACCTCACCCATGCCGCCAGAGCCCAGTTTGGCGAGAATCTTGTAGTGTGCGATCGTCCTGCCTATCATGAAGCCTACGCTCCGCTTGCCTGTCAGCTGCGAGGGAAAAGCGGAGCTGATTGTACACCGAGGAGGGCGCCAGCATGACCCACTTGTTCTATCCGACGACCAACCTGCAGGCGATCGAGCAGCTGTTTATCGAGCGGGGCGAAGGCGTCTATGTCTACGACAATCACGGCAACAAGTACCTGGAAGGTCTCGCCGGTCTGTGGTGTACCGCGCTGGGATATGGCAACGAGGAGTTGATCGAGGCCGCCAGGGAGCAGATGAGCCGGCTGGCGTACACGCACCTGTTCGGTGGCAAGACCCACCAGGTCGCTATCGACCTGGCCGACCGACTCTGTTCCATGCTGCCGATCGATGATGCCAAGGTCTTCTTTGGCACCTCCGGCAGCGACGCCAACGACACGCATGTCAAGCTCCTGCACTACTACTACAACGCCATCGGCAGACCGGAGAAGCGCAAGATCATCGCCCGCGAGAGCTCGTATCACGGGGTGACGGTGGCCGCGGCATCATTGACCGGCTTGCCTGCAAGCCATACCTACTTCGACCTGCCCTTCGATGCGTTGGGCGTGCTGCGCACCGCTTCGCCGCACTACTACCGCAACGCTCTCCCCGGCGAGAGCGAGACCGAGTTTGTCGATCGCCTGGCCGGTGAGCTGGAGCAGATGATCCTCGCCGAAGGGCCGGAGACGATCGCGGCTTTCCTGGCCGAGCCGATCACCGGTGCCGCCGGGGTAGTCGTGCCGCCGGAGGGTTATTTCGAGAGGATCCAGACCATCCTCGACCAACACGAAATCCTCATGATCGGCGACGAGGTCATCTGTGGCTTTGGCCGCACCGGCAACGACTTCGGCGCCACCACGGTCGGCATGCGCCCGGACATGATGACCATGGCCAAGGCGCTGTCCTCGGGCTACTTTCCGATCAGCGCCTCCGCCATTCGCAGCGACATGTACGAGGCGATGGTTCCGGTGAGCGCCGAGGTCGGTATCTTCGGCCATGGCTTCACCTACTCCGGTCACCCCGTGGGATGTGCCGTGGCCCTCAAGACGCTGGAGATCTACCAGCGCGACAAGATCTTCGACAGGGCGGCCAAGGTCGGCGAGTACTTTCAGAATCGTCTGCAGGAGCTCGCCGATCACCCTCTGGTGGGCGAGGTTCGTGGCCGTGGTCTGCTTGCCGCCGTCGAGCTGGTGGCCGACAAAAAGACGAAAAAGGCGTTTGAAGGCAACAAGATCGGCGGGCTGGCCCAGCTCCGTTGCCAGGAGAACGGCTTGATCGTGCGCGCCCTACCCGGCAACAGCGTCGCCTTGTGCCCGCCGCTGATCATCACCGAGGCGCAGGTGGATGAACTGGTGGAGAAGCTCGGCCACGCTTTAGACGCGATGATGGCCGACGTCGATACCTCCTAACCTTATGGCAGCAGCTCTTCGAGTCGGCCTTTGAGAATCAGCAACTTGGCGTCGACGCTGCAACCTTCAACGCAAGTCTCATGTCTCACCGCCTTGCTCGACGCTGGTGGCGTAGGCGCCGGGGAAAACCCGCTTGGGCTCGGAGTCGGTCACCGGCTCGAGGCGGGCGGCACACACTTTGTACTCGCCGGTGCCGGTGATTTTGTCGCCGGCATCGGTGGTCAGGCGATTGGTCCTGGCGGCGGGGAAGTGGAAAGGCATCCAGATGGCGTTCTTGCGCACCTGGCGGCTGATCATGGCCCGGCAGCGGACGCGGCCCCGGCGGCTCACCACGTCGACCATTTGACCGTCCTCGATCCCCAACTTCCTGGCATTCCAGCGGTGGATCTCGACAAAGGCCTCGGGTTGCTTGCCGGTGAGGCCTTCCGAGCGTCGGGTCTGGGTGGCGGCGTTGTAGTGGTAGAGGGTGCGACCGGTGGAGAGCACCAGCGGGTACTCGGGGTCGGGCTCCTCGAAGGGTGGGCTGTATTCGACCGCCACAAAGAGACCCTTGCCGCGCAGCACGCCACCCTTGTGGAGGTACTCGGTCGAGGGAGCTTCGGCGTCGGCCACCGGCCACTGCAGACCGCCCTCCTTATCAATCCGCTGATGTGAGATGCCGGCGAACTTGGGCGCCAGCGAGGCCATCTCGGCATAGATCTCGGCCGGCCCGGCGTAGTCGGGTTGCTCGAGACCAGAGCGCTTCATCACCTCGAGCAGAATCTCCCAGTCGGCCCGGGCCTGACCCGGCGGCTCGACGGCCTTGCGCACGAGCTGCACCCGGCGATCCGAGTTGGTGAAGACACCGTCCTTCTCGGCATAACAGGTGGCCGGTAGGACGACGTCGGCATAGCGACAGCTTTCGTTGAGGAAGATGTCCTGCACGACAAGAAATTCGATCTTGTTGAGTGCCTCCTCGAGCTTGCCGACATTGGGCTCGGAGATGACGATGTCCTCGCCCATGAGATAGATGCCGTGGATGGTATCGCCCACGACCTTCATCATCTCGTTGAGGTTTAGCCCACGTGTGGTCGACTGTTCGACTCCCCAGGCACGGGCGAACTTCTCCCGCACCTCGGGCTCCTCGGCCCGCTGGTAGCCGGGGTAGAAGACCGGTGTCGCCCCCGAGTCGTTGGCCCCCTGGACGTTGTTCTGACCGCGCAACGGGTTCATCCCCGCCGAGCGGATCCCCAGATGCCCGGTCATCAGCACCAGGTTCGACAGGGCATAGACGTTGTCGGTGCCACAGGTGTGCTCGGTGATCCCCAGGGTGTAGTAGATGCCCGCCTTCTCGGTAGTGGCATAGGCGCGAGCCACCTCACGGATCATCTCGGCCGGCACCCCGGTGACCTTTTCCGCCTCCTCGGGGGGGTAGCGCAAAACGGTGTCACGTACCGCATCGAAGCCCTCGGTGTTGGCTGCAATCCACTCCCGGTTCTCCAGCCCCTCGCTGACGATGACATGGGCCATGGCATTGAGCAGCCAGACATCGCTGCCCGGGCGGAGCTGCAGGTGCCAGTCGGCGATCTCGGTCAGCCAGATGGCCCGCGGGTCGCCGACCGCCAGCCTGGCGCCCCGCTGCACCGCCCGCTTCATCTCCATGGCGATGATGGGGTGGGCCTCGGTGGTATTGGAGCCGGTGACAAACAGAAAATCAGCGTCGCGGATCTCGGGGATCGAGTTGGTCATCGCCCCGGCTCCGTAGGTGGTCACCAGACCGGCGACCGTGGGGGCGTGTCACGTGGCGGCGCATTGATGGACGTTGTGGGTCTGAAACGCCGCCCGCGCCAGCTTCTGCATCAAGTAGTTCTCTTCCTTGGTGCAGCGGCTGGAGCTGATAAACGCCAGGGCGTCGTTGCCGTGGCGCTCTTTGACCCCGAGGAGACCCGTGGCCACCCGGTCGAGCGCCTCTTCCCAGGTGGCGGGCCGCAGCTCACCGTTGTCGCGCACAAGCGGCTCGGTGAGCCGGTCGGGGTGGTGGATGAAGTCGTTGGCAAATCGGCCCTTGACGCACAAATTGCCGTCGTTGACGGTGGTGCCCGGTGGTGGGCTGGTCACCTTGACCACCCGGTTGGCCTCGCGGTCGATGTTGAGATCGACCTGGCAGCCGACACCGCAGAAGTTGCAGGTGGAGCGCACTTTCTCGAGCTCTCGCTCCGGCTTGCCCCAGGCCAGCGCCGATTTCTCGGTCATGGCGCCGGTGGGGCAGACATCGACACAGCCGCCGCAGAGCTCGCAGGTGGTCTCGTTCAGCGACAGGCCGTCGGCGGTGGCGATGGTGGTCTCGGCTCCACGATAGGCCAGGGTGATGGCGCTGACGGCCTCGATCTCGTTGCAGTAGCGGGTGCATAGCGAGCAGGCGATACAGCGGTCGGCGCGGAATTCGATAAAGCGGTTGGTGTCGTGTGGGCGGCCTTCGCGGGGGCTGACGACGGAGATCCATTCACCGGCCGTGCCGTAGGTCTCGGCTAGCTCATGGACCCGTGAAGGGTTGTTGTCCTCGGCGATCTCGCGATCCTGGATGGTGTCGGCCAGGTGGAGCGAGAGGGTGAACTTGCGATTGCGGTCGACCCGCTGGGTGTTGGTGCGCACCACCATCCCGGGTGTGGACTTGGCAGAACAGGCCGGCTGCATGAGCGCCGCGCCATCCACCTCCACCAGACAGATCCGGCAGGCGCCGGCGGGGGTCAGCCGGTCGTCGTAACAGAGAGTCGGTATGTCGATCTCGGCGCGTCGGGCCGCCTGCAGGATGGTCTCCCCCGGCTCGAAGCTGAGCTCGTTACCGTCGATCACCACGAACTTGCTGTCACTCATGAGCGTCTCCGAACTCCTCCGGGAAGTACTTCATGGCGCTGGTCAGCGGTAACGAGGCCGCCTGCCCCAGCCCGCAGATACTGGCTTCGCGCATACCCCAGGCCACCTCGCGAACATAGGCGAGGGCTTGACCGTCGCCCTCGCGGTAGCGCTCCAGGGCCTGGCGCACGATCTGGGTGCCGATCCGGCAGGGGGAGCACTGACCACAGGATTCGTCCTCGAAAAAGACCGCCTGGGTGAGAGCCGCGTCCACCATGTCGGTGGTGTCGTTGAGCACCACCACACCCGCCGAGCCCAGCATGCTGCCCGCCTCGCGGAGGGATTTGAAATCCATCGGCAGATCGATCTGATCGGCCGGCAAGAAGCCGCTCGAGGCGCCACCCGGCGAGAAGGCCTTGAGGGTTCCGGTCACACCTCCGGCCATCTCCAGCAGCTCGCGCAGGGTGATCCCCATCGGGGCCTCGTAGACCCCCGGGCGTTCGACGTGGCCCGAGAGGCAATAGAGCTTCGACCCGGGCTCGGTGCGGCCGGCCTGCTTGAACCATTCGCCGCCCCGCTCGAGGATTGCCGGCATACAGGCGATCGACTCGACGTTCTGGATCAGGGTCGGCTTGCCACGAAAGCCCACCTCGACCGGGTAGGGGGGCTTCATCCGTGGCATGCCACGCTTGCCTTCGAGAGCCTCCAGCAGCGCCGTCTCCTCGCCGCAGATGTAGGCGCCGTGGCCGTCGACAAAATGCCAGCGAACCCCGTCGTCGAGCTCACCCCGCTCCCTGGCCTCTTCGAGCGCCGCCATCAGTGAGGCTCTGACCTGACCGAACTCACCCCGGACGTAGGCATAGATGTCCTGTGCTTCGAGGCAGTGTGCCGCGATCGCCAGCCCTTCGATCACCAGGTGGGGTCGACGGAGGATGACCTCCCGGTCCTTGAAGGTACCGGGCTCTCCCTCGTCGGCGTTGAGCACGATGTAGCGCTCGGTCACCTCCTGGCCGCGGACGGCCCGCCATTTGATGTGGGCGGGGAAGCCGGCGCCGCCCCGGCCGGTGAGACCCGAGGCCTGGAGCTCGTCGAGCGCCCACTCGGCTCCCTTGTCGTGGAGGAGCCTCAGCGCGGAGTAGCTGTCGGTCTCCGCCGCCAGCAGGTCGATGGCAAAGTCGGGATGGCTGGGAGAGAAGGCCGGCTTGGCGGTAGTGGCATCGCCGTCGGGATCCCAGCTCGCCGGCGCCATGTCGCAGCGCCCCAGACAGGAGTAGGGGGTGGCTGTTGTTCCCGCGGTCTCGAGCTCCGCCATCAGCCGATCGGCGCCGGCCAGCTGGCACGAGAGGCCCTGACAGACCCGGACTCCAGCGTCCGGCTCGGCCAGCAGGCTGTAGAAGGTGGCGACGCCGTAGACGTCGGCTGCGGGAACACCGGTCTCGCGGTGGACGCGGTCGACGCTGCCGGGCCGCAGGCCCCCCGCGCTTTCGAGCTGCTCGAAGATCTCTTCCCGGCGGGCTTTCTTTGGCAGCATGACTGTCGATCTCGATAAAACGGTTGGGCCCTGGCAAGAAGCGTCACCGCCTCTACCTTCGCTTCTCAGCGGCCCGGACAGATTCCTCCTGTGGCCGGTATCACGGGCCAGAGATTACCACGACCCGAAATACGCTTTGTTGAACTGAATACGGTCTGATTTATTGAATCGGCTTGCAGGATCGTCTAATGAGTACGCATCCGATTGCGGGTCTTCAGAGACGCCATGATCTCGGCCGAGAGGTCGGGCGGCAGCTCGCTGGCGTCGAGCTGACCGGTCTTGTAGGCGTAGTACTTGCCCTCGGCGGTAAGGGCCTCGCAGATCTCGGCACACCGCTCGCAAAGAAAGCTCTCGGTGGGGATGCCACAATCGGCGCAAACATGAACGTGACTTTGTGCGTCTCTCATCGGCAAGCCTCCTCGGTTGAGTTGAGGACCTGCTATTTCCAGAGGGAACACAAAGCACATCTCGTGCCACCGGAAAAAACGCGATGACGGTGGAAAATCTCGGGTGGAGCGCCGAGCAAATAACACTAATTGTCAGTATTGACTGTCGTAACGGGTGCCGCAACGACGTCTCCGGGGGACACCAAGCCCGACCTTCTCACCGACCCTTCTACTGCAGCGGCGTATGTGCCTGCATCTGCGGCGTTACACTCGGTCGGGCCTACTCAACGTACTTCGAGTACGCCTTCGCAGGCCCTCCCTCGCAAGCCTTGCAGCTACAGGCACCTACGCCGCTTCGCTACGAACGGCGGCGAGAAGGTCGGGCTAGCGCTTGACCCGTCGGTCGTAAAGGTAGAGACTGACTATTGACAGTCGGCCTAGGGGTGGCCACTCGGCCTGAGATTACACCCTCGAACCTGATCCGGGTCATACCGGCGTAGGGAACGGCAGCCACGTACCCCGCAGCAGATTCGAAGCAGTCTCAAGCTCGATTCGAGTCGGTCACCCCTTGCCGAGGAGATCGGCGATGATCGCGGCAGAGACTCGAGGATTCGTTCACAGGGCGCGCCGTGTCCCCGCACGAGCGTGGTTCTGGCTCGCCGTGCCAGCATTCCTGGCTGTCGCCATCCCGTTCCCGGCTTCCGCCCAGACCACACTCAGCCTCGACGGCGTTGTCCTCGCCCCGACCGGAGACCCGGTGTCTGGGGCCAGCGTTGGCATCGACGGCCGGGAGCCGGTGGTCACCGACGAAAACGGCCGCTTCTCGATCGCCGCGGAGGCTGGCGAGCGGGAGCTCCGGGTAACACACCCGGCATATCAGATGGTGCGGTATCCGATAACGGTCGGTGAAGAGAGCCTCGAGCTCGAGCTGCGGTTCGAAGCTGCGACCTCGGTCGAGGAGACGATCACGGTGATCGGGATTCGTGCCGGGGACGAGGTGCCGGTGACCAAGCGTAACCTGGATCGCGAGGAGATCGAGACCCTGAGCTACGGTCAGGACATTCCGGCGCTGCTCCAGTACACACCCGCGATGACCTGGTACTCCGATTCGGGCGTGGGCTCCAATTACTCCTATTTCAGTATGCGGGGGATCCAGCAGAGCCGGATCAACATGACCTTCGACGGGGCGCCGCTCAACGATCCTGCCGAGCACGCGGTCTACTTCAACAACTTTCACGATTTTGCCAACACAGTCGACAGCATCCAGATCCAGCGGGGTGTCGGCACCTCGTCGGTCGGCTCGCCATCGTACGGTGGGTCGGTGAACTTTGCCAGCGGCCCGGCCTCGCCGGCCAGGGACGGCGATCTGCGGCTGGTTCTCGGCTCCTATGAGACCAAGCGCGCTTCGGTCGCCTACGAATCGGGCGTCTTCGACAACGGCATCTCCGTCTCCGGCAGATTCTCCTATGCCGACACCGAAGGTTATCGGGACAACTCCGGGACCAAGCAGAGGACCCTGTTCTTCAACACCGGCTGGCAGGGTGAGCGGTCGTCCCTGAAGCTGGTGTCGTTTTTTGGCAACGTAGAGACCCAGCTGGCCTTTCTCGCCGTCGATCCCGAGACCCTGCGCCAGAACCGGCGCTTCAATCCGCTCGACGAAGAGGAGCGTGATGACTTCGGTCAGAACTTCGCCCAGCTCCAATACACTCGCGCCTTTGGCGACGACACCCTGCTGACCGCATCGCTCTACTACAACGGAGCCGACGGTTGGTTCCGCCTATGGGACGACCCGGAGACCAAGACCGAGCTCCTCCAATTCGGCATCGATCAGGCTTTTGTCGGTAGCATGGTCACTGTCAGCAAGAGCAGCGACCGTCTCTCGACGACTCTGGGGGTCCACTACAACGATTTTGCCGGTGACCACTCCCTCGACGCGGAGGAGAGCCGGATCTACGACAACACCGGGTTCAAGCAGACGGCAAACGCCTTTGCCAAGATCGAGTACCGGCTCGGCCATTGGCTGCTGTTTGGCGATCTCCAGCTGCGTTGGGCCGAGTTTTCCTACGATGGCGACATCGATCTCGGCTCGGTCGACTGGGCTTTTTTCGATCCCAAGATCGGCGCTCGTCGTGTGGTTTCACCGCAGATGAGTGTTTACGCCTCTCTCGGCAGGGCGCAGCGCGAGCCCTCACGCACCGATCTGCTGCTCGGTGAGGACAACGCCACGGTTCCCCACGACCTCGAAGCGGTCCAACCGGAAGAGGTGCTCGATTTCGAAGTGGGTGTCGATCTGAACACGCCGCGGATGGCGCTGCAGGCCAATCTCTATGCCATGGAGTTCACCAACGAGATTGCCCTGACCGGAGAGCTCTCCGAGATCGGTCTGCCCCTGCGGCAAAACGTCGACGACTCGTACCGGCGGGGTTTCGAGCTAGACCTCGAGTGGATGGTGGCCAGCAACTGGTCGCTCATCCACAGTGCCAACCTGAGCCGTAACCGGATCAGCGAGTGGACCCAGTTCTACGACGTCTACGACGAGCAGGGGGCGTGGATTGGCAGCGAGCCGATCACCTATGGAGATGTGCCGCCCCTGTTGACCCCCGATGTAGTCATCAATCTGGGGGCCGAGTGGGCGTGGCGAGAGACCAGCGTGGCGCTGATGGGACGCTACGTCGCCGACTCCCACCTCGACAACACCGGTCTCGACGAGTTTCGGCTCCCCGCCTACACCAACCTGGATCTGCGCGCGTCGGTGGGTTTGGGTCGCTTGTGGTCGGCGGCACAACCCAAGATCACCCTCTTCGTCAACAATCTTCTCGACAACAAAGATCAGTACCCGAGCGGCTACAGCTATCAGTTCATCAACCGGAACACCGGTGGGGTAGACACGCTCGACGGCATCCCCTTCTACTATCCCCTCGCCACCCGCAACGTCGTCGTGTCGCTGGAGCTCGATCTCTGAGCCTCTGGTTAGGGTCATGATCTCCATCGAGCTCCTCGCCGTCGTTGTCACCCTGGCGGCGGTCTATCTGACGACGCGCCAGGTCATCTGGTGCTGGCCGCTGGGAATGGTGAGCGTGACCCTCTACGCCCTGGTCTTCTACAACGCCAGGCTGTATGCAGACATGGGGTTGCAGGCTCTCTACTTCGGGCTCGCCATCTACGGCTGGTGGGCATGGCTTCACGGTGGCGAGGAACACGGCGAGTTGGAGGTGTCGCTGACTTCGAATAGGGCCAGGATGGTGCTTGCCACGATCGGGGCGCTGGCCGGCATACTCCTCGGATATACCCTGAGCCACCTGACCGACGCCTCGCTGCCGTTCATGGACTCCGTCCTCACCTCTTTCAGTGTCGTCGCCCAGTGGATGCAGACCCGAAAGCTGCTCGAAGCCTGGCTGGTGTGGCTGGCGGTGGACGTTTTTTACGTCGGTATGTTTTTGTTCAAGGGGCTCTATCCGACGGCCGGCTTGTACGCGGTTTTTTTGTGCCTCGCCGTTCTGGGCTTTATCGAGTGGCGTCGATCGATGGGAGTAGCCGCCATGCAGCCCGAGACCGAGGCGGCCTGATGCTCCGGGTGGTCGTCACCGGCTCCGAGTGCACCGGTAAGACGACCCTCGCTGAGGCGCTTGCCGAGCACTACGCAACGGTGTTGGTCCCCGAGTTCGTGCGTCAGTACGTGGCAGAGAAGCGATCCGCTCCCGAATACCGGGATGTCGAAGCGATCGCCCGCGGCCAGATCGAGCTGGAGATCAAGCTCGCCGCCGAAATCTCGGGTCTGCTCATCCAGGACACCGATCTGCTCAGCACGGTGGTGTACAGCCACCACTACTATGGGAAATGCCCGCGGTGGATCGAATACGTGCTGCGGGAGCGCGCTGCCCAGCTCTATCTGCTTGCCGGCATCGACGTGCCGTGGGTTGCGGACGGCGACCAGCGCGACCGAGGTGACCGACGCGAAGAGATGCAACAGCTCTTCCGCCAGGCCCTGATCGATCGTCGTCTCAAATTCATCGAGATCAGCGGTCCACTCGACAACCGACTGGAAGCCGCGATCTCAGCGATCGATGAGCTGGTTCGGGCTGCGAGCCCCTGACTTCGCCTATCTGCGAATTATTGGACCACGAAGGTCACTGGCATTTGGTGAAGAATTAGTGGCGCGCCGTCAGGGACTCGAACCCCGAACCGCTGGATCCGAAGTCCAGTGCTCTATCCATTGAGCTAACGGCGCGCAGATCGCAGGAGACGTTTTCTCGCACATCTGGGGTCTGGATGCAAGTCCGGTGGTGTACTCCTTGCACCGGGGCGTGGTCCTCGAGGAGGAGGTAAGATTCCAGGTACTGAGTTGGCGGCACCCACCGCCGGCAGCTAAGTTGTCGATTCTCCGCATCAGGAAAGGAGCCCAGCCGTGGACTACGACGTCGATCTTCGGGACGTGATCTTCCAGCTGTTCGAGTGGTTGCCGACGGAAAGGCTTCTGGAAGCCGACCGATTTGCCGACTGGGATCGCGACAGTGTAGAGATGGTCGTTACCGAGGCCTTGAAAATCGCCCAGGAGGAGTTGGCACCCACCAACGAGGAGGGAGACCGGAGCGGCTGCAAGCTCGTGGACGCCAAGGTAACCGTGCCGGAGCCCTTTGGCCCGGCTTACAAAACCCTTGCCGAAGGGGGTTGGATCGGCAGCGTGAACAACTCCGATGTCGGTGGGCTCGGATTGCCCCATGTCGTGGGTACGGTCGCCAACGAGCTCTTTGCCGGCGCAAATCTCTCTATCTCGCTGGTGATGCTGTTGACTCGAGGGGCGTCCGAGCTCATCGAGGACTTCGGCACCGACGAGATGCGCGGCCTCTTCTGCGAGAAACTCTACTCAGGCCAATGGACGGGCACCATGTGTCTCACCGAGCCGAGCGCCGGCTCCGACGTGGGGGCTTCGGTGACCAGGGCGGTCGAACAGGAGAATGGTCGTTATTTGATCTCTGGAGAGAAGATCTTTATTACCTACGGTGATCACGACCTGACCGACAACGTTATCCACACCGTATTGGCGCGGCTTCCGGATGCGCCGTCCGGCACCAGAGGCCTGTCCCTTTTTGTCGTGCCCAAGATCCGGGTCGATCCCGATGGCGGCCTCGGCGAGTCAAACGACGTCGTCTGCGGCGGTATCGAGCACAAGCTGGGCATCCACGGGTCTCCTACTTGTTCAATGCTGTTTGGCCAGAACGGCAACTGCGAGGGATACCTGCTGGGCGAGAAGAACAAGGGCATGAAGATGATGTTCCAGATGATGAACTCCGCGCGGCTGGAAGTGGGCCTGCAGGGGGCGGCCGTCGCCGGGGCTGCCCACCAGGCGGCGCTCGCTTTTGCCAAAGAGCGTATTCAGAGCCGAAACTGGTCCAAGTTTGCGGACCCGGAGGCACCACCGGTCGCTATCGTCGAGCATCCGGATGTGCGGCGGATGCTCTTGACTTCCGGTGCCTATGTCCAGGCGATGCGGGCACTCCTTCTCCAGTCCGCCTACTACATCGACATGTCCCACGTGGCTGAAGGAGAAGAAAGGGAGCGCTTTCAGTCCTATGTCGAGTTGCTCACGCCGATTTGCAAGGCGTGGGCCTCCGACTGGGGATTCCGGGTCACCGAGTGGTGTCTTCAGGTCTTTGGCGGCTACGGATACACCCGGGACTACCCGGCCGAGCAGTATCTACGCGACGCCAAGATCGCCTCGATCTACGAGGGGACAAATGGAATCCAGGCGCTTGATCTCGTGGGTCGGAAGATGCGGTTGCGCGACGGCGACGCCGTTCGCGAGCTCCTCGGTCTGGTCGGTGCCACCGTCAAGAAGCTGAGAAACGACCCCGAGCTCGACGAGGTCGGTGCGCTGCTGGGTGAAGCTCTCGGGGAGATCGGCGAGGTGACCACCGGTCTCGGCAAGCGCTCGGATGCGATGCTGGTGATGTTACTCAACGCCGTGCCGTTTCTCGACATGATGGGTAATACATTGGCCGCCCACTATCTTCTCGACCAGGCGTTCCTCGCCCGCAGCGCGCTGCAGACGATTCTGGAGGCACGGGGAGTGGATGCCGGGGATGAAGACGCCTACCAGGAGCTGCTCGCGTCGGACAGCGATGCCGCCTTCTACCACAACAAGGTGCAGACGGCGATCCACTTCGGTTTTCGGGTCCTGCCCCAGGTCAGAGCCTTGGCGGTGGCCATCAAGGCCGGGGAGTTGGCGCCGATGAAGGCCGTGATGTAGCGGAGGGTTCGGCCGGCACGGAGGTCGGCCGCTTCGTCACCCAAGCCCCCAACACCCGCCAACCCCGTGACGTACAATACGCGGACGTTTCGCGGTTGACAGCAGGGTTTTGCTGCGAATGACGGGTGCTGGCAGACCGCATCCGATGGGAAGCGAGGTCTGAGCCGTATGACGACGGACGCCGAAGAGAGCCGACACGAACGCGACATCGATCCGCAGGAGACCCAGGAGTGGAAAGATGCGCTCGAGGAGGTGGTCGAGCGTGACGGTCCCGAGCGGGCCCACTATCTGATCGAGTCGC
>JBAUDS010000295.1:0-3284 GCA_049678185.1 Thermoanaerobaculia bacterium
CTAGATACTCGTGACCCGGATTACTTCCTCGTAGGTCGTTGCCCCTTCGGCTAGTTTGCGCAGAGCCGATTGGCGAAGGGTGCGCATGCCCTGATTCACCGCCTCCCGTTTGATCTTGGGGGCGTCGGCCCCTTGTAGGATCAGTTGCTTGATGGCGTCGGTGATGGGTAGGACCTCGAAGATCCCGGTGCGGCCGAAGTAACCGGTGCTACGGCATTCGAAGCAGCCGACGCCACGTCTGACCTTTATCTTCTTGCCCTTTGGCACAGCGAGGTTGAGGGTCGTGGCCTCGTCGTCGGTGAGATAGTCATCCGCCGCACAGTGGGGACAGACCTTGCGCACCAGACGCTGGGCCATGGTCCCCGCCAGGGTCGAGGTGATGAGGTAGCGCTCGATATCGAGGTCGGCCAGACGGGTGATCGAGGCGGCGGCGTCGTTGGTGTGCAGCGTAGAGAACACCAGGTGTCCGGTGAGGGCCGCCTGGATGGAGTACTGGGAGGTCTCGGGGTCGCGGATCTCACCCACCATGATTATGTCGGGGTCCTGACGCAGGATGGACCGCAGAGCGCTGGCGAAGGTAACCCCGGCTTTGACATGCACCGCCGTCTGGTTGAACTCGGTCGAGATCATCTCGATGGGGTCTTCGATGGTGGAGATATTTATCTCGCGGCTGGCGATGGTTTTGAGCGCCGAATAGAGGGTTGTCGTCTTTCCCGAACCGGTGGGACCGGTGACCAGAACGATCCCGTGCGGCCGGTTGATGAAGTTGTGGAAGTGCTCCAACTCGTCCTCGTAGAAACCGAGGGACGCCAGATCCATCATCAGCACCTCGGGATCGAAAATTCGCAGGACCGCCTTCTCGCCAAAGGCCACAGGGAGGGTCGAGACTCGGAGCTCGATCTCCTTGTCCCCCCTCTTGGTCTTGAGGCGTCCGTCCTGCGGGCGCCGCTTCTCGGCGATGTCGAGACGCGCCATGGTCTTGATCCGGCTGACGATCGCTCGATGCACGATCTTGGGCACCGTCTGGATATCGTGGAGGACACCGTCGATACGAAAGCGGACGAGGCTCTCCTCACGCTTGGGCTCGATGTGGATGTCGCTGGATCTGGTGTCGTAGGCGTGCTGGAGCATGAACTCGACGGCGTTGACGATGTGCTGATCACTGGACTCGATCTCGGACGCGTCCTTCATGCGGACGAGGGCTTCGAGATTGCCCAGGTCGATGCCGGAGGACAGGTCTCTCTCGGCCCGCTTGACCGAGTGGCGAAGACCGTAGAACTCGTTGATGGCCTTCAGGATATCGGGCTCGGAAGCCACCACCAGCTCGATATCGCGCTCGACGATACGGCGAAAAGAGTCGATGCTCTCGAGGTCGTAAGGGTCTGCGCAGGCGACCCGCAACCGGCCGTCCTCCATATTCAGCGGCAGCATCCGATGGCGCTTGGCAAAGGGGCGGGAGATTCGCGACTCAATGAGATCGGCATCCAGGTCCAGAGGGTCGATACGAACGAACTCGAGCTGGGCATCGCGGGAGATCGCCTTGGCGATTTCCACCTCGCTGAGGATGCCGGCCGGGTTTTCTTCGCAGGGGAACTGGAGTCGCAGGACGAGGTCGTAGGCTATGGCCCGCTGTTCGTAGGCGCGGGCGTTGCGTTTGCCGGTGGGGAGCGAACGCGCTTCTTTCTTGACCAGATCTGCTTGATCGGTGGTCAAAACCCCTTGGCGGACCAGAATCTTGATCAGTTGCTGTGGTTGGAGGCTCATCTCGGCCTGTTCAGGGCACGTCAGCGAGTTGCTGCGAGGGACGCCACACCTCGAGCAAGTCTAGCAATACGGGCGCAGTTGCATTGTGGAGAGTTCCACCGGATATGGACAGGTAGGAAGGGCTTGTGAGCGTGAGGGACCCAGGGTTGGCCGATTAGCAGACGCAGCGGCCGGCCTCAGTGCCTGCCGGGGTGGGGGTTCCCGCAGCACTCAGGCACTGGGCCAGAGTCGTTGCTGAGCCCGCGTGGCCTCGAAGTGGGCCTGTACCTCGGTCATGGAGTCCCCACCAACTTTCTCCAGCAGCGCATCGGCCAGGACGAGGGCGACCATGGCTTCGGCGATGACCCCGGCCGCAGGCAGCGCGGTGACGTCGCTGCGCTCGTACTGGGAGAGACGGGGCTCGAGGGTATCCAGATCTACCGACTGCATGCCCTTGCGCAGGGTGGAAATGGGTTTTTTGTAGGCGGTAACCACGACGTCGGCGCCGTTGGTCACCCCTCCCTCCAGCCCACCGGCCCGGTTGGTGGGTCGGTGCCATTCCCCTTTGTCGTCCCGCTCGATCGGGTCGTGCGCTTTGCTGCCCGGTCCGCTCGCGGCAGCAAGAGCGCTGCCGATCTCGACCGCCTTGACCGCCGGCACCGACATCACCGCCTGGGTGAGCCGGCCGTCGAGCTTCTCGTCCCAGTGAACGTGGGCGCCCAGACCGGCCGGGACGCCGTGGGCGATGACGGTCACCGCTCCACCGAGCGTGTCCCCTTCGTCTTTCATCTGCTCGACCAGCGCGACCATCTGATCTTCGAGATCGTGATGGATGGCCCGCAGCGGCGACGCGTCGTCTACCGTGAGAATCTCCTCCCAGGTCGGTGTCGGCCGGTCCACCCCGATCGGTCCGAGAGAGCGGACGCCACTGCGGATCTCGATGCCGAGCTCCGCCAGCAGCAGCTTGACAAATGCCCCGGCCGCCACCCGGGCGACACTCTCGCGGGCCGAAGCGCGCTCGAGCACGTCGCGCAGATCCCGACGGAGGTACTTGAGACCGCCGGCGAGATCAGCGTGACCCGGTCGCGGTGAGCGCAGCCGACGCTGCTCGGTCTTGTCCGCATCCAGCTCGCCCGGATCCATCACCCCACGCCAGTTCTCGAAGTCGCGATTGGGGATCCAGAGACCGATCGGGGAGCCCAGGGTGACGCCGCCACGGACACCGCCGCGGATCTCGACTTGGTCTTGCTCGATCTGCATCCGCCGGCCGCGGCCAAAGCCGTGCTGACGCCGCGCGAGCTCCTGTTGGATGAAATCGATATCGACCTCGAGACCCGCTGGTAGACCCTGGAGGATGGCGGTGAGCCCCGGTCCGTGACTTTCGCCGGCGGTGGTCAATCGGAGGCGTCGCATGATGCCTGGAGAATATCAGCCGGCCGATAGGGGGAGTTACCTGGGCGTCTCTTGTGGCCCGGATTCGGAACCTCCGGGGGCTCCCCTCCACTACGCGGGAAACTTTATGGCTCCGTTCCGGTGAGCCC
>JBAUDS010000296.1:0-5428 GCA_049678185.1 Thermoanaerobaculia bacterium
CACAGACTTCGCGGTAGAAACGCTCGCTGAAGGCCTTGAGATCGACGTTGGCGGCGTCCATGGCGGCAAAGAGCTCCGCCCGCGGCTCGGGGCAGATCTCGGCCGCGGTGACCGCCACCGTCAGCACCCCCAGCTCGTGGCAAGCCGCGGCGACATCGACCGCGTACTCGAGAAAGATCACCGGATCGTTGTAGGTAAAGGCGACACTCCGGCAGCCGAGCTCGTGCGCCGCCCGGGCGATCACCTCGGGTGAGGCCTGGTCGGCGAGAGTGTCGAACTCCCGCGACTTGGAGATGTCCCAGTTCTGGCAGAACTTGCAGGCCAGATTACAGCCGGCGGTGCCGAACGAGAGGATGGGGGTACCGGGCAGGAAGTGGTTGAGGGGCTTCTTTTCGATCGGATCGATACAGAAGCCGCTGGAGCGGCCGTAGGTCGTCAGCACGATCTGATCGTCGAGGCGACCGCGCACAAAACAGAGTCCCCGTTGACCCTCGCGCAGCTTGCAAAAGCGTGGGCAGAGATCACACTGGATGCGGTCGTCCTCCAGCCGGTGCCAGAAGCGCGTCGGCACCACGCTCGAGTCGCGAACGATCTCCACATCCATGGCAGGCTCCAGCCCCTGAAACCGAGAGGCTCTCTATCCGAATCAACCGGATGACGATTCGTCGAATTCCGGCGCGGTGCTAGTGCGCTGCGAATCCGCCATCCCGAAACGACCGATCCGCCTTGGCCGCCCAGATGAAATCGCTGCCCGTGAGGCCGTCGATCTTGTGGGTCCAGATGACCAACTTGACACGACCCCAGCCCAGCTCGATATCGGGATGGTGACCGACTGCCTCGGCCAGCTCGCCGACGAGATTGGTAAACCTCAGGGCATCGACGAAGTTCGGGAAGCGATACTCCTTGGTCAGGTGGTGCTCATCGATCAGCTGCCAGTCACCACCCAGCTCCCCGTGGAGCTCGGTCAGCTCCTCTCCCTTCAACGGCGGCACACCCCCTTTGCACGGCACACATTCTTGATCGGCTAGAGCCACGGGAAATCTCCGTATTCGTCAGTCACTTCTCTTTTTCCGGCAGCGCCCGAAGGGGCTGAAGAGGCCCTCCTCCCCAACCCCATCACACCTGTCCTGGGGATTCACCAGGTCCACCCAGTTGCGCATCGCCCCCACGCTGCAGCCGTGCTTCTCGTGCCCCTTGCCCAGACCCAGTGCCTCGATGATCTGCTCGCAGGAGCAACCGCCCGTGTCACCGATGGTGAAGCTGTCGCCCGGACCGTTGCCGTTTGGCGGTTTGGTGTCGAAGATCCCATCGTCGTCCACCAGCGCCCAGCGATTAGTCCCCAGACTCTTCGTCGGAACCGACTCGGGGATCACGGTACCCGGGCAGACATCCACCGGATCGAGCACACCGTCGTCGTCACCGTCGCCAAAGAGCCCGACAACCACCGGATCGTGGTCAGAGGAACGGAATTCATCGGGGCTGAACAGCGCCGGCTGGTTGAAGTCGTTGTAGTCGAGCGCCCGCGGCTCATCGGCGTTGATGTGCCAGAAGCCCACGCCTGTCACGTTCGCCGTCATGCTCGGACTCGACAATGCATGATCCAGATAGCCGGACTCGCCGATGAAGTTGAACGAGTAGGCCCCGGCCGCAAACCCCGTGCCCAGAAAGGCCTCGATGAGGTCGTTGTAGCCGGCCACCTCGATCGTCGTGACCGGGTCCTCCTGAGCGTAGGCGTTCAGGTCGCCGAGGATCAAGAAGTCGTTGGAGCTGCTCCCAGTCGGATCCATCGAGAGCCAGCTCACCAACGCCGCGGCGGCGTCGGTGCGGACTCCATTGCAGTTGCCCTGACCGTCACCGGCGTCGGTATCGCCAACGTCGTCGCAGGGTGAGCCCTTCGATTTCAAGTGGTTGACAGCAACGGTGAATACCAGCCCACTCGAGCCCACCTGAAACGACTGTGCCAGCACCGGCCGGTTCTTGTCGTCGTTGAACATCGGATCCACCGACGAATCGAGCACCGTGTAAGGACTGGCCAGCGAAACCGCAGCCGGCTGGTAGATCAAACCCACACGGATGGCGTCGCTGCCGATGGCTCCGGTCGGAACGTAGGCGTATGTCCCAGCTCCTACCGCGTCGTTGAGCCCGTCTACCAGATCGGCTATTGGATCATCGAACAGGTGGTTCTCGAGCTCGATCAGCCCGACCACGTCGGCATCCAGGTTGCTGATCGCTGCCACAAGCTTGGCGCGCTGACGGTCAAACTCGAAAGTGTTGTCGGCACCCCGGCAACCCTGGTCGCCGAGCGGGCCGCAGATCGGCCCCGAGTCGTCGAGCGTGGTGAAGTAGTTCAGCACGTTGAAAGCGGCCACGGTCACCACACCACCGACGATCGGCGGGCCGGTACGAACGTTTACCCGCGTGAAGGTCACCGGATCGACCGGATGCAGCTCATAGGTCCCGAAGGCGAAGCTCAGGGCTGCCGTCAGACCCGGAATGGTGTCGCCCGTCCGCAGCGTGTTGCCGGCCCCGATGTAAGGGGGCAGAGGCA
Source organism: Thermoanaerobaculia bacterium (assembly GCA_049678185.1). Lineage (GTDB taxonomy): Bacteria > Acidobacteriota > Thermoanaerobaculia > Multivoradales > JAHEKO01 > M0029. The sequence continues at coordinate 2,549 of JBAUDS010000296.1, forward strand.
GCGGGTTCTGCGCCACGCTGCCGTCGTCGAGCTCTATCCGCATTCGGTTGTTGAGATCCTGCAACGCCAGTGCAGGCGCGCCCGGCGCCACCACGTTGGTCGGGGTGTCTAGCGGCCCGCCCACCGACAACTCGACTTCGCCAAAGCGCCCCTGATCGAAGTTGCCGGAGGCGTACAGGGTCTGCGAGATGGTGACGAGCATGCCCTCGGCAGTCTCCCAATCGTCCAGCGACGCGACCGGCAGGGTCACCAGCGCCGCCGTGGCGGGCGGGTTTCCGCTGCACACCGTCAGCTTGCTGACGTTGTTGAGCTCGGTGAGCCCGAAGAACTCGTTGACGTCGCCCTGCACCCGCACCACGTCGCCCTCGTCCACGTCCGCACCAAAGCCGTTATCGAACACGAAGATGCCTTCGGAGGTTGTCGGGTCGGCGTCGTGATCGGTGTCTTCCTCCTGCAGAAAGAAACCACCAAGCTGGTTGGTAGCCTGGAAGTCGCCGACCACCACCCCTTCGAGCACCACCCCCGTGGCGCCGACAATCGGGCTGACCGGACCCGAGCCCTGCGCTTCGTGGATAAATGTGGCTTCGTCGCCGCACACCCCGAACGGCGGTCCGCCGGTCCCACAGGTGTTCTCCGCACCCGGCGTGCCGGAGTCCCCATCGCCAAACGGAGTGCTGGCTTCGCACCAGTTGGCACCCGTGTTGTTATCTAACGCTGGGTCCTCGAGTGACATTGACGCACCGGTCGGATCTGGGAAGCTCGGGCCACCATCCCACTCCACCCGATCGATCTCGTTCAGAGACTTGTCGAGCAGCACGACTTCGTCGTCGCCGTTGCTCAGAAAAAAGTTGGAATACTCGTAGTCGACGGTCACCCCGCCATTGGTGACGCTATCCGCATCGATCCCCAACACGACAAAACCTGCGGCCGGGATGAGGAGAGGACCTCCGTTGTCGATCACGTGGATGTTTGTGCCGTTGTCTTCGATCGTCCAGCCGTCGATGTCGACGGCGGCGGAGTTCGGGTTGAAGATCTCGAACCACTCACCGTTCGAGTCCGAGACCGCCGACGGGTTCTGCATGATCTCGTTGATCACCACCGGCGGCGTCGCCGGTGCGGAGCAAGCAGTATCAGCGGTTGCGTTGGCCTCCCCCGGGGTGATGCAGCGCTGCGAGAAATCGACATTGTTCTGGTTGGTGTCGGTGCCGTCCGGAAATCGGGAAATGCCCAAAGCACTGGCAGAAAAGCTGTCTGCCAGCCCACTGCCAGAACCCTCGGTGTAGGGGACTCCAGTATCGCCCTCGTAGCTGACCGTGTCAATAATGACGATGCCTTGAAGGAGTGCCACCGCATCGGGAGCACCGTTCTGGATGAAGTTCGTATCGGGCGAGTCGTCGAGATCGCAGTTGGCCACTGTCGCGGCGTTGGCACAGACCACGAAATAGTCACCGGCAGCCAGATCCACGTTTGGTAGGTTGATGGTGTCGTAGACGGTGGTTCCGTTACCGTTGACGAACTCGAGCGAGAACATACTCAGATTGATGCTCGAGCTCATCGTATTCTTGATCTCGACGAACTCGGCGGTATCGGTCGACGCTTGGTCGTAGTCGATCTCGTTGATGACCAGGGTCTGGCCGTGGACAGATTCAATCGCGCCACCCAGGAGCAGGACACCGGCCAACAGCAATCGAGCGCTCCGAGCCGGGTGACTGGACCTCTTGGCGACGCTGATAAGGCTTGCACGACGGAAATCCGACATGTGGGGTCCCCTTTTCAAGTCAAATCCACGCCAAAGAGCGAGGAACGGTGGCTCTCTATGTCTACGTAATCTAACCCAAAGCCGCTTTGGATAGAAGCTCTGCCGATGGACTCCCACGCCCGGCGCCCGGAGGAAGAGACGGGGGCCTCAGGACCGGGTCTGCTCGAGGATCGACCGCCGCAGCTCGGCCGGCAGCTCGACGTCGCCCAGATGCCGGCAGGCGTCGTAGGTCAGATCGAGGGTGGCGAAGAGGGACCGGCAGCGGGTGCAGAGCTCAGCGGGTGCTACGGGGAATGCCACCCCGCGATCGAGGGCCTCCTGCTTGCCCTCGAGCAGGTCGAGACAGACCTGCCGCGAGTGGTCCGGAGGGGCCGCCGGGCGTCTGGGTAGTGACTCCGCCAGCTCTTTGCGCAGCGCCAGTCGGGCGCGGTGCACCCGGGTTTTTACGGTCGCCTGCTTGACTCCCAGGATCTCCGCCACCTGGGCTGTCGACAGCTCGGCGATGTCCTTGAGCACCAGGGGAAGGCGGAATTTCACCGGCAGACCGGCCAGGGCGGCATCGACCCTCATCCGGGTCTCGCTCTCGATCTGCTCGTCGAGGGCGTCTTGCTCCCCGGCGGGCAGGGCGGCCACCGTGCTCTCCCCCGAGGGCAGCAGCTCGCTCAGCGACTCCATCCGACGCGGCTCACCCGAGCGTCGCCGGCCCCAGCGCTGACAGATCCGCCCGGCGATGGTGTAGAGCCAGGTGGAGGGCTCGGAGCGGCCCTCGAATTGGTCCCACTTGCGAAAGGCCTGGAGGAAGGTCTCTTGCGCCAGATCTTCGGCCGCGCTGCGGTCCCGGCAAAGCCTCAGGCCGAGAGCGTAGATGCGAGCCCCTTCGCTCTCCATCAGCTCTTCGACCGCCGCCGCCGGGGTCGCGTCCTCAAAACCGGCCGTCATAGCCATCACTCAGCAATACTAGTTAGAAAAGGCCGCCGGGTGTGTCGCCGGCGGCCGTTGTTGTTGGCTCCTCGGGAGGGAGTCGAACCCCCGACCAATCGGTTAACAGCCGACCGCTCTACCACTGATCTACAGAGGAAAAGTCCGGACCCGGAGGGTCGGTCAGAAGGGGAATACTAGGG
>JBAUDS010000297.1:0-2252 GCA_049678185.1 Thermoanaerobaculia bacterium
TCGACGCCCTGATCGCCATCGGTGGCGACGGCTCGATGCGCATCGCGCAGCAGCTGGAAGCCAAGGGGATGTCGATTGTCGGTGTCCCCAAGACCATCGACAACGATCTCCAGGGCACCCTGGTCACATTTGGTTTCGATACCGCCGTCACCGTGGCCACCGACGCCGTGGGCCGCCTCCACTCCACCGCCGAGGCCCATCAACGGGTGTTCACGGTGGAGGTGATGGGGCGCTACGCCGGCTGGATCGCGCTCCACACCACGATAGCCGGCGGCGCCGACGTGGCGCTCATCCCCGAGATCCCCTTCGATATCGACATCGTCTGTCGCAAGATCCTCGATCGGGAGGCTCGTGGCCGGCATTTCGCCATCGCCGTGGTGGCCGAGGGGGCCATGCCGGTGGGCGGCGAGATGGTCACCAAGGGGCCAAAGGAGGTCGGTCGCGAAGTGGTGCTGGGGGGGATAGCGGAGCAGGTCGCGCAACAGATCGAGGAGAAGACCGGCAAGGAGACCCGCAGCCTCGTGCTCGGTCACCTGCAGCGGGGTGGGACCCCGACGCCCCGCGACCGTATCCTGGCCCTCGGCTTTGGCGCCGCGGCCGTGCGGGTGATTGCCGAGGGCGAATCGGGTGTCATGGTGGCTCTCGACCCACCAGACGTCAAGACGGTACCGCTCGAGGTCGCCACCCGGCGGATGAAAACGGTGCCGCTCGACTCCGACATTCTGTGTACAGCCCGAGAAATGGGGATCTGCCTGGGTGACGAGTGGGAAGAAGACTAGGGCGGGCGTAAACCTCAAAGGGTACGCCGGGGTAGCGAGGGCCAACTTCCTCCTGCTGCCGTTCACACTGGTGGCGGCCGGCGCCGCAGCGGCCGCCTTCGACGGGGACTTCAACCTCTTTCACACTCTCCTTGCCCTGGTCGGCTTGCTGGGGCTTCATGCCGCGGTCAATGCCCTCAACGAGGTGAGTGATTTCCGCCGTGGCATCGATCTCGAGACCGTGCGCACCCCGTTCAGTGGCGGCAGCGGCACCCTGCCCAGCGGGGTGCTGCGCCCACATGAGGGTCTGGGGGTTGCGGCTACCGGTGCCCTGGCCGGGTTGGCGGTTGGTGTCTACTTTCTCGGGGCCTTTGGCTGGAGAATGGTGCCGATCTTCCTGCTGGGAGCCGTCGCCACCCTCGGCTACACCGACTTTCTGGCTCGCCACTAACGTGGGTGAATTCTTCGCCGGGCTTGGTCTCGGGGCCTTGCCAGTCATAGGCACGGCCATGGTGCAGGCGGGAAACCTGGGATCGGCGGCCATCGCCGCCTCGCTACCGGCCTTCTTCATGACCTTCAATTTGCTGCTGCTCAACGAGTTCCCGGACGAGGAGGCCGATCGGGCCGGCGGCCGGCGAAGCCTCTTGCTCCTGCTCGGTCGTCCAAGGGCGGCACGTCTCTATGTGCTCCTCGGCCTGCTGACCCCGGCCTCGATCGCCGGCGCGGTAGCACTCGGCCATCTCCCGGTGCTGTCGCTCTTCGCCATGCTCCCCAGCCTGCTGCTCCTCGCCCCAGCACGATGGGCTCTCAAAACCCCCGCAGAGCCGGTGCCCATCCCCGCACTCGGCGCCAATGTAATGTGGAATCTGAGCACCAACACTGTGCTGGCGATCTGTTTGGCGGTGGCCGCGAGTTGAACAGGCCCGCAGGGGCGCGTGGGGGCCGAAGCGGCCGGCCTCCGTGCCGGCCGGGGTGGGAGGGAACGCGAGGCAAAGATGACGGAGGACAAACGAAATGACCTTGGTAAGCATCAACCCGACCACCGGCGAGGAGATCGCCAGCTACACCGAGATGACCAGCGATGAAGTGGAAGAGGTCGTCGGTGCGACTCACGAGTCCTTCCAGTCATGGCGCGAGACGCCGTTCGCCGAGCGGAGCCGTCTGCTGACGGCGGCGGCAGCCGTTCTCGAGCAGGACAGAGATCACCACGCCGAGCTCATAGTGCGTGAGATGGGCAAACCCATCGTGCAGGCACGGGCCGAGGTCGACAAGTGCGCCTGGGTCTGCCGCTACTACGCCGAGAACGGCGAGAGCTTTCTCGCCCCCGAGCCGGTCGAGACCGACGCGACAAGGAGCTACGTGGCCTTCGAGCCGTTGGGGGTCGTGCTGGCCGTGATGCCCTGGAACTTCCCCTACTGGCAGGTCTTCCGCTTTGCCGCCCCGGCGCTCGCGGCCGGCAACACCGGCCTGCTCAAACACGCCAGCAACGTCCAG
>JBAUDS010000298.1:0-5794 GCA_049678185.1 Thermoanaerobaculia bacterium
ACGGTCGATGGCTGGCTGAAGTTGTGGCGGACCCGCCACTCGACCCAGAATCGACCCTTGGGCTGGTCGTAGCGAACGTAGGCACTCAGCTTGTTGTTGACCGTGTCACCGGTGGGCTGGTTGTCGCTGTCGATTCGCTCTCCGGTCAGGTCCATGTAGTTGCCACCCAGCGAGACTCCGTTCCTAAAGCGATAGCCGACGATCCCTTCGAAGCCCTCGGTGCGCACCTTGTCGATGTTGCGCTGCTGGACTACGAAGCGAGCCCCTGAGTTCTCGATGTCATCCTGGACATCCGGCGGCAGCGCGTCGATCTCCTCTTGGCTAAGAAAATCCTGGATCACTCCGTTGTCGATCTCGGTGCGAAAAAAGACCAGCTCGAACATGGCGTTGCGCCGCAGGTACTTGAGGCCGATGTCGATATTGTCGCTCTCTTCGGAGACCAGGAGGGGATTGAGGATCTGGTAACCCTCCCCTTCCGGTGTCGGTCCGTTGAACAGCCGCTCGACGATATTCGGCGCTCGGAAGGCGGTGCCGTAGGAACCGAAGACATTCAGGTTCTGGGTGACGCTGTAGATGAGGTTGAGTGCTCCCACCAGCGAGCTGTCCGCAAAGTCGAGACCCGAGATGTCCCAGCCCGGGGTCGGCTTGGCATCGGTCGAGACATCCTGGTAGCGGGCGCCGATCGTCGCCTTGAAGCGATCGGTAATCGAGATCTCGTCCTGGATGAAAACACCATAGCTGGTGTTCTCGGCGTTGGGCGTGTTGGCCAAGTCGTCGGTCTCGACATCTTCAATCTCGAACGGTGGAAACGGGAACCGGATAAACGTCGTCGTCACCGAGTTATCGGTGTTGAACGAATCATCCTGGAAGAGCTCGGCGCCGTAGGTGAGCACGTGCTTCTGGCCCGCCAGCTTGATGAGCTCGGCCCGAGTGCCCCAGGTTTCGAGGTCGGTAAAGTTGAGACTGTTGATTGCCACCGAAGAGTTGGGTGCTCCCGGAAAGATCGGCCCGATGTTGATATCGATGTTGTTGGCCAGCTCGCGCTCGTTGTCCTGGTAGTAGAGCTGGACTTCGGCGGTGTCGGCCACGGCGCTCTGCAATCCCGAACCGATCCAGCCGAGAGTAAAGCGGTCGAAGTCCTGGAAGGGATAGAGGATCTGCAGCAGGAAGTCGTCGCTGTCGCCATAGGCCGTCGGATCGACCCAACCAAATCCGGTCTCGTCGGCGCGATACCGGTTGAAGCGGAAGGAGACCAGATGGCGCTCGTTGACCTCGTACCCCACATATCCAAAGAAGGAGTTATCGGTGAGCCCGGTGTCGTTGACCAGGGTGTCCTGGTCGAGCTTGATGTCACCGAAAGTCCCTGAAGGTGCATCGTAGGCACTGGCATCCCGATAGGTCAGACCCAGATTGAAGGAGAACTTCCCCTGGCGACCGTCGAGGTTCACATTTCCGCGCCCCATCTCGGCCGCTGTCGCATACCGCAGCCCCACCGAGCCACCCAGCCGGGAGCCGTCACCGTAGGCCGGTGTCTTGCTCACCAAGTTGAGCACACCGCCGATGGCGTCGGTGCCATAGAGGACCGAAGAGGGTCCGCGCACCACTTCCACCGTTGCAACGCTGTCCAGATCGATCAGACCCGGGATCTCGCCAAAGTCGGACTGCCGACGCGCATTGTTCATCCGCAGCCCGTTTTCCATGAACAACACCCTGAGGCCGCGCTGACCGCGGATGATGGGTCGCATTTGATTTGGCCCCACGCCGTTGACATCCACTCCCGGCTGATCCCTGATGAGGTCAACGGGGTTGTCGGGCAACCGCTGTTCGATCTGTTCGGAGGTGACCACGGACACCGGTGTAGAGATGGCAAAGGCACTCTCCTTCCTGCCGGTAGCGGTCACAGTCGTGGTGGCGAAGAAAGACTCCATGTCTTCGTCCTCCTCGCCCTCGTCCTCGTCGCCTTCGTCTGTCTGATCCGACCCTGAATCCTGGTCGGCCGCAGTGGTTGCGGTCGCTTCGACCGCAGCCTCTGCGCTCTCGTCAGCCAGCGCCGCCAATGGCGCCGCCACAACCACCAGGACTATTGCCAGAGCGAGTAGCAAATTTCGAAGCGTCATGATTCGATCCTTTCTAGAGTTTGAACCTGGGGCTCGACCATGGCTCCGGCAGATACCGGAGCCCTGCCATAGACGTTGAGCCGGTAGCCCCCATAGATGAACAGAAGCCCTATCAACTCGGTGATGTAGAGGGCCTCCACATATCCAGCACGGGTAAGAGAGCCGCCGATGCCCGGCAAGATCGCCCCCACCGCGATCAAAATGTTTCCCAGATAGCGATGCCGCAGCTGTGGTGCCTTGCGAAAACGCCAGGCCGACACAACGGCGCCGCCAACCAGGAAGGCGACCGAGTAGAGGTTGATGAACGGGCTGATCATGCGGATCCACTGCCACTCGATAACCTTGCCGGACAGCCGGTGGGCCTCCGCCAACGAGGCATCGAGCGGTGTGAGAAATACCAGTATCGAGGCGACGGCGATCAGGCTGCTGACGATCCAGGCGGACCGATCGGCAAACTTCCGCTTCATGAGCAGATAGATCGAGCCCTGTGCCAGGGGGTAGCCGCCGAGAAAGGCCCCGGCGACATACCAGAGGCGAAAGACCATGGGATCCCAACCTCGAATGGTAGTGAGAGCCTCGGTGAAAGTACCGATGCCGTAGGTGACCATGCCGATACCCCACCAGAGGAGGTGAAGTCCCCCTCCTTTGGCTCGATAGCGGGAAAACAGTTGCCAACTGAAGATGACTGCACAGACAGTCGTGATGACCGGCAGGTGCAGCACCGTGCGGTGAATAGTCTCAAAATCCAATTTAGTGCTCCAGATCTTGGTCCCTTGTCCAAAGTCCTATGTTGGTGCGGGCTGGGGCGGTTGCCGCGGCCGCGCGATGGAGCGTCCAGCTTCAAACCGTGGTGACCGAGGTCCGTCTCTTCAGAGGCGGACTTTCAGCTGGGCGGCTACCCTTTTTGATGCGGACAGCCGGTTGGGCTCTCCGATCGAAGGCAGCCGAGGTGGGACTACGCGGGGGGTGGCCGACAGGCCAGTTGGAGCGTCCAACCGGCCGGCTGAGACGGACCGCCTGGAGCGTCGAGAGGCGAAAAGGTGGGCGGCGCCAGGACAGGTAGCACTCCCAGGAATCTCACCAGCAGGGCAAGACAGACGGCCGCCAGGGAACTAACCACGACCGTCGCCGGGAGCGCCAACATCAAACCGGCGCCGTGAATATCGAAACTGGCTTCTACGCCCTCGGCGAGAGGTCCATAGAAGCTCACGTGCAGTAGTAGAACGAGCAGCCAGAAGACGAGCGCCTTTCTGCCCCAGATCAGAGGGACGCCTCTGTGGTGAAGGCGGAAGAGCCCCAGCAGAAGAAGCAAGGTCGCCAACCACCTGACAGCCACCGCCGGCTCGAGCAGTGTCAGGTCGGCGACCCGCTGCCAGAGCAGAAAGGCGTGGTAGAGCACCACCAGGGCAACCAGCGCCGGTCCCGCGATGAGTGCCAGCACACTGTGTGGCTTCGAGCGTCGAAGCTGGCGCCAGGCGCGAGCCAGGATCTCTCGCGGTAGCTGATTCGTGCGATTTGTGTCTACACCGGTCACGGGCTCAATACGCTCTTGGAAATGTCCTCGGATTCGTGATTGGTAGGCTAAGTATAGCCGAGAGAGAGGTTTCCGGGGAACCTCAGAAAGGGTAGGTGCGGGGACTATCCCTTGGGACAGGGCCGGGTGGGCCCGCGGCTATCTGATCCCCAACAGCTTGTGGACCTGCACCGACAGCCGCCAGGGCGGGTTCTCCTGCACCAACCGCAGACACCAATCCAGGGTTCTGCGCTCGAGATGAAGACCGTCGAAGGCCGGTGAGATCAGGTAATGGCTGGCCTCCACCACGGTCTCGGGTATGGCCTGTCCATAGCCCCGCACGTATTTGACCTCGTTCGCGGTCCGCTGCCGGATGGCGTGCTCGGCCACTTTGGGGCTGACCGTCACCCAGTCGAGCCCGGGTGGCAGCTCCACGCTCCCATTGGTCTCGATCGCCAGCTTGAACCCGGCGGCATGCAGGCCGTCGATGAGCACCCCGTCGACCTGGAGGGCCGGCTCACCGCCGGTGAGCACGATCCAGTCGCAGGTGAGGGTCAAGGTCTGCAACTCGCTTACGATCTGCTCCAACTCCAGCTCGCGACCCGACTCGAACTCGGTATCGCAATCGAATCCGTGGCTCTCGACCGCACAGGACAGATTGCACTTGGACAGACGCAGGAAGAGGTTGGGCGTACCCGTCCGTACCCCTTCGCCCTGCAGGCTGAAGAAGATCTCGTTCACCTGGTAGCGCTTCACAACCGCGCCTCGGCGAACGAGCTCTCCGACTCCCAAAGGACGACCTTGACGACCTGGACCCCGGTCCCGGCGAGTGCGTGCGGCGCCACCACCCGCAGCAGATAATCGGCCAGGTTCTCCGCCGTCGGGTTGGCGTCGAGCAGAAAGAGCCTCTGCCCCGCCACCTTCTCGACAGCGGTCCTCGCCTCCTCGTCTTCCCGGTGGAGGATAAAACCGTGATCCCAATGCTCGTCGATCCAGCCACCCAAACGCTCGGCCAGTACCGAGAAATCGATCACCCGACCCAGCTCGTCGAGCTCGGAAGCCGCAGCGTGAAAGAAGGCAACGTAGTTATGGCCGTGGAGCCAGGCACATTTGCTTTCGTGCTTCCAGACCCGGTGACCGGCACAGAACCTGATCCGTCGAGTGCACTCGATCATCTTGCTTTACCAGTGGCGCCCCCTATTGCCAAAAGTACAGGGTCGCCAGAGCCGTCGCCAGACCGAGGTAGTGAAACCCGAGCGAGGCGACGAGGCTGCCCGATCGCTCGCGCACCATGCCGAGAGCAAACCCGGCGACAAGCGCAGCAAAGGTGAGCAGCAGAACCGAGAATGCGGTCCCCGGCCGACCGAGGGGTGAGATGAGATGGAGTCCCAAGGGCAGAGTCCACAAGGCATAGTACGCGCCCGAAAGCGCGACCGGCCAGGATAGGAACCACCGACCACCGGCATGTTGGCTGTCGAAGCTCCGCACCAGCACACCGTGGGCCAGGCCTCGAAAAACGATCTCGGCCAGCAGGGGAAAGGCCACCCAGACCAACAGATCCTCGCCGGTCACCGCAGCGGGGGGCGCCCCTGATCGCCAGGCCCACATTCCACCGAGAAGCGCCCCCAGGATCACGGCCGGTGTCAATTTGAGCCAGTCTCGACCTTCGGGCAACTGGAAGCCGTAAAGACGGCGGCTTCTGCCGCGCGCCAGGGCCAGCAGGATCAGCACCGAAGCGGTCAGACTGAGAACCAGGAACCCTCGCCAACGGTGGGCGAGCAATTGGACGGCCCCCAACGGCTCGAGAGTGCCCCAGGCGGCGGCCAGCCAACCGGCCAGCATGGTCACGCTGGCAAGGGCGAAGGCTTGCAACGCGGCACCGAGACGCTGGCGAAGTTCGGGACGGTGATAGGAAAGGTGGAGCGCCTCGGCGATATCCACCGGGTCGAGCTTGGTGCCGGTGAGACGTGGCGAGCCTCCGATCTCACCCGAGCCACCCCACTTGTTGGCCGAACCGCCCACATCCACGGCGGGATCCATCGCATTGAGCTTGCGGTAGGCCGCCGTCAGGTTGAAGGGCAGAAAAGGGTCCACCTGGCGAAGAGTGTAGGTCTCAGGAGCCTTCTGTTGAGCGATGACACCGAGGCGCTTGCCATAGAGTCGC
>JBAUDS010000299.1:0-1633 GCA_049678185.1 Thermoanaerobaculia bacterium
TGCGCCAACGGCTGCTGCCACCGGTGCAGCGGTTCATGACCTCGAGACTCGGGGTCGGCAACGAGCAGGCCTATCTGGGACGTGACGGCTGGCTCTTCTACCGCCCGGATGTCGATTACGTCACCGGTCGAGGATTCCTCGAGCCCGAGATCCTGAGAGGCCGCGCACGAAGCGGCGACCAGTGGGACCCCCCACCACAACCCGATCCGATCGCGGCAATCGCCGACCTCCACCGGCAGCTGGCCACGCGTGGAATCCGGCTGCTGGTCCTGCCCACCCCGGTCAAACCCATGCTCCAACCGGGGCAGCTCTCCCCGCGCGACGCCGACGGGATGCCCCTGAACAATCCCTCCTACGTACGGTTTATCGAGGAGCTGGAGAGGAGCGGCATAGCTGTGGTCGACGTCGGGCCGCTACTGGCCACCGCCGCCGGCGACACCGGCCTGCCGCAGTATCTCCGCGCCGACACCCACTGGACCCCCGAGGCGATGGAGCTCGCGGCCCGCGAGCTGGCGAGACGGGTCCAAGAATTCACCCAGTTCGAAACATCGCCAGACACCGGTTATCTGCGTCGCAAGGTCGTGGTGGAGAACATCGGCGACATAGCAACCATGCTCCATCTACCGGCCGGCCAGCAACTCTTCACCAACGAGCAGGTGACCACCCAGCGGATCCTCACCTTCGAAGGCCGACCATGGAGAGCCGACCCCAACGCCCAGGTTCTTCTACTAGGCGACAGCTTCGCCAACATCTATGCCGTAGACCGCCTCGGCTGGGGAGCCGGAGCCGGCCTCGCCGAGCAACTCAGCTACTACCTCCAACAACCGGTAGACAAGCTAGCCCTCGATGCCGGCGGCGCCCACGCCAGCCGCCAGGCCCTGGCCAGGGAACTAGCCAGCGGCAAGAATCGCCTAACCGGCAAAAAAGTAGTCGTCTACCAGTTCGCCATGCGAGAGCTAGCCTTCGGCGATTGGAAACTGATCCCCCTACCAGAAGATCGATAGAGATTACCCGGGCTTCAGGATCAAGCGACGAAGAGGCCGGCCGCTTCGTCCCCCAAGCCCTTCCTCTTCCAGTATCATTTCTATCTTCCGGCGAACCCCTCCTCGCGAGCGCACCTCATGACACGTGGAATCGACCGCAAAGGCTTTGCTATCTCGGCGCTGATTGTCGCTCTTGCTCTGTCTGGCTGCGCCCGCGAGCCCGAGAATCCGTACCCGGTCGGCTCCAATATTCTGCTGCTCACTGTCGACACCCTGCGGGCCGACCACCTGTCGAGCTATGGCTACCCCCGGCGGACCTCGCCGGTGCTCGACCGGCTGGGCTCCGAAGGGGTCCGCTTCGAGCAGACCGCCGTCCAGTGGCCCAAGACCGGTCCCTCGTTTGCCTCCATCTTTACCAGCACCTACCCCAAGGACAACGGCATTGTCCGTCGAGTGGGGATGCCTCTGCCGCACGAGTTCCTGATGCTGGCCGAGGTGCTCCAGCGGCACGGCTACACCACCCACGCCGTGGTGGCCAACGGCGCGGTGGCCAGCGACTTCAACTTCAACCAGGGCTTCGACACCTATGTGGAGACCTGGAAGCAGGAGCTCGACGGCTTTTCCGGCGACCCCAACGGGGCCGAGGCGGT
>JBAUDS010000300.1:0-28001 GCA_049678185.1 Thermoanaerobaculia bacterium
TCGACTCGTTGGTGCAACCCCATCACCTGGCGAGCAAGGCCCATGCAGTGGTCCTGGCCGGTGGCAGCGGTTTTGGTCTGAGCGCCGCCGATCCGGTGGTCGCGTGGCTGGAGAGCGGGGGCTACGGTTTCGACACCGGGCGAGGTGTGGTTCCCCTGGTCCCCACCGCGATTATCTTCGACCTGGCATTTGGCGACGCGAAGGCTCGCCCTGGCCCGTCGCTGGTGGCGGAGGCCCTGCAGGCGGCCGCCGACGGCCCAGTGTCGTGTGGCAGCGTAGGTGCCGGCACCGGTGCCACGGTGGGCAAGGCCAGGGGGGTCGAGTGTGCGATGAAGGGGGGCTTTGGCTTTGCCAGTCTCGCTCTCCCGGGTGGACCCGCGGTGGCAGCGGCCGTCGCGGTCAATGCCTTTGGCGACGTCCGCGATCCAGAGGACGGCCGGCTGGTTGCCGGTTGTCGAACGGCTCCGGACTCCATGGAGCTGGCCGACGCGCGACGGGTGCTGGCTTCCCTGCCCCCGGGTCTCGAACACCCCTGGGAGGGGAACACCACGCTGGCGGTGGTGATGACCGATGCCTCGATCTCCAAGCTCGGTGCCCGCAAAGTGTGCGAGATGGCTTTTGGCGGCCTCTATCGCTCGGTCGCTCCGGCGCTCTCGCTCTACGACGGCGATCTGGTGGTGACGCTGGCCACCGGCCAGGTGGAGGCCCACATCCACCAGGTCGGCATCCTGGCCGAAGAGGCCGTGGCACGCGCCATCCTGCGAGCCGTGCAGAAGGCCGACGGCTTCGGCATCCTCCCCGCCGCCCGCGATCTCACCTCCTGAAGTGGCCAGCCTCGGGACCCCAAGCCCTCAAGCCCTCAAGCCCTGGGCGGGTGGGCGGGTCCCAGCACCAGCGAGAAGCGGTACGGGAATCGGCGCCGGAGCTCGACCGGCTCCTGGCCGTCGAGAAGTTGGCTCACCTCGTGAAGACTCCAGGCGTTGGAGATCGAGATCTGCCCGTCGTGGAGGGCCACTCGGGCCACTCCCAGCAGCCGGAGCGCGGGGCCGATGAGGCGCTGGGCAAACCAGGATCGCCGAAGATCCACGATCAGTGTGCCGCCTGTAGCGACCCGCTGCATCTCGGCCAGAATGCAGTAGTTGTGGTCGCGGGTGAAATGGTGGAAGAAGAGGTTCGAGATGCACCAGTCGACCGTCTGGTCGCCAAAGGGCAGCGTCCGTGCATCGGCTACTACTCGCAGCTGGGGGATTCCCTGCCGGCGACCGTAGAGGAGATGGCTCAGTTTTCTGTCCACACCCACGACCCTTAGGTTGATCCCGTACCGTCGGGCGCAATCGACAGTGCTGGCTGCCACCTGCCCGGATCCGGTCCCGAGATCCAGGGCGGTCTGCGGCACCGGTTGGGTCCTCAATCTGGGCAGCAGCGCACGTCTGACGGCATGACAACCCAGGAGCCAGCGATGGACGCGGTCGAGATCCGCCAGCGCTCGATGGGTGTCGGCAAGCGGCAGCGCCGACTGGTCCATCAACTCGGGCAGCGGTTGCATGTCTGGGCGCACCATGGGCGGGTCATTGTGGCAGATTCATTTGCGCTGCGGCCGGCCGGCGGCGTACGATCCGGACTGTCGGTTGTCTATGGAGAGGCATTACTCAGCCCGCGAAGCGCTGCGGACCGTTGCCCCTGCGATTGTCGCTCTGGCGATCCTGGCGTCGGTGCCGCTGTGGGAAGTCTGGCTGCCGCTGCCGTCCCCATCCCCCGTCTGGCCGCTGCCGCTCCTCTGGTTGCTGGCCGCCATGGCCGCCTCCTACACGCCATTGGGACGCTGGACTCTCGGCCTCGGCGCCGCGGCACTACCGCTCACGATTGTCTTCTTTGGGCCTTCTCTCGCCGGTCTGGTGGCGGGAGGGGCGGCCGTGCTGCGGCAGGTCGGCCGCCGTTTGCTGCTCAAGGACCCGATGAGACGCCAGGGCGTCTTCGCCCTGCTGCCCACCGTGGCCGATGCCGGGCGAATCGTGATCGCGGTCCTGGTCGCCGGCGTTGTCTGGCGGCTGGGCGGTGGGGCGGGACCAGCCGCGGTCTCGACTCTCGGTTTTTGGCCGGCGATGGCCATCGCCGCCTATCTGATCGTCCTTTTGTCGCTGCGGGTTTTGGACCTGAGACCGGGGGAGACCCTTGGTCTCCAGCTATACCGCCGTCTGCTGGCACCTTTGACTTTGGATCTCCTTGGCTGGCTCCTCGGGCTGGTCATCCTCGGCATTGTTCTGGCTCTCGGCTGGGGTTTCGGACTGGCCGTCTTTGCCGCCGTGGCTCTGCTGGCGGCCGAGGCGGCCAGAAACGTCCACCTGCGGCGCCAGGCCGTCAAGCGTGTCAGCGAGCTGTGGGAAGTCACACGCGCCGGTCACCGCATCATTCATCAGAACCCGGACTTCGGCGAGATTGCCGAGCATGTCCTGGCTGAATGCGGCAACGTTCTCGACATCTCCTGGTATCAATTCGAGATTCCGAAGAGCCACGACGGCGCCAAGAGCTGGTGGGCGGGTCCGGAAGGGAAGATAGAAGAAGGGCTGGCAACGCCCCCCGAGGCGCCGCCGCCCCTGCCGGGAATCCATCGGCGCACGAG
This sequence comes from Thermoanaerobaculia bacterium, assembly GCA_049678185.1. Classification (GTDB taxonomy): domain Bacteria; phylum Acidobacteriota; class Thermoanaerobaculia; order Multivoradales; family JAHEKO01; genus M0029. The sequence goes on from JBAUDS010000300.1 coordinate 2,621, forward strand.
CTGGAAGGTCATCACCCGCGAGCTCGCCGCGGATAGTGAGGTCGTGGCTCGACTTCACTTCTGGTGCGATCCGCGGCAGCTGGAGGCGACGTCGATCGAGCTCCTCGACTCGCTTCTCCCCCAAGTGGCGGCGACGGTGCAAAGGGCTCTTTTGGAGCGCCGGGCCAAGCACGATGCCCTGACCGGGCTCCCCGACCGGAGCGTTCTCCAGGCCCGGCTCGAGAGGGTCTTTCACGAGACCCGGCAAGAGGGCGGCTCGATGGCGGTCATCATGTGCGATCTCGACCACTTCAAGAAGGTCAACGATCGTCATGGGCACGACGTGGGAGACCAGGCGCTGATCAAGGTGGCGGAGGTCCTGGAAACCCACCGCCGGGATACCGATCTATGCTGCAGGTTCGGGGGTGAGGAGTTCTCGGTGGTGCTGGAAAAGACCGATGGCGAGACGGCGCAGCGGGTGGCGGAACGTCTGCGGATGGAGATCGACCGCGCGGTCTTCGCGGCCGACGATCAGCGTATCCGCCTGCGGCTGAGCGCCGGTATTGCCGCCTATCCCGAAGTCCAGGTCAAGGAGGCCCACGAGCTGCTGCTGATCGCCGACGAGGCCCTCTACATGGCCAAGCGCCGCGGTCGCAACCGCAGCCTCCTGAATCTGGGTCAGGGCTGCTACCGCACCGCCGACGACAAGGTAGTGGAGTCCGATAAGCCCGCGCAGAAGATCGAGCCGCCAACCCTATTCGCGTAGGCCTTACGTTCTCCAAAAGGCCCGCGTAAAGATCGCCGCGATCGAGTAGATCTCCAACCGCCCCAGCCACATCAGCAAAACCATCAGACCCTTGTCCCAGTAGTCGAAGAAAGCGTAGTTCTGGGTCGGCCCCACGGCCCCCAATCCGGGTCCGATGTTGCCGAGGGTGGCCGCCGAGGCAGTGGCACAGGTCACCAGGTCGGGTCCCGAGACGGCGAGCAGCAGTGTGCCGACCCCCCAGATGCTGAGATAGAGGATGAAGAACCCGGTGACGCTGCGCACCACCGAGTCGGGTACCGCCTTGCCGCCGACAAAGACCGAGATCACGGTATTCGGGCTGAAGATCAGCCGCATCTCGCGCACCGCCGAGCGCAGGCCAATCACCATCCGCATCACCTTCATCGAGCCGGCGGTGGAGCCGGCGCAACCGCCGACGAACATGACGCCCACCAGCAGCATGCGACCGAGAACCGGCCAGGTGTCGAAATCGGCGGTGGCGAAACCGGTGGTGGTGGTGATGGAGACCGTCTGAAAGGTAGCGTCCAGCATCGCCCTGAACGGCTTGGTATAGGCACCGGTGCGGATCAAATCCCACATCACCAGGAGCGATGTGCCCGCCAATATGTGGAGGTAGAGACGGAACTCGGGATCGCGGTAGAGATTCCAGCCCCGCCGTTGTCTAAGGCCGAAAAAGAGCGAGAAATTGGTGCCGGCCAGAATCATGAAGACGATAATGATGATCTGGACGAGTGGTGAGTCGAAGGCGCCGACCGAGGCGTTTCGCGGCGAGAAGCCGCCCGTGGACATGGTGGAGAAGGTGTGGGTGAGGGCATCGAAGAGATCGAGACCGGCGAGCATCAGCAGGGCGCTTTCGATCGCCGTCAGCGCCAGGTAGATCTTCCACAGCACCGCCGCGGTGTCGTGGATCCGCGGCTGGAAGGCCTCGGCAGTGGGGCCGGGCACTTCCAGCTTGTAGAGAAAGCGGGCGCCCGGGCCGAGCTCGGGGAGCAGTGCCACGAACAGCACGATGATTCCCATCCCCCCGAGCCACTGGGTAAAGCTGCGCCAGAAGAGGATGCCGCGCCCGGCGGCCTCGATGTCGGTCATGATCGAGGCGCCGGTGGTGGTAAACCCGGAGGCCGACTCGAAAAGCGCGTCCATGGGGTGGCCGAAGGTGTCGGTCAGGAGATAGGGCAGGGCGCCGAAGGCGGAGGCCAACACCCACCCGCCCACGACGATCATGATTCCCTCGCGACGGAACACCTGCCCCTTGGAGCTGCCCAGACCCACCATCATCGCCCCCACCAGGGCCGTCACCGTGGCGGAGATCAGGAAGGCGATAAACGCGTCCCATTCACGGTAGGCGGCCGCGCACAATGCCGGCGCCAGTTCGGTGGCTGCCAGAAGCAGCGTCAGGTGGCCGAGGAAACGGAGAGGGGGGCGGAGATTCACCGCAGAGCCGTCACCGGTGTTTGTTTTCGGGTGTCACGACCCGGGAATAGAAGTCGGGCTGTGTCCACCTCGTCCTCGTGAACGAACAGATAGACCAGATCGCCGACCTCGAGGCGGTCGTTGCCGTGGGGAACAAAGACGCGATCTCCCCGCTTGACCGCACCGACGATCAAGCCCCGGGGTGGATTCATCTCGGCCAGCGTGACACCGGCGGCGGGGCTGGCCTCGGCAAGGCGCCGCTCGAAGACCTGGGCGGCACCCTTTTGCAGCGTGACGATGTTGGCGCTGTAACCACTGTCGATGTACTCCTGAATCCTCTCGTAGGCCAGCAACCGGGGACTAAAGACCTGTTTGAGCCCGAGCCGCTCCCAGAGTTGCGTGGTTTCGGTGCGGTGCACCATGGCCAGTACTTGATCGACGCCGAGCTCCTGGGCCATCAGACTGGCCATCAGGTTGCTCTCGTCGTTTCCCGACAGCGCGACGAAAGTCTCGGCCTGCGAGACCCTCTCCGATTGCAGCAGGGAGAGATCGGTCATGTCGCCGTGGATGATCTCGAATCCGGGGAAGGTGGCCGCCAACTCCTTCGCTCGGGCGCGGTCTTTTTCGATGATCTTGACCCGGGCGTCGAAGGGGACGAGGGCGCGGGCCACCGAGCGCCCGGTGGCACCCCCTCCCCCGATCACCACGGTGCCGGTCTTCTTCTTCCGTGCGGAGCTCACCACAAGCTCGGCCTCCCCGATCACCTCAGTGGTGCCGAGCAGCAGGGCATCATCTCCGGGGGCGGCACGGTCGTCGCCGGCGGGAACGATCAACTCGTCGCCGCTGAAGAAGGCCACCACCAGACAATCCTTGGGAAGCGAGACATCCTTGAGTGGCTTGCGTACCAGCGGCGAGTCCTCGTCGAGATGGACCTTGGACAGCTGGATCTTGCCCCAGGCCAGGTATTCGACGGCCACCGTGTTGTGGCCCCGGATTTCGTTCAGCACCCGGATCGTGGTCAGCAGCTGGGTCGACAACAGCAGATCGACCAGAAATACATCTTCGAGTAGACGACGGTCGGTGATGACCTCCTCGGCGATACCCACGCGGACGACGGTCCTCTCGGCACCGAGGAATTTGGCGATGTTGGCAGCTGCGAGATTGGCCTCGTCGGAGGAGGAGACCGCCATGAAGAGCTCACAGTTGCCGACACCTGCGGCCTCCAGAACTTTCGGGTGTGCGCCGTTGCCGCCAACCACCAGGACGTCGAGCTCGTCCTCGATGCGCTCCTGCTTGACCGGGTCGAGCTCGATCACCGCCACGTCGTGACCCTGCTGGGACAGCGACTTGGCCAGATGGAAACCGACCTCACCCGCGCCCATGACTACGAAGCATTTCTCGCTCATCTCGTACTGTCGCTCGCCGGGTAGGAAATGGATGGCAATTGAACGAGGATCCGGTCGGAAACGCCGTCTTTCATGCAGTGCTCCGATTGTAGCAGCCCGCGGTGGAAGTCCTCGGGGTTGCGTTGCGGCTGTCCCGAGAGCGGCCGAGGCCTGTGCTAACGTTGAAGGGTCGGGAGGCACAAGTCAACGAGGAGACGAGGCCTGTGACCAGGAATCTCCGTGCCGGTGTCTGGCTCTTGCTGCTGATCGTTCCGCTGGCGGTCATGGGAGAGGTCAAGACCTCGCACAAGGGCGGCACCCAATTCTCCAGCTTTCACACCTACGCCTGGAGAGCCTGGCCCGATCTTCATCCCGAGCATCCTCTGGCCGAGGGCTCGATGCTCGATCTGGAGGTCAAGTCTCGCGCCCAGGTGGCGCTGGCCAGGAGTGGTCTTGCCCTCACCGACAGTGGCAACCCCGACCTCTGGATCACCTACACGGCCATCGTCACCGAGACCGTCAACATCGATGGTGTCCGCAAAGAGGTTGCCAAAGGAGTGGCCTGGATCGGCGACCCCCGGGCCCATGGGATGGTCGCCTACGAGGAGGGGACACTCGTCTTCGAGATCTACGACGCCGAGAGCGATGTCCAGGTCTGGAGCGGGTGGAGCACTGAGGTGGCGGAGACCCGAAAGAAACTGCGTAAAAAGGGTCTGAACGCCATCTCCAAGATCCTCAATCACTATCCCCCCAACTAGCATTCAGGGCACCCTGCCCATAGGCTTCCGGTTTCTTCCGGAGTCTGGTAGAAAGGGAAGGTATCTGACAGGAAGGGGTGGCACCCGCCGGTCGAAGGCACGGGGTTCGCCCGATGGTCGGCGGGAGTTGCCGGCAGGACCTTGATCAACTTCAGACGGAAGGAGAGCTGAGCATGTCGAACTTGGGAGCGAGTCTTCAGGAGAGTTTCAGCACCATGGTGGCGGGGATGAGCAGCTACCTGCCTCACCTGGTGGCGGCACTCGCCATCCTGATCGTGGGGTGGCTGTTGGCGCTAGTGATCTCGAAAGTGGTCCGCGCCGCGCTGCGGCGGACCACTCTCGACAACAAGATTGCCGGATGGGTTCGAGCCGAGGGCGAGGAGGTGCCGGACATAGAACCGGCCATCAGCAGAATCGTCTTCTGGTTGGTCATGGTTTTCGTCCTCATGGCATTCTTCTCGGCCCTCAAGCTGACCGTGGTCACCGGACCTCTCGACAGCTTCTTGGACGAGATCTTCCAGTACCTCCCGCGGATTTTGAGTGCCGGCCTGCTGCTATTGGTGGCCTGGATGGTGGCGACCGGGATCCGGTGGCTGGTACGCACAGGGCTCGAAAAGGCCAAGCTGGACGAGCGTGTGGGCGATGGTCTGAAGAAAGAAGAGGGAGAGGAGAAGGTCGAGGGCGTCTCTCTCACCAAGATGCTGGGCGATACCGCCTATTGGCTGGTGTTTCTACTGTTCCTGCCGGCGGTTCTCGATGCCCTGGCTCTCGATGGCCTGCTGGGTCCCGTGCGCGCCATGGTGGGCAAGGTGCTGGCATTTCTGCCTAATCTGTTCGCCGCCGTCATCATCTTTCTGCTGGGTTGGTTTGTGGCCAGGATCGTTCAGCGGATCGTCTCCAACCTGCTGGCGGCGATAGGTCTGGATCAACTCGCCGCGCGGGTCGGCCTGGAAAAGGTCCTGGGGCAGCAGAGTCTGTCCAAGCTGGTGGGTCTGGTCGTCTACACCCTGATCTTGATCCCGGTTCTGATCTCCGCGCTCAGCGCACTGCAGCTCGAGGCCATCACCGCGCCCGCCAGCGCCATGCTGGAGCAGATCCTGGCGGCGCTCCCGGCTCTGTTTGGCGCCACGCTGGTGCTGATCGTTGCCTATGTGGTCGGACGGGTAGCGGCCGGTCTGGTGAGCAACCTGCTGGAGGCCTTCGGCTTCGACAGGATGCTCCAACGGATCGGCCTGGCGCGTCGCTCGGAGTCGAGCGAGACGACGCCTTCGGCCATCGTCGGACACCTGGTGGTTGTCGTCGTCATGCTCTTTGCCACCATCGAGGCGTTGGGGCTGCTCGGCTTCACCCAGCTCGCCGGGCTGGTGTCGGCCTTTACGGTCTTTCTAGGCAATGTGGTTCTGGGACTGGCCATATTCGGTCTCGGTCTCTACCTGGCAAACGTCGCCTCGACCACCATCCAGGCCGGAGCCAACCGGCAGGCCGGTGCGCTGGCCACGGCGGCGCGGGTGGCGATCATCGTGCTGGCGAGTGCCATGGCCTTGAGGCAGATGAATGTCGCCGAAGACATCATCACGATCGCCTTTGGACTGGTGCTCGGTGCGGCGGCGGTGGCGGCGGCGATCGCCTTTGGCGTCGGCGGCCGCGACCTGGCGCGCAAGCAACTCGAGAGCTGGCGAAAGGATCTGGACGCGGGTCGAGGGTAGTTCAATCAGGATCGCCCGGCTGGTGGGTCCGCTGGGGGCCGAGCGCCGAAGATAGAGGGCAGACTCCTAGCCGGGCGGGAAGTCCTTGAACATCTTGCGCGCCGCCTTGTCGATCAGCTTGGCGGAGCCCCCGGGTTTGCCGGCCGTCACCCGAGTTGCGGTGCCGCGCCAGAGGTAGAGCCCGCTGGCGCCGTCGAGCAGATCGACGATGAGGCGGCCCACCTCGACCTCCAACAGCACCTCACCCGACTGCCCTGCGCGCTCCGCCGACTCACCCCAGCGGCCGGGGTAGCCGAGAATATCCATCTCCTCACGCTGCTCGTCCTGGACCGTGAGTCGAATCGTGATCGTCAAATCCGCCTCTCCGTCGAGCTTTGTCAGACCCTTGGCCATGAGCTCTCTGTCGATTGCTTCGTGAATTTTTCTCTCCAGCTCGGGATTCAGTGTCTGTGTTGGCTCGCTCCAGCGGTAGGTTTTGAACTGGCTGAAGTCGACGCTCTTGGCGTAGTCGACCGATACGGCAGCCGTCGCCGGTACCGCAAGGACGATGAGAAGCAGGGCCAACCCGACCGCAGTGGGTTTCTTGTGGTTCACAATCACCTCCGACACTGTCATCGATTCAGTTCTGATCCGCGAATATCTCCAGGATCCAGACCCACCGGGCCAAGGCTCGAGCCGGTGAGCTCATTCTAGCCGAGCCGAGCCGAGCACAGCCTGAGCGGTTAACATAGCCCGATGCCACGAGCCCATTTTGCTTTAGTGCTGGCGGTTCTCTGTCTTCTGAGTGGGGCTTCGGAGCTGAGCGCCGAGCTGCCCCTCGACAAGATCAAGAACCCGGCGATCCGCACCCGTCTTCGTCTGGCGGGGCTACAGATCTTCTTTGGCGAGACCACGGTAGCCATGACCAATGCCCATGCCATCGGCTGGGAGGTGTTTCACGAGGGCAAGAAGGGGCAGGAGCGTGTACTGGCGTATTCGGTGGCGCTGCAGGGTTTGGCGGAAGCGACCCTGGAGCTCAACCGCGAGGCTCTCTGGCACTGGTCGATGGCCCAGATACTGTTACCCGAGCTCGACGGCGAGGTCCTCCAAGCCTATAGCGGCATTGCCGAGCTCTTCGACAGCAGTCCCTTCCGCAGCCAAAGCTCTGCCGTCGCCTGGATCGAACAAGAGAGCCGGTTGCTGACACCCGGCGTGGATTTCATCGCTCCGGTGGCAATAGCCAAAGAACCGATTCCAACTCCACAGAAAAAGGCCTCGGCGCTCAATGGCCAGCACCTTACGGTGTCGTTTCTGGTCGACCCCGACGGACGACCCTATTCACCAGTCGTCGAGCGGGGCGGCAAGAACTCCCTGGCCGTCTTTACGGCACTGCATACGCTGATGGGCTGGCGCTTCGAGCCGGCGAGACAGGGAGATCAAACCGGCTGGGCGCTCTCGAGCACCGTGATCTCGTTCGAGCGGCAGAAATAGCCACATTGGGAGAGCTGTAGAGGAATGAACCACGAAACAAGGACAGGGCTCGACTCGAGGAGAGAAGAATGAGCGCGAAACAGCCGGCAGGTTTTCTTGCCAGCGTCCGCAGCATGATCGACACCGGGTTGGTGTTGATGGAGCTCCCACCGGGACTGCCCGATGTCATCCGTCGCTGCCGGTCGGTCTATCAATTCCGGTTTCCCGTCCGCATCCGTGGCGAATGGCGGGTGTTCGAGGGCTGGCGGGCCAATCACAGCGAGCACCTCCTGCCGGTCAAGGGCGGCATTCGGTTCGACCCACGCGTCGATCAGGACGAGGTCGAGGCCCTGGGCAACCCTGATGACGTTCAATTGCGCGGTGGTCGACGTCCCCTATGGCGGTGCCAAGGGTGGCCTCAAGATCGACCCGCGCGAGTTCAAGCGTCACGAGCTGGAGGACATTACCCGGCGGTTTGCGCTCGAGCTCGACAAGCGGGGCTTTATCAGTCCGAGCGAAAACGTCCCTGCCCCCGACATGGGAACCGGAGAGAGGGAGATGGCCTGGATAGCCGACACCTATCGCACGCTCCACCCCGACGACATCGATGCGCTGGCCTGCGTCACCGGCAAGCCACCCGAGATGGGCGGGGTTCAGGGGCGGGTCGAAGCCACCGGCCGTGGCGTGCAGTATGCGTTGCAGGAGTTCTTCCGCCATTCCGAGGACGTCGAGGCGGCGGGTCTCGAGGGAGAGCTGGAAGGCAAGCGCATTGTCGTCCAGGGCCTCGGCAATGTCGGTTACCACGCCGCCAAGTTCCTACAGGAAGAGAATGGAGCCAAGATCATCGGCATCGTCGAGCGCGATGGGGCGATTCGTAGCGACAAGGATCTCCCGGTCGAAGAGGTCGCCGCGCATTTGCGCGAGCACGGCGGCGTCAAGGGATTTCCCGGTGCCGCGTACGTGGTGGACGGAGCTGCGGTACTCGAGGACGACTGCGACATTCTCGTCCCCGCCGCCCTGGAAGGGCAGATCACCGGCGAGAACGCCCCCCGGATCAAGGCCAAGCTCATCGCCGAGGCCGCCAACGGGCCGGTGACGGCCGAGGCGGACGCGATCCTGCAGCAGGCAGGCAAGGTGCTGATCCCCGACATGTATCTCAACGCCGGTGGCGTCACTGTCTCCTACTTCGAGTGGACCAAGAATCTCGCCCACATGCGGTTTGGCAGGATGGGCCGGCGGCTGATGCAGATGCGCTCCGACGCCGCCCTCGATCTGCTCGAGCAGGTGCTGCAAAGCAAGGTCCCGCAGGAGTTCGAGAATGCTTTCAAGAAGGAGGCCGACGAGCTCAACCTGGTGCGCTCCGGTCTCGACGACACCATGCGGCAGGCCTATTGGGACATTCGCGAGGTCTGGCGATCCCGCGACGACGTCGCCGATCTGAGGACCGCCGCCTACATCGTGGCGATCGAAAAGGTGGCCCACCACTACCAGGAGTTCGTGCTCTGATCCGGATCCTTGAAGGAGGGATGTAGATGAGCCAGTCGACCACGGGGTCGAGTGACGAGAGTCACGGCGTTTTTCAACGCTTTTTTCGCTGGGAGGCCGCGGGCAGCATCGTCCTGCTCGGCGCCACGGTTGTCGCCCTGGCCTGGGCCAATTCACCCTGGGCCAAGAGCTACTTCGACCTGACACACACCTATCTGGGTATCTCCTGGGGCGAGCACGCGTTCAAGCTGTCGCTCCAGCACTGGGTCAACGACGCCCTGATGGTGGTCTTCTTCTTTGTCGTCGGTCTCGAGATCAAGCGGGAGATGGTGCTGGGTCAGCTCTCCTCGTTCAGGCAGTCGGTCCTGCCGGTAGCTGCGGCGCTGGGCGGCATGATTGTTCCCGCCTGTATCTATGTTGCCTTCAATGTGGGTGGCCCGGGGGCCGATGGCTGGGGGGTTCCCATGGCCACCGACATCGCCTTTGCCCTGGGGATCATGGCTCTCTTCGGCTCGCGCGCGCCCATCGGCCTCAAGGTGTTTCTAACCGCGCTGGCGATCGCCGACGATCTGGGAGCGGTGCTGGTGATCGCGCTCTTCTATACCGAGAAAGTCAGCTTGAGTGCTCTGGTCGTTGCGGCCGTCTTTCTGTTGCTGTTGTTCCTTGCCGCCAATAGGCGAGTGCGCCGGGTAGGGGTGTACGTCTTTCTCGTGCTGGGAGTCTGGATCGCCATCTTTGCCTCCGGTGTGCATGCCACGGTCGCCGGCATTCTGGTGGCGCTGATGATCCCGGTGCGGGCCCGCATCGAACCGCAAAAGTTCTTCTCCACCGCGGAGGGAGCGCTCGCCACCCTCAGAAAGAGTGATCTGACACGGGACAGCATGGTGGACGACGAAGAACAGATGGTGGCCCTCGAGGAGCTGCACGGTGCCGCTGGAGACATGGCGCCACCGGGACCGGTGCTAGAGCATTACCTCCATCTGCCCCAGGCCTTTATCATCCTGCCGCTTTTTGCCCTTTTCAATGCCGGCGTCTACCTGGGAGAGGGAGTCTTCGAGACCCTCGCCAATCCCATCTCGATCGGCATCATCCTGGGCTTGGTGTTGGGCAAACAGCTCGGCGTGTGGCTCTTCAGCTGGTTGGCGATCCGTAGCGGCTACGCCGACATGCCCGAAGGGGTCAACTGGGCACAGATCTGGGGGGTGAGCTGTCTCGCCGGCGTCGGCTTTACCATGTCGCTCTTTGTCAGCGAGCTGGCTTTCAAAGACCCCGACCTGGTCAGCGAAGCCAAGGTGGGTATCCTGGCCGCTTCGCTGATCGCCGGCGTCTGGGGCTACCTGGTCCTGGCCCGCTCGCTGCCCCGAACAAAAGAGAGCTAGAAGACAGGGGCGAAGGATTCTCTCCCCATGGGCCCTCTTACAGGGTGGGGTCGATATGGGCAGAGAGAGAGCGATAGTCTCGATTATTGCCGCAGTTCTGGTTGCATTCGGTTGCGCTGGCGGTAACGGTAGCTCTCCGACCGAGCCAGCGGCTGCGGGGCTGATCGTCAACGAGTGCGGGGCCTATCCCCCAGCGAGCTCTTCGCCCTATGTGCTGCCTTTTCCGGTCGGTGTCTCGGCCAGGGTCTTTCAGGGAAACTGTGGCCCGTGGACCCACATGGGATTCATGCAATACGCCACCGACTTCGCCCTCCCAGTGGGGGAGGTGGTGATTGCAGCTCGTGGTGGTGAGGTCGTTGGTATCCGCGAACACTTTCGAGATGATGTCGACGTAAACCGGGGTCAATCCAACTACGTCCTCATCCTGCACAACGACGGCACTCGCGCCTATTACGGCCACTTCAGGCAGGATGGAGTGATAGTGGCGGTCGGGGAGCTCGTCGCCCAGGGACAGCAGATCGGCTTTGCCGGCAACACGGGCTACACCGGCTCTACTCCCCATCTCCACATCGAGGTCCAGGGCTGCCGCGACGGCTGCGACAGCATTCCCATCACATTTCGCAATGCCGAGCCACCCGACCTCGGGGGATTGGAAATGGGGGATACCTACACAGCGGGTTCCTAGGCCAGAAGCGGCCGCGTAAAGCCCCGAAACAGGACCACTTCGTAGCTCCTAGCGGCGGCGCCCCCCACCCCGTGACCGGCCTCCGCCTCCGCGGCTGGCCCCGCTGCTCTGATAGCTCTGGGTTCGCTGGGTGCCCCGCTGTCGGGCGTAGGCGTCGCTGTTGAGCGAGCTACCGCCGCTCCCTTTCGCCGAGCCGCCATATCCTCCCGTCGAGCCGGTCGGCTGCTGCCGGGTCGTGCCGGTAGTACCGGATGGCCGCTGAGTGGGAGTTCCTGAAGTTGCGGGCCGCTGGACGTCGGCGGTGCCGGCGCGAGAGCCGGCGGCTCCTGCCATGTCGCTGGTCTTCCACTGACCTCCCTCGCGGGTCTGCCAACTGCCGTCCGGCTGCTGGCGGTGGACGTTGCCGCCCTTGTCGGTGTAGACGTTGTTGGCCCGCGTCGAGGAGACGTTTGGCGTTCGCGTCGCCGCGGCACCCGTCGCTCCGGCAGCTCTGGCGGATCTGACCTGCTCGGTGCTCGCGACGCGGCCCGCGTTGCCTTGGCGGTGATACATGTTGCGCGCGGTATCCCGCTTGGCGGCGTGATAGCCGGCGCGGTACCCGGAATGGGCTCCGGCGCTATATCCGTGGTGCCAGCCGCGGTTGTATCCGCGGTGGTAGCCGCGGTAACCCACCGGACCCCACCAGCCGCCCCGGTACCAACCGCCGTAGCCGAGGCTGAAGGTGAAGCGCCCGGTCGAATAGCTGAATCCGCAGCTCCATCCGTACCAGGGGTTGTAGCGGACATGAAAGCCCCAGGTGGAGGCCCGTGGGTAGTAGTAGCTGCCGTACCAGGGCCGGTAATACCACCCGGTGCCATAGACCGGCACCCCGTAGTAGACGTAGCTGTAGGTGTAGCCGGGGTAGTAGCCGACATAGACCACCTCGGGTGTCGAGTCGTAGATGTAGACATACTTGGTGTTGTAGGCGGGACTCGACGGCGGGATGGAACGGATTTCGTCCGGCACCTCGGTGGCCACCCGCCAGGCACCGTTGGGGGCGCCGGCGACATACCACGCCCCTTCGTAGGCGCAGTAGTACTCCTCACCGGCTTGAATCACCTGGTACTCGGTGTTGGCGGCGTATCGGAGGCTGGTGCCCTCGATCGCCTCGAATCGGGGATGACCGTCGTAGGTCACCGTGATGGTGGCGTTGCGTTTGATGGCAGCGGTCTGGGGGATGGAGGCATCCAGAATAGCCTCCTCGGCCATCTCGGTGCCGGCGACCCAGGTCAGCAGGTACCCCTGGTCCGAGTCGGGGTCGATGTCGGCAAAACTCTTCGGTAGCTGGTCCGAGCGGACGAGCTCCCAGGGACCGTCCAGCGACCTGCTGGTGAACCACCGCCCCGAGAGCAGCACGAAGGTTTGCTGGCTGGCGATCTCGACGATGACATCGTCCTCGGTGTTGCTGTAGACCAGAAGCTCGCCCCCGGCGATGGGCTCGAGCTCCGGTGGGCCGTCGGTGACGATGAGCTCGGTCGGCTCGGTGGCGACCAGGATGGCCGGCGGTGAGCTCGGGGTCTCTTCCGCATCCTGCTCGTCGACTTCCTCGTCCTCGGGTTGGATCTGGCGAACTTTCTTTGGCACCTTCTTGGCCGCTTCCCACGGTCCCTCGGCCGCCGGCGCGCCATACCAGGCATCATTGCCGGCGTAGAGGTAGTAGACCTTGCTCTTGGAGTCGAGGACGATGGTAAAGGGCGTGTTGATGACCACCTGAAGATCGGTGTCGTCAAGGTCCTGCAGCCGCGGCTCGCCGTCGATGCTCACCAGCACCGTCGGTTTGTCGGCAAAGAGGATCTTGGGAGCCGCATCCTCGAAGCCCTGGGCCGCCTGGCTCTGGGCCTCAGCCAGCTCCAGCGCGGCCAGCATCCGATCGAGTGACATATCCAGATTCCAACTCGGCATCTCCCGGGTCAGCAGATCGATAAGTCCTTGCTCCTGCTCGGGGGTGGCGTCGGGGAAGTGCACCCGTGGCACCCTGATGTCCGCCATCGCCACCATGCGGGTGTCGAGGTCGGTTTCGATCCTCGCCTCGAGCCAGGCGGCACCAAAGACCGGCTCTTTTGTGGTGGGTGGAATTACCGCCACCGCCGCCCTGCCGGCGAGGATGTCGCCTTCGAGACTGTCGAGCTGTGGCTGGTACATCACCACCAGTCCGTCTGCGGTCTCGATCTCCCGTGGCCAGCCTTCCTCTTCGGCGGCGTTCGCCGGAATTGTCGCGAGTAAACCCAGAATCCCCAGCAGCAGTGCGGTCTTTCTCATTGTTGGCTCTTGGTGTCTTATGTTCATTGCAGCTCCCTTGTCGGATTCTCGAAGGCTGGCAGTCTATGCCAAAAGCAGCCGGGCCTGCTCTCCGTTGAGTCGATGTCCTGCCGCTGAGCACTAGCGGTATCATCTGCCATCTCTCAATACGAATCGAGGCGAGACATGGCTGGAAAACCTCCCAACCCTCTGAGAACCTCCGTCCGGCGAGCCCTCCTCTGGCGCGTCGTCGCCGGGAGTCTGCTCATCGCCGTCGTCATGGCCCTGGTGGTCTATGGTCTCGAGCGCAATCGAATCGGTGAGGCGGTCGTCGCCTACGCCCTCCATCGGGCGTCGCTCTTCAACGAGGAGACCGGCCGGCTGTTCGATGTTCCTGGTTTGCCCGATCGGGAGTTGATCCAGAGCAAGCTCGAGGCTTCCGCCGGGGAGCGACCCGAGACCCCGTGGGGCCATTTCGTGCTGGTCGAGGTCTACGACCTGGAGGGGGAGATCGTAGCGGCGGTTACCGACAGACAGTACGTCCACATGGAAGCGGTGGAGAAGGCCAGGCGACCCGCGGGTCCACCCACATCGACCGCGGAGAGCACCTACGAAGTTCTCCGAGTCGAGGGGACACCACACCTCCAGGTGGTGATTCCGCTTCTCACTTCTGCCGGGCGGCAGGTCGGTGTGATCGATGCCGTCTTCGCGTTGACACCCGCAGACATCGCCGCGGCGCGCCGCCGGGTTGCCAGGTCGGTGGTTTTCTCGATGTTGATCGTGCTGGCGACCACCCTGTTGCTCTATCCGGTGATCTCCGAGCTGGTGCGCCGGCTCTCGACCCTTTCATCCAATCTGCTGGAAGCGAACCTTGAAACTCTCCAGGTTCTGGGAAGTGCCATCGCCAAACGCGACACCGACACCCAGGCTCACAGCTTTCGCGTCACCATCTACGCGGTCCGACTGGCCGAGACCGTCGGTCTGGATGCCGGTGAGATCCAACGTCTCATCAGAGGCGCCTTCCTCCACGACGTGGGCAAGATCGCCATCACCGACAACATCCTGCTCAAGCCGGGCAAGCTCACCGACGAGGAGTATGCGGTGATGAAGACCCATGTCAGCCACGGGGTGGAGATCGTCGAGCGCTCGGAGTGGCTCAACAGCGCCGGCGACGTGGTCCGCTTCCACCACGAGAAGTTCGACGGCAGCGGTTACCTCACCGGTCTGGCCGGCGAGGAGATCCCCACCGCGGCAAGGATCTTCGCCATCGTCGATGTCTTCGATGCCCTGACCTCACGCCGGCCCTACCACGAGGCTCGCTCGCTCGATCAGACCCTGAAGTTTCTCGAAGAGTCCCGCGAGAGCCATTTCGATCCACAGCTGCTGGATGCCTTCCGCGGTATCGCGCCCGCCCTCCATGGCGAGCTGGCGAATATGGAGGAAGAGGGTCTCCGAGCCGAGCTCGGCGCGATCGTCCACCGCTATTTCCAGGTTGGGCTGGCCGAGCTGGAGCCCGACAAGAGACTGCGATCAACTTGAACGAGAGATCGGGATCGGCTCGACGTCGTCGATGTTGAGGTATTTCCGTGCCTGCCAGAGATCGTAGTTGTCCTGCATCGCGAGCCAACTTTCCGGCGAGCGTCCGAGCCCCTTCGAGAGACGAAGAGCCATCTCGGGGCTGACTCCACTCTGACCCTTTATCAGCCGCAGGAAGGTGGATGGGGAGACCCCGAGTTTCAGCGCCACGCTTCGGCGGCTCATGTCCAGATGCGTAAGAAAGACCTCTTGAATGAACTCTCCGGGATGCGGGGGGTTATGCATGGTCATCAGTGGTAGTCCTCGTAGTCGACAGAAGATACGTTTCCTCCTTCAAAGGAGAAAACGATCCGCAGGTTTCTGCTCACGTCGATCGCCCACAGGCCCTTGCGATCGCCCTTCAACCGATGAAGACGAAACCCGGGCAGGTCCATGTCTTCGATGCAGATTGCGGTGTCCAGAGCGGCCAAGCGCATTCTGAGTCTCTCCTCGTGACCAGGTTGGATTCCGGCCTTGCTGCCTGTTTCAAAGTACTTCTGCAGTCCTTTGTGCCGGAACGTCTTGATCACAACCAAATTGTAGCATATTGCGCACTACGCAATACTGCCACCAGAAGTTCGTGAAATTGAATACCGTCGCCGCCGCGATGAGACCCAGGAGTTTCTCGAAGAGTCCCACGAGAGCCATTTCGCTCCGCAGATTCTGGGTGCTTTTCGCGGGATCGCGCCGGCCCTTTATGACGAGCAGGCATACATGGAGGAGGATCTGCGGGCCGAAATCCACACGATTGTCAGGCGCTACTTCCAGGTCGGGCTGGCCGAGCTGGTGCAAGAGTAGAAGACAGGCATAAACTCGTGGGACTCGGCTCCCCGACATGGACAGAGCTCGCTATTTCCTGGCCCTCGTGATGATCACCACCTTCCCGCCGGCGGTCGGCTGGTGGTATCTGACTCACCCTTTCGTGGGTTTTTGGCGCAAACTGGGCCAGCCGCTGTTTTACACCATCCTTGCGGTCTCGTCGGTTGCAGTGATCGCTGCGATGTACACGATTCGTGGGCCGCTCCTGGCCGTGGAGTACGGCACCAACAAGGCTCTCTGGCCCTTGGCCGTTCTCATCTACGGTGTGTCCGTCTATATAGAGGTGCGTTGCCGGAAGCATCTCAAATTGAAGATCCTCGTCGGCGTGCCCGAGTTGGCGCCCGATGGCCGGGGCGGGGAGCTCATCACGCAGGGCATCTACGGCAGGATCCGGCACCCGAGGTACGTTGCAGTCTGGCTGGGGACAGTCGCTTTCGCCTTCTTCACCAACTATCTGGCTGTCTACCTTCTGGCGATTGCCCTCCTACCGGCGCTCTACCTGGTGGTCGTGCTCGAGGAGCGGGAGCTCCGCGAGCGGTTCGGCGAGGAGTACGTGATCTACGGCGAGCGCGTGCCGCGCTTCATCCCTCGGCGCCGGCCAGAAGAGAGTTGATGGTAGGCAGCAGGTCGGTGACGAGGCCTCTGAGGAGGCTACGAACCTTAGTCTCTGTTGCTCCAGGGAAGCTCAGCGCCTGCGGCCGCCACCACGAAAGCCCCCCGCCGAGGCTCGGGGTGCCGACATGCGGTAGCCCTGGTAGCGCTGTTGGCCGTAATTTCTCGCCTGGTGTTGACGATCGAGGTCCCCGGTGCGCGCTTGATTCTGGACGCTTTGCCACTGCCCCGAGTGGTCGACCTGGCTCCAGTCTCCCTGATCGTTGCGCTTGTAGACGCTGCCGTCCTTGCCGGCGTAGAAGTCGTCGCCGACGCGGGCGACACCTCCCTCCTCGCCACGCACCCAACCGGCGGAGCCCGCCTGCCCGGTGCCCGGGTTGACCGCTCCCACGCGGCCGGCCGTCGCCTGCCGGCCGCTATCGGCATCACCGACGGTCACCCGACCCCCCGCCGCCGTGGTGCCGGTGTTGGGGTTGGCCGCCACTCCCCGGCCGCCGTAGGCGTATTCGCCGCTGTAGACGTTGGCCACCGCGCCCCGTTGGCCCGCAGCGATGGTGCCCGTGCGCGAGTTGTAGGCGGTGCCCACCTGGCCGCGCCAGGCGTTGCCGGTCCAGGCGTTGTAGCCGCCCGAATAGCGCGACACCGTGCTCACATCACCCCACTGTCGGTAGATGTTGCCGGTGGTGCCGGCCCAACCACCCGGCCCCCAGGCTGCCCAGCCGCCGCCCGGACCGACCACGGCGCCGCCGTACCAGGGGTAGTAGCCCCAGTAGGGTCCCCAGTAGGGCGGGTAGTAGGGCGCATACCAGCCACCCCAGTAGCCCCACCCCCAGCCGACGCCGAAGGTGAAAGACCAGCCGCCCCAGGGCGTGTAGGTAATGCCACAGCTGTAGCCCCAGGTGGCGGGGTAGCCGTACCAGTAGCTGCCGACCCACGGCGTGTAGTAGTAGCCCGTGCCGTAGACGACCACCTCGTCGCTCACCACCGTGCCGTAGTAGCCCGGCGTGTAGCCGACCACCACCGTCTCCTCGTCCGAGTCGTAGACACGCACATAGGTCACGTAGTGGAGCGGGCTGCTCGCCGGGATGCTGTAGATCACCTCCGGGACTTCGACCGCGACGATCCAGGGACCGGTCACCACCGGGGCGACGAACCAGACGCCGTTGTGGACCGCGTAGTACTCGTCCGGGGCGACGCGGATGATGGGTGTGGGCGAGTTCTTGGCGTAGGCGAGCGAGGTGCTCTCGATCGGCTCCCACTCGGGCTCTCCGTCGATGGTGGGAGTGAACTCGGCGCCCTCGCGGTCGATCTCGGAGGTCTGCGGTACCGAGTTGGCGATCACCGCCTCCTCGGCCTGCGGTGTGCCGGCGATCGAGGCCTTGACGTTCTCCTTCGGGCTGTCGTCCGGGATCTGTCGAAAGTCGGCGGCGAGCTTCTCCTGGGGTACAAAGCTCCACGGCCCGGTAAGCGACGCCGCCTCGAACCAGCGCCCGGAGAGGAGCACGTAGTAGGGTCTTCCGGAGGCGAGGCGAAAGACATTGCCGGTCGTGTTGTCGACAAACTCGAGCTCGGTTCCCGGGATCGCGGTCCATTTGGGCGCGCCTTCGGTGACCACCAGCTCGGTCGGTTGGGTGGCGACAACAATGTCGGGCACCGGCCCCTTGGCGAGGGTCGGCTTCTCGATTGGCTCGCCCGCCTCGTCCACCTCCTGCTGGTCGGCACCGCCCCCATCGAGCAGGTCGGCCGGCTGGCTTTCCATCGCCTTGCTCGAGGCCGCATCGATTCCCGCCGGTTCGGCCCCTGCCACCTGCCATGGACCATCGAGCTTCCGGGCTTCGAGCCAACCGTCGAAGAGGTGAAGGTAGAGAGGCGCCGAACTGTCGCGTAACAGGAGGGGTCGGGTGTTGAGCAGGCGCTCGTAGGTCGTCCCCTCGATCTGGCGCCAAACCGGCGATCCGTCGATAGTGACCAGCAGTGTCGGCCGCTCGGCAAAGACGAGCTCCGGCGGCTCGTTCTTGACGGCGACTTGATCTTCCGAGCCCCGGCCCGACCGGGTGGCTGCAAGAGCGGTCTCGACGCGGTCGAGAGAGACGACCCGCACGGTATCGTTGAGCTCCTTTTGGAGGAATCCGAGGAGCCTTGCCTCCTTTTCGGGTTGGGCAGGAATCTGGGCGCGGATGCCCAGATACTCGTCGACAATCACCAGTCGAGCGTCCTTGTCGACGCGGGTCCGGGCGGTGAAGTCGACGACCCCGTAGGTGGAGCCCTCCTTACCCTTCTCTCCGATCTCAACCGCGGAGTGCGCGTTGAGTCGGCGCCCGTCCCAGTCGTCCACTTGCGGCGGGTGGAGTTTGACCTGGTAAGCGCCGCCCTCGAGGAGCCGCGGCCAGGGGCCCGGATCGCTCTCCTCCACCAGGACGGCCGCTTCGGCGGCAGCCGACTGCTCCCCGGTCGAGCCGGCGGGCGCCGTTTCCTGCGCGGCCAGAGGCAAGGATGCGAAGGCCAGGGCGAGCGCCGCACAAACGGCCCCTGCCACGACCAGCCGATCGCCTCCTCCCCTCTGGGTTTGCGGACTGGCTCGGTGGCCCCAAGCAGATTGTCGATAGACCATGGCCGAGCCGGCAAGATAGCAGGATTGGAGACCGCTATTCAAGACCGCAGCCGCGGCTTCGGCGGCTTCGACTCGGCAATCGCAATCCCCGGACCGACGGCGAGGAGCGCGACCGCCAAGCAGAGCACCGGCCTCATGAGAAAGCCGACTCGTGCGCTGGCGTCCACGCATGCAGGCTACCCGGAGGAAAGCCTGACGGTAACTCGGAAAATTACGAGACCTGATGAGAAGATCTACACGACTCGGGTAACCCGGAGGAAACTCAGTTGGCGGCTTGTACGAGCTGGTCCCGGCCATCTGCGGATTTGCGCCGAATCGAGCGAGCCGATCTGCCACGCTAGGATTCTCATCTCCTGGAACAGATCATAAGTATTGATATCTATTTTGGTGGACAAGACAATCCTCATCATATAGAATGCCAATGATGGCACCGACGAAAAAGAAGACCGTATTCAACGCTAACCCCGGACAACTCGAAGAGATCCGCGCGGTCGTCAGTACGGGCCGTTTCCGCAGTGCCTCGGAGCTTCTTCGCGAAGCCATCGACGAGAAGCTCGAGCGCCTGCGGCGCGAGCGCCTCGAAGCTCAAGTGGAGTCCTTCGTCGCAGAACCCAATGAAGCGTGGGACGACGAGCTCGTCGACCTTCAGGCCTTTGACTCGGAAGAGACCTAAAGATGCGCCGTGGTGAGGTGTGGTGGGCCAGGGTGCCGATGCGGGGAGGTAGCCGGAAGCTCCGCCCGATGCTCGTTGTCTCCGACGACAGCTTCGATAGAAACGATCGCTACCCGAAAGTGATGGTCGTCCATCTCACCTCGGTCGAGCGCTTGGGCGGACCGTATGACTGGGAGGTTTCGCTGCCGCGTGGCACCGCAGGGCTGGATCGTTCGAGCATTGTGAAGTGCGGCGAGGTCTACACGCTCCGCAAGGAACAGCTCGACGGACCAGCAGCGACGATACCGTCGACGATCATGCGTCAAGTCGACCGGGCCCTGGCGATAGCTCTCAGCTTGCCGGTGCCACAGGATTGACGACTCCTGGTCCCTGGCGCCGTTGAATCACAAGTAAGCCCAGCGCACCGCACGAAGGAAACCCCGCCAAAGGGTCCTCTTACAGGACTAGGAGGGAATCTGCCGTGTTTGCGGACGACAATCGCTGCCACCGTTCAGGTCGAGCTCTGGCTCTCGTGCTCCTGGGACCTTTCTGTCTATTGGGTGGTTGTGGTGGGGGTGGAGGTTGGAGCAGCAGCCCGACGGCGCCCAACAGCACCGGGTGTCTGGACCGGGCCGTCTTCGGTTAGCCGGCAGAGTCTCCGTACGTGCTCCCCTATCCCGCCGGATCCGCTTACGAGTTGCTGCAGGGCTACTGCTCCGATGGCAGCCACCGGAACCGGTTTGCCTGGGATTTCTGGATGGCATTCGGAGATGAAGTCGTGGCGGCGCGCGGCGGCGTGGTCCTCACCGTGGTCGACCACTGGGCAGATGACGACAAGGCGCGCGCTCACTTCAACCACCTCTTTATTGAGCACGGCGATGGGACGGTTGCCTTCTACGCGCACTTCCAGCAGAGGGGCATTTTCGTCGAGGTGGGAGATTCGGTGTCCAGAGGACAACCCATTGGGGCCGCCGGTGAGTCTGGCACGCCCACGTTCTGCGCCTTCGGAGAATGTGCGGTCCTCCATTTCGGCGTCTATCCCGGAGCCGGAACCTACGATGGCACGGAGCTACCGGTGAGTTTCCGCAACGCCGAGGGTCCGCTCGATGAGCGTGGTGGCTTGATTGCCGGCGAAGTGTATCGGGCTCTTCCCTAACCGGGTGATCCTTGGTCCCTCCCGCGACCCAGGTCGCCAGAAACCCAGCATTTTCCTGACAGATCGCTGAGCCGCTGCCACCAGGACGAAAGGATTCCTGATCTACGCGCCTCGCCATGGCGGAAACCCAGGAAAATCCTGCCCGATTGGGCCCCTCGTCTCCGACACGCGGCCTGGCGCCACGGGCTTTGGCGTTTCGGGCCCTCGGGTCGAGTCGGCGCTCAGGGTCCGGTCGGGGGCGGTTCCGGCTCCGGGATCGCGGGCGCGGGGGTCGATTTGCCGCCGCCGAGCTTCTCGGCGGCCAGCTGCACGACTACATAGAGAAGGGGAATCATGAAGACACCAGCGACGGTGGCCAACAGCATGCCGCCGAAGACCGCCGTGCCGAGGCTGACGCGGCTGTTGGCACCGGCGCCCGAAGCGATCACCAGTGGGATGACCCCCAGCAGGAACGACAGGGCGGTCATCAGGATGGGGCGAAAGCGGAGTCTTGCGGCCTCGCGGGCGGCTTCGATGACCGACTTGCCCGCCTCGTCCCGTTGTTGTTTGGCGAACTCGACGATGAGGATGGCGTTTTTGGCCGACATGCCGATCAAGAGCACAAAACCGATCTGGGTGTAGATGTTGTTGTCGAAGCCGCGGATCAGGGTGAAGATGATGGCGCCGAGAATGGCGAGCGGCACCGACAGCAACACCGCGAGCGGCGTCGCCCAGCTCTCGTACTGCGCCGCCAAAAAGAGAAACACCATGATCAGCGCCAGCGAGAAGATCAGCGGCGCCACATCGCCGGACTCCTTCTGCTGCTGGGTGACACCCGACCAGGAGAAGCCCATCTGACTGGGAATGGTCTGCTGGGTAATCCGTTCGATTTCGTCGACCGACTCGCCCTCACTGTAACCAGGGGCTGGTGCCCCGGTGATCGTGGCCGACGGAAACATGTTGAACCGGTTGACCACCGAGGGGCCGACCGTTTCATAGACGCTCACCAGGGTGGAGAGTGGCACCATCCTGCCCTCGTCCGTGCGGACCTCGAGACGCTGGATATCGCTGACGCGGGACCGGAACTCCTCGTCGGCCTGCACCATGACCCGCCAGGTGCGTCCGAAGAGATTGAAATCGTTGACGTAGGCCGAGCCCAGGTTGGCCTGCAGGGTATCGAAGACCGTCTGTAGCGGAATCTGGAGTCTCTTGGTCTTCTCCCGATCCACATCGATATAGATCTGCGGAACGTTCGACTGGAAGTTCTGGTTCAGGCGGGTGATCTTGCCGCCCTCGAAACCCGCAGCGACGATGTCGTTGGCAAAAGTCTCGAGCTGGCGGAGCCCCATCCCCCCGAGATCCTGCAGCTCCATTTGAAAGCCGCTACCCGACCCGAGACCTTGAATCGGTGGCGGTCCAAAGGCGAAGGCGGTACCCTCACGAATCTTCGACAGACCCTGCGAAACCATCTGAATGAGCTCGAAGACGGTGTGCTCGCGCTCGTCCCAGGGAACCAGCGAAACGATCGCTGCACCGTAATTCGGTCCCTGCACCGCATCGAGCAGCGTGTAGCCACCGATGGTGATGATGTTCTGGACCCCTGGTAGCTTCTCGACCTCCGCCATGGCTCGATCCATCACTTCGCGGGTCCTTCTGAGTGATGCCGCATTGGGCAGCTGGACGTTGACAAAGAAGTAGCCTTCGTCCTCGGAGGGTACGAATCCACCGGGCATCCTGCCGAACCCGAGAACCATCGCCACCACCAGACCGGCGAAGACGATCATCACGATGAGCGAGCGTCGCACCAGCACGGCCACCGCGCGGCCGTAGGAGCTGGCGGTGCGATCAAAGTACTTGTCGAATCGGGTGAAGAACCAGCCCTTCTTTTTTCCCGAGCTCGGCCGCAGCAGCATGCCGCAAAGGGCCGGACTCAGCGTCAACGCGTTGATCGACGAGAAGATCGTTGCCACCGAGATGGTGATGGCAAAGGGCCGGTACATGCGACCCGTCAGCCCGGGCATCACCAGGGTCGGAGCAAAGACCGCGAGCAAGACCAGGGTGGTGGCGACGATGGCGCCTCCCACCTCATCCATGGCCTTGGCCACCGCCTCTTTGGGAGGCAGGCCTTCGGACTCGATCAGTCGCATGGTGTTTTCCACCACGACAATGGCGTCGTCCACCACGATCCCTATCGCCAACACCAGACCGAAGAGGGTCAGGTTGTTGATCGACTGGCCCGTCACCAGCAAGACTCCAAAGGTGCCGATCAGGGCCACCGGGATGGTCACCGCAGGCACGAGGGTGGTGCGGAAGTCCTGCAAGAAGATGTAGACCGAGAAGATCACCAGGATGACCGCGATCACCAGCGAGGTGACCACCTCTTTGATGGAGGCCTCGATGTAGCGTGTGGCATCGAAGGGGATCGAAAACTCCAAACTCTCGGGAAAACGCGTCGACAGCTCTTCGAGGGCACTGGTCACGCCCTGCGCTACAGCCAGCGCATTGGAGCCCGGCAGCTGGTAGATCCCCATCGAGATGGCGGGAGCAGCGTCGAGCTCGGAGTACCAGGCGTACGATTGAGCCCCCAGCTCGACTCGGGCCACGTCGGCGATCCGAACCAGCTGCCCCTGCTCACCCCGTTTGATGATGATCTGCTCGAATTGGCTGACCTCGGCCAACCTGCCGAGGGTCGTCAGGGTGTACTCGAAATTGAGCCCCCCGGAATTCGGCTCCTCACCGATCTTTCCCGCTGCCACCTGGACGTTCTGCTCCTGCAGCGCGCTCAGCACTTCGTTGGTGGTGAGATTGCGGGCCTTGAGCAACTCCGGGTCCAGCCAGATTCGCATGCCGTAGTCCTTGGCACCGAACATCAGAACCTCGCCCACCCCGTTGACCCGGGCCAGCACGTCCTTGACCTGGGTGGTGGCATAGTTGCTCAGATAGAGCTCATCGCGCTTGCCGTCCGGAGAGTAGAGGGCCGCGACCATGACGAGGGCGGTGGATTGCTTCTTGGTGACCACACCTTGCTGTTTCACCTCGGCCGGCAGCTTGGGATCGGCGATGGAGACACGGTTCTGGGTCAGCACCTGCGCCATATCCGGGTCGGTCCCCACCGCGAAGGTGACGGTGAGCTGCATGTCACCGGTGGAGGGGCTCTTCGAGGACATATAGAGCATGTTCTCGACGCCGTTGACCTCCTGCTCGATGGGTTGTGCGACCGTCTCGGCAAGGACCTCGGCACTGGCACCCGGAAAGCTGGTCGAGACCTTGACCGTCGGCGGGGTGATGTTCGGAACGCTCTCGACCGGCAGAATGGGAATGGAGAGCAGACCGATGATCACGATCACGATGGAGATCACCATCGCGAAGATGGGTCGATAGATGAAGAAGCGACTGAATCCACCCATGGATCAACTGTCCTCTTCAGCGGCACCGGCAGCGGTGTCGGTGGCCGGTTCGCTCTCGACTTCCTCCTGCTGCGGTGAGGGCGTTCTAGAGGCCTTCGCTTCGTTGGTGTCTGCCACCTTTTCTGGGGTCACGGGCATTCCGGGACGGGCCCTCAACAACCCATTGACAATGTAGGTTTCGCTTCCGTCGAGGCCCTCCAATATCGGCACCATGCCATCGGGTTCGACGACCCCCAGCTGCACGTAGCGCCGCTCGACAATGTTGTCGTCACCCACCACATAGACATAGCGCCCCCCGAGGTCGGTGCCGAGAGCTTCCTCGCGGATCAACACCGCATCTTCCAACAGGTCCATGGGAATACGAACCCGGACGAACAGACCGGGGAAGAGCCTCATCTCCTCATTGGGCAGCACAGCCCGCAGCTGGATGGTGCCTGTCGCGGTATCGACCGTGTTTGAGACGTAGTCGATGGGGCCGGAAAAGGGAAAGTCGTCGTCGATCAGAGTGGCCACCTCGGCGAAGGTGGTCTCTCTTTGGGCGCCCTCTGACTCGATGTCGATGACCGTCGTTAGATCCAGATTCTGTAGCGCCCGCAGAACAACCTCCTCCGGAGCCTCGAAGTAGACGAACATGGGCTGCATGCGGTTGACCGTGGTCAAAACGGTTCTTTGGCTACCGCTGACGATGTTGCCCCGATCCACCAGATTTCGGCCCACCTGGCCGGTGATGGGTGAGCGCACCTGGGTATAGGAAAGTTGGAGCTCCGCTCGATCGAGCGCCGCTTCGGCCGACAGCACCGAGGCCCTGGCCATGTCGCGTTCGGCCCTGGCCAGATCCACATCCGACTCACTCACCGCGTTGGTCTTGACGGCCTGCTCCACTCGTTTCAAATCGGACTCGGCTCGTGCCAGCTCCGCTTCGGCCGACTTGAGCGCGGCATCGGCCGCATCCCGCTCTGCTTTGTACTGGCGTGGCTCGATGACGAAGAGCTGCTCTCCCTCTTGCACGATCGTGCTGGGCTGAAAGGTGATCTGTTCCAACTCACCCGTGACCCGAGCTTGTACTTCTACCGATTCGAAAGCCTGGGTCGATCCCAAATGCTCGGAGAAGACCGTCACATCGCGTTGGATCGGCTGAGCGACCCCCACATCCGGGGGTGGGGGCGGGCCTGTCTCGGCATCCCCTCCACAGCCCATGGTCGACCCGGCGAGCGTCAGGAGCATCAAACATCTCCCAATGCTCCCTATTCGGAAGGTGTTTCTCATGGTT
>JBAUDS010000301.1:0-5127 GCA_049678185.1 Thermoanaerobaculia bacterium
CTCTTTGATCAAATCCCCGGACTCCTCCCCCTTGAAGAGGTCCTGGACCTCTTGCTCGTACTCCGGCCCGCCGCTTTCAATCATGGCGACCGACAAGCTCGTGGGAAGGAATTCCTTGGCGATGCTGATCCCCGCCGGACCGCTGCCGACGATTGCGAGATCAGCTTCGATTACAGAGTCCCGCTCGACAGTTCGAGAATCGATAAACATGGAATCAGGTTGGGTTGTTGATGTGTGGGGGACTAGACCAGGCCCCTCCGTCAGGGTCTGATTCTACCACTTCCGGAGTGCCCGGTGAGCTAATTTGCCACGTATCCGAGGGCCCGCAGCTCTTCTTTTAGATCCTCGGGGACCTCCTGCTCGAGCCCGCGATCTTCGAGGCCGGCAAACCGCTCTTCGATGAGCCGCTGCAGGGTCGCTACCTTCTCCGGATAGCGGTCCGCGAGGTTGGTGGTCTCGTCGGGATCTTCGGCCAGGTTGTAGAGCTCGACCGGGGCGAGCGGATAGAGGTCCTCGGGGGCCCTGCCGAAGCAGAGCGGGTAGACGTGCTCGGGATTGTCGATCAGCTTCCAACCGTCGGCCAGCACGGTGTGTATCGGGTACTTGCTGTATTCGGAGAATGCCGGGCGGCCTCGGCCCGGGCGGCCGGGCCGCTCGAGGTAGGGCACCAGGGAGCGGCCGTGTACCTCATCCGGTTGCGGCAGATCCAGCAGCTCCAACAGGGTGGGGGCGACATCGATGAGCTCGACGGTCTGACCGACCACGGCTCCCGGCTCTAGCAGTCCCTCGGCGACAAAGGCCAGCGGCACCTGCAACCCGGTCTGATAGACCGAGCAGGCGTGATAGATGTAGCCGTGGTGGTCGTAGAGATCCTCGCCGTGGTCGGCAAGAAAGATCACCACCGTGCGATCCAGCCTGCCCGCCTGCTCGAGCCCCGCCAGCAGATGGCCGATCGTCTCGTCGGTACCGATAACGGCGGCATCGTAAAGGGCGTCGAGGTAGCCGACGTCGGCATCGGTCAGCGGGGTCTGCTCGATCATGATCTTGTCCAGCACCCAGCTCTTGGGTCTGAGCCGGCCGTCGTAGTCGGGGTCGAGGACCTCGTGGGCGAGGTCCTTGCCGTTGCTGTAGGGGGGATGGGCGCCAAAATAGTGCGCCCAGAGCAGAAAAGGCCGGTCGGGGTCCAGAGTCTGGGCCCATTCAACCGCCTCGCGTGTGACCCGTCCGTCGATGCTCTTGCTGCAGTACCGAGTGTCCCAGCCCTGGTGATTGGCCCGGCACATGTTGCTCAGAAAGGCCCCGGTCTGGTAACCGGCGGTCTGAAGAAGCTTGGGTAGGGTGGCCAACCCATCCGCAAACTCGTAACCGTTCTGGATGACCCCATGGCCCGACGGATAGAGACCGGTGAGGACCGAGGCCAGCGATGGCCAGGTGATGGCGCGCGGTGCCATGGCGAGGTCGAAACGGATACCCGAGGCAACCAGGTTGTCGATCGCGGGGCTGGTGTCGCGCAGGGCGTAGCCAAAGGACCCGAGCCGGTCGGCGCGCAGGGTGTCCACCGTCAGCAGCAAGACGTTCCATCCCGCGGCAGCGCCGGCCAGCGGCACGGGCTCGGTGGCGACGGGGCGCTCGCCGCAAGCTTGAAGCCCGAGCAGGACCGCCAGCAGCAGGGCTGGAGTCCCACCGGCGTGTCTTTGGTGGCCTGCCATGACGGTTGTCGAGCTCGCGGGCTCCGTCTAGGGATTCTCGCTGGTCTGGGGCTCACCGGCCGGCAGGATCTCCACGTCGACGACAAACGTGTCGCCGTCGTTCTCATCCGAGAACCAGGCGACCCTCTCGCGCACGGGGTCGAGAGCCAGGGAGTAGTAGCCCGGTCGGTCGGGTGCCTGCACAGTCTGGACCACCGACACCTGCTGGCCGGGGGCTACGTTGTGCGGGAGCGGGCTTCGCTGGCCGTCCCGTTCGACCACTTCGCCCGAGCCATCGAGCCAGTGATAGGACCATCGAACCCGGGTGGGTCCCTCCGCCAGCCACACCCCGGAGCTGCGGTTCTCGAGCGAGCCCGTGACCTCGAACTCCTCTCCCGCCGTCACCCGCGCCGGGACGGCCATCTCTCCCCAGTCGAGCTCGTAGATGTCGGCGTCCAGAGGTCCCCGTGGCCCGAGATAGGCCACGGCGGCGCCGAGATAGAAGGCCTGGTTCTCATCACCGTCGAAGTAGGTCACGATCTCCCCGGTTCGCGACGACACCAGGAGCTTGTACATGAAGAGAGTCTTGCCCTTCTCGTGTCGCACCCTGGTCGGACCCTTGGGGTGTAGCTCGACCCACCGGGTCTCCCCACCCTCCCCGAGTGCGTCGGAGAAGCGGAGCGTGCGTCGTGAGCCTTCCATCTTCAAGCGCACGCGATTACCGGGGGTGAGACTGCGGACCGTAAAGACCATGCTCTCGAGCGGCGACAGACTCTGGGCCCAGACCTCCGCCTTGGTGGCCCCGTGGATCCACATCTCATCCAAAACGACTCTTTTGAAGACGTCCCTGCGGCCCTGGAACCAGACCTCCCCGATCTTGAACCCACGGTACCCGGGGATCTTCCCCTGGAGCGACAGCTCGAGCGGGAAGAGCCCGTAGGGCGGGTTGCGGACGTGAGCCTGGAGAGTCGGGCTCTTCACCGGGGCGCCAAACGGGGTGAAGATGATGGGACTGAGCAGGAGACCCCCAGCTACATAGCCGACGAGTGTGGTCCACACCGGCCGGATGGTGGTAACCAGAAAGAGAAAGGCCGGGTAGGCGTTGATGAAGTACCGGTTGCCGATGGCACCGCCGCCGCCGTGCCAGTTGAACGGGATCCAGATGAAAAAGAAGAGTGCCACCACCGCCAGAGCGGCAACAACGAGCCAACGTCCCAGCGAGCGTCGGTTGTGGATCAGAAAGAGAATCAGCGCCAGCAGGGCGAACGGGGTGTAGAGGAAGAGACCCGTGTGGCGACCCCAGAGAAAATACCCCGCATCTTCACGCAGCTGTCTCCATTCGATATCGGGCAGTCGAAAGATCCAAGACCAGGAGTTCTGGGTGGCGCTGGCGGCCTTGACCCGCTCGGCGACGGCCTGGATTGGCACATCCTGCGGGTTCTCCACCTTCACCCCACCCCGAGAGACACCCAGGTAGGCGATCTCATGCCCAGTGAGGAGCACCGAGAGCCCCACCACCAGACCGAGCATGACGGCCAGACCGAGTCCGAAAGCGACCACTCCACGCCACCCCCGCTTCCGCCAGAACATCCAGACCGCCGGCAGGGCCACGGCACCCAGCACCGGTTTGTTGTAGATCGCCAGTGACAGGGCGGCCCCCGACCAGGCGGGGATGGTGTGGGGGGTGAACAGACGCGTCATCAGACGCTGGTACCGGCCACGCCAGGGCTGCCATTCGAAGTCGTGGAAGGCGAGATAGAGGGTCAGAGCGATGGAGGTCATGTTGAAGACCTCGGGTTGGATCCAGAAGACGTAGGCAAAACCCGAGCTGAGCAGAAAAAAGCCGCTGGCAAACAGAGCGGAGATCGGCTCCGAGTTGTACTTCCGCAGGTAGGAGACACCCATCCACACCATGCCCATGAGCATCAGCATGTTGAAGGCGACGATGCCACTGGCGCCAAATAGCGCCGCGGCCGGGGCGGCAAACAGCGAGTAGATGTAGGGCTTGCCGAAATAAACGGTCTTCCACCCGTCGTCGCTCATCAGGATGAGGTTGCGCACCTCGCGATAGGGAAACTCGTCGAACAGCCGTCGGTAGTCCTGCTGCTCACAGCGGAGATCGCCATCGTAGGCGAGGCTCAGGGCCATCAGATAGTAGGCCGGCTCGTCGGCTTTGAGGTTGCCCGGCAGCCCCGGCTTGCGCAAGACAAGGGGGAACAGCACCAGGAAGACCGTCAGGCACAGCAGGGTGAGACGTGTTGGCTGGTTCATGGCGAGCGGGTAATTCTAGCGTGCATCCTGGGCCACCGTTCTGCCTTCGAATCTACTCGCTGGAGGCCGTTGGCGGTGGTGTCAGGGGCACACGCAGCCCTTCACGCACGCCCTTGAGCTTCTCGATCGCCGCCCGCTGGTTGCCTTTGGGCAGCTCGCGAATGAAAGCTGCCGGCACGCTCAAGGTGTAGAACAGCAAGAAGCTCAGCCACTGCCGGCGGTTGGCGTATCGACGAACAAAAATAGCCGAGCTGCGGCCGGTGTGGAAGGTACGCCCCGGCTTGTAGACACCAAGCGTGTGCGAGACCATGTGCCAGAGGCGGGCCCGCGGGGTGTAGTGACAGCGAAATCCCTGACGCTTCATCCGCATGCACCAGTCGGCGTCCTCGACACCCAGGTAGTAGAGCGGGTCCATCAGCCCGGTGGTCTCCAAGGCCGAGCGTCGGATCAGCATGGCGCAGCCGTTGACGTAATCGACCTGCTGCTCGCGGTCGAACTGACCGCGGTCGAGCTGGCCTTCGCCCCGTTCGCGGGTCACCGACTCCTTGAAGCGAATGATGCCGCCCGCCGACCAGATCCGGCCTCGATCCGAGTAGTAGTAGGCCTTGGGTCCCACGCAGCCGATCTCAGGATCGCTCTCCGCCGCCCGGACCATTTCGGTGACCATGGCCGGATCGACCTCGATGTCGTTGTTGAGGAGCAGGATGTAGTCGGCCTCGCCCGCGAGCGCATGGCGTAGGCCATGGTTCATGCCGGAGGCCGGTCCCTTGTTGACCTCTACCCGGATCTGGTGGATCTTGGGAAAAGCCTCATTGACGGCCTCGTAGGAGCCGTCCTCCGAGCCGTTGTCCACCACGACGACCTCGAGCTCCGGGTAGTCGAGCCCCTCGAGGCTGGCCAGGCTCTGGAGGGTCAGATCCCGGCCGTTGTAATTGAGAACGATGGCTATGACTCTGGGCTGCGGCATCCAGAGCAGGCTAGCTCAGGAGGCCGGTCGTTCTCAACCTCGCAGGTCCGCCAGCCACCCACCGTTCAAGTTCCATTGCCCGCAGACCGGTGATTCTTAATACTGATTGGCGGTGGGACAGGACCCCCGAGGGGGCTGTCTCGGCGGGTCTGTGGAAACCGTCACACCGGGCGCGATGAGATGACAGTCCAGGGTCTAGAG
>JBAUDS010000302.1:0-2877 GCA_049678185.1 Thermoanaerobaculia bacterium
CACCGGTCTCCAGATAATGGTCGGCGCTCCAAGGAAAATCCACCAGCTCCAGCGGCAGATCCCAACGCTCGGCAGCGGCGTCGAGCACCTTGACGGCCTCGACGGTCACATCCGTCCCGATGCCGTCGCCAGCGATCATGGCCAAGCGCTGCGGCCTTCTGTCTCGAGGGGGTACGACGATCACGACGCCGATGCTAGCACAGGGTATTCGAGCCGCTCAGGCCGCCGTTCGCGCAACAAGAGGGGGAACCGATCGCCGCGGATCTGTCGCCTTGGACCCAAACATCGCCGGATCGGTGGCCACCGACGGGGTCGTCCGGCGCAGCTTGCTCAACTCCACCACCGGCCCCAGCTCGAAGACCGATGGGATCTCGGGACAGAGCCACGCGGAGTGCAGGGGCGGCCAGCCCTCGGCGCCGGCGTCGGGCAGACACTCGAGCAGGAGACCGGTCTCTTCCACCTCGGCCTTCATCGGCCATAGAGCCGACGGTCGAGGTGAGAGCGCCACCCGGCGCAAGCCGCCACCCCCCAGCACATAGCCGGATCGCCGGTCGTGGAAATAGGTGGTCGTGTTCTCCCACGATCCCAGGTCCGGACCAACACCCACCCCGGGGCTCCCCTGAGCGGCCGCGACGACGAGGGTGCTCTTCTGCGTCACTTGCCACCGCCAACCGGAGGCCTCCGGTGTTCTCGACGGGCGGGGGTAGCTAAAACGGGCAAATCGTGCCGGCTGCCCGGCGACGAGCCGTGCGCTGAGAAGCACCCATCCGGGTACCAGGACGCTGCGGAAGAGCACGGCGGGCGCGCCGTCGCCATCCAGGACACACAGCCGGAGACTCAGCTGTGGGTAGGAGACACGGACCAGGGGCACCGGATCGAGTCGCAGGCGCTCGTGGCGGAAGAGCAGAGCCGAAGCGAAGACGTGTGGGCTGTCGCTCCAGGGATGGGTCTGATAGCGCAAGGGCTCCGGCAGCGGGGGCAACGAGCCCACCGGCAGGGCCCAATTGAGCACCAGACAATCACGCAGGAGGCTTCTGAAGATCATCGGTTTGCTGCCTGCCAGGGCACCGACATCCTGGGGACAGGTTAGACTCTACTATTGATTTGAGCCACCATGAAAATATCAGGAGGGTTTATGAAGAACAAGGATTCGAGACTGTCGCCAAGCACTATCGCACGGGCCGTTGCGGCCGCTTTTCTCGCCTGTGGTCTGGCGGCCTGCCAGGCACCCGCCCCGGCGCCGGACGAGCCGGTCACCGAGGCACCCCCGCCACTTTCGGCCGCGGTCGAACAGGCCGCCGCGAGCATCGATCAACCACTGCTGGCCGAGTTCGTCTCGCGACTGGCGAGCGACGAGTTCGAGGGCCGGGGCCCGGCTAGCCCTGGTGACGAGAAGGCACGTGCCTATCTGGCCCAGACCATGGAAGCGATGGGACTGGAGCCGGGGGGACCCGATGCCGGGTGGCAGCAGCCATTCGAGCTCGTCGGCATCACCAGCGAGCTGCCGGATACCTGGAAATTTGTCGCCGAGGACGGCGAGCTGCAGGTGAAGTACTGGAACGAGTACATCGCCACCAGTGGGGTTCAAGCGGAGACCGCGAAGATAACGGATGCCGAGGTGGTGTTTGTCGGTTACGGGATCGAGGCACCAGAACACGACTGGGACGACTACAAAGGAGCTGATCTGGCGGGCAAGGTTCTGCTGATGCTGAACAACGATCCCGACTGGGATCCGGCCCTATTCGAGGGCAACCGTCGTCTCTACTACGGTCGCTGGGACTACAAATACGCCAGCGCCGCCCGGCAGGGTGCCGCTGGGGCGATCATCATCCATACCACCCCATCCGCCGGCTACCCCTGGCAGGTGGTCCAGTCCTCCTGGGGCGGTGAGAACTTCGAGCTGCCGGCCGGCCCCGAGCCGCGTGTCCAGGTGCAGGCCTGGTTGACCGAGGACGCCGCCAACGCCCTGGTCGCTCTTGCCGGTCACGATCTGGACAGCCTGGTCGAATCGGCCCATGGTCGCGACTTCACCCCGGTGCCGCTGGGGATCGAGACCTCGCTGGCCCTGTCCAATACCGTTCAGCACAAGGAGACGGCAAATGTCGCCGGCCTGCTCAGGGGCTCCGACCCCGAGCTCGCCGACCAGGTAGTCGTCTACACCGCTCACCACGATCACTTTGGCATCCGCGAGCCCGACGAGTCGGGTGACAACATCTACAACGGTGCGCTGGATAACGCCTCGGGCTGCTCCCAGGTGCTGGCCATCGCTCAGGCCTTCACCAAGCTACCGCAACCACCGCGGCGCTCGCTGCTCTTCCTGTTTGTCGGCGTCGAGGAGCAAGGTCTACTCGGCTCGGAATACTTCGCCCGCAACCCCACCTTCCCGCCGGGCAAGATCGCCGCCAACGTCAATGTCGACGGCGCCAACATCTGGGGCCGCGCCACCGATCTCGCCTACATCGGCTACGGCAAGTCGTCTCTCGATAGGGTCGTAGAGACAGCAGCTGCACAACAGGGCAGGCTCGTCAAGGGAGAGCAGTTCCCCGATCGGGGCTCCTTCTATCGCTCCGACCAGTTCAACTTCGCCAAGATAGGCGTACCGGCCATCTACCTGGACACCGGAGCCGATTTCGTCGACCGACCCGAGGGGTGGGCCAAAGAGCAGATCGAGGCCTGGGAAAAAACGCACTACCACCAGCCCAACGACGAGTTTGACGACAGCTGGAATTTCGACGGGGTGATCGACGACACCCGGCTGGCCTTCGCCGCCGGTCTGGCCATCGCCAACGCCGACGAGATGCCCAGCTGGAAACCGGGAGACGAGTTCGAAGCGGCGCGAAAAGCAGCCCTGGCAGCACTCGCGGATTAGGGCTAGGG
>JBAUDS010000303.1:0-9899 GCA_049678185.1 Thermoanaerobaculia bacterium
ACGGCCGTCAGGACCGTCATCCAGATGACTGTGGACATTCGCTGCCGGAATCGAAAGCGGAACACGGGGTTGACAGCCCGCATCATGTTGCTCCTTTCACAGTTGGTGTTGAGCAGATGATAGAGGAGTCAGCCCGCGAATGCCAAATCGGCGACTCGCGGGCCTCGTGCGAAGAGCCGGAAAAACTGGGGACACAATACACATTTCCACGTGAAGGCTCGCAAGGAATGTGCGGCCCATTAGGAAGATGCGTATTGTGTCCCCAGTTTTTAGGTGTCCCCAGTTTTTAGGCGGCCTTCATTTGCATGACCACCAGCGTGACGTCGTCGTCCTGGGGGCGCCCGTTGGCCCAGCCGCTGGCGGCTTTCGAGAAGTGCTCGATCACACCCTGTGGTGATAGGGAACCCGCCTCTTGCAGGATCGTGCCCACGCGGTCGTAGCCGAAGACTTCGCCCTCATCGTCCACCATCTCCGGCAGGCCGTCGCTCATCATCACCACGGTGTCGCCTGGTTGGAGGTCGATCGAGCGGGTCCGGTAGGGAAAGTCGGTGAAGCTGCCCAAAGGAGCGCCCTCGAGATCTATTTCCTCTATCTGGTGGGAGGCGGCTCGGTGGACCAGAGTCGGTGGCATGCCCGCACTCGAGATCTCGAGACGGTTGTCCTTGAGCTTTCCCAGGGCCAGGGCCATGAAGAGATTCTGCATGTTGAGCCGCTTGATGATACGGGTGGCCTCTTGTAGGACCCGCACGCCGTCGGGCTCATTGACCAGCAGGTTGAACAACACCTTGGTGGCGGTGACCATGGTTCCGGCCTTGGTGCCGTGACCGGTGGCGTCGCCGATGGCCACGGTCAACGTGCCGTCGGGCGCGAGGTCGAAGTCGTAGTAGTCCCCACCGACTTCGGTGGCCGTCTTCATGTAGGCGGCAATCTCGAGATTGGGAGGCTGGGGGAGCACCTCGGGCAGCATCGAGAGCTGGAGTGTGCGGGCCTCTTCCAGCTCGAGGGTCTGCCGCTCGTTCTCGGCGCGTAGGGCTCGAGCCTCGGCTTCGGCGGCCTTGGCCTGGAGCTCGGCGGCCTCGGCCCGCAACCGCTCTTCTTGCTGTCGGGAGCGCTCGCGCTCACGACCGAGGAGGCGGTTGCGCCGGGCCCGGTCGACGCCGACGACGGTGACCGCGGCAACCAGACCAAAGAGTCCGTACGCCCACCAACTCTGCCACCACGGGGGTTGGATGGTGAGCTTGACCGAGGTTCCCTCCTCGTTCCAGAGGCCATCGCTGTTGGCCGCCCTGACTCGAAACTCGTAGTTGCCGGGACGAAGGTTTCTGTAAGAGGCATAACGGTGGACTCCGGCCTGGACCCAGTTCTTGTCGAGCGGATCCAGCCGGTAGGCGTATCTATTCTGCTCGGGGTGCCCGAAGTGCAGGCCCGAGAAGCCGAAGGCCAAGGCGTTCTGATCGTGCCCCAGACTGACCTGATGGGCGACCGAGATGTGACTGTCGAGCGGAGATCCTTCCCCCGGCTCGAGCTCCTGGTTCATGACCTTGAGCCAGGTCAACGCCACCTGCGGTGGGTAGGGGTTGTCCTTGACGTATTTCGGATAGAACGCGTTGATGCCGTGGCTGCCGCCAAAGAGCATCTCACCGCTTGTTTTGCGGATGGCACCGCCGCCAAATTGATGGCTCTGCAAGCCATCCTCGACTCCGTAGCTCCTGAAGCTCTCGGTCTCGGGATTGAATCGCGACACACCGTTGCCGGTGCTGAGCCAGAGACGATCTTCTTCGTCCTCCAGAATGTTGTAGACGGTGTCGTGGGCGAGACCATGTTTCTGGGTAAACGGCCGGCTGGTACCCGCCTCCCGGTCGAAGAGGTGGAGGCCGCCGTTGAAGGTCCCTATCCACAACCTGCCCGACCGGTCCTCGTGGATGGACATGACGATGTCGAGACCGGTGAGCGGCTCGAGGTAGGTCGTAAACGTCTGGCTGGTGGGATCGAAGTGGACCAGGCCTCCCTCGGTGCCGATCCAGAGGGTGCCATCGCTGTCCTCGTGGATCAGCCGCGCAAAGCTCGGGGTGCTGGCGTTCTCTGCGGCGGTGCCCTGCACTTCGAAGGTCCCCGTTGCGCGGTCGAACAGGCTCAAGCCGCCCTCGAGCGTTCCCACCCAGAAACGCCCGACGCTGTCTTCGTGGAGCGAGAGCACGTAGTTGTCGCTCAGCGAGCTCGGATCATCGGCATCGTGACTGAAATGGGTAAAGGTCTCGCCATCGGGGTTGAACCGGTCGAGCCCCGCTCCACCGGCGGCGATCCAGATCGATCCGAACCGATCCTCGAGGACGGCCTGGATCCGGTCCGAGCCGATGCTGGTGGGGTCGTCGGGTCGGTGGCGAAAGTGGGTGTAGGTGTCGCTCGCCGGGTTGAACCGGTTGAGCCCACCCCCTTTGGTGCCGATCCAGAGATTGCCGGCGCGATCCTCGTGAAAGGCGACAACCTGGTCGTTACTGAGGCTGTTCGGGTTGTCGGGTTCGTGACCGTAATGGGGGAACTTGCCGGAAAAAGGATCGAGCTTGTTGAGCCCACCGGCCCAGGTGCCGATCCACAAGATGTCTGTCCGGTCCTCGAAAATGGTCATGATCGCCCCGTTGGCGCCGAGGCTGTAGGGATCGTCGGGATCGTGCTCGAACTTGGAGAAAGTGCCCGACTCCGGCCAGAAGCGGTGGAGCACGCCCGGCCAGGTTCCCACCCAGAGTGCCCCCTCCCGGTCGACAAAGAGAGTCGAGATATGGTCGCTGCTCAAGCTCCCACGAGCCTCGGGATCGTGCCGGAAGTGACGGAACCCACCGCTGTCCGGCTCGAACAGGTCGAGGCCGCCGCCGGTCGCGATCCACAGGCCGCCGTCGGTGTCTATGGCGAGAGAGGAGACGTAGTTCTGGCTGAGGCTCGCGGGGTCGTCGGGGTCGTTTACGTAGCGAGTAAAAGCTCCGGTTTCGCTGTCCATTCGATTGAGCCCGCCGGAAGTGGCGATCCACAAATCTCCTTGGCTGTCTTCTCGAATGTCAAAAACCACATCATGGCTCAAAGAATTGGGGTCATCCGCGTCGTGTAAGTAGCGGGTGAACATGCCGGTCTCCCGATCGAAGCGATTGAGACCGCCCGCCGGGTCCTTCGACTCCATGTCGCCGGTGCCCACCCAGAGATCGCCGCGGCTGTCTTCGAAGATCGCACCGACCGCGTTGAAGCTGAGGCTCGAAGGATTGTCGGGGTCGTGCATGTAGCGGGTGAATTTCTCCGTGGCGCGGTCGAAGCTGTTGAGCCCGCCCCGCCGCGTGCCAACCCACAGCTCGCCGGCCTGATCCTCGTAGAGGGCCATGACAAGACGCCCGCCGATGCTCGAAGGGTCGTTGGGATCGGGCTTATAGGAAGTGAAATTGTAGCCATCGTACTTGACGAGACCATTCGGGGTCCCGATCCAGAGAAACCCGAGGCGATCCTGGAGCATGGTCGTGACACTGGCCTCGGGAAGACCGTCCGCCATGGTGAGGTGGCCGAATTTGACCTTGTGTCCGGCAAGCAGTCCAGCAGGGGCCAAAAGGGTGACAAGGAGAGTTACCCAGGCCATTTGTCGAGTTGTGCGCATAGCAAGCACCTTTCCGCCCGGAGGGGCGCTACCTGAGTTACGTGATCGGGGCGGGTGAGGTTTTGGCAATCCCGTCGGTGGGTGGAATATGCTGCGGTGGGCAAACCAGGAGGTTTTATGACTGGATATAGCAAGAGATGGCGGTTGAAAGCGTCCATTTTGATCATGCTCTCGGTGATCGGGGTTACGGTTGCCGGGGGTGCCGAGGAGGACCCCGAGCAGGTCGCGGCCATAGTCGATGTCCTGGACACCCAAACGCAGGCCTGGAACGGAGGCAAGCTCGAAGGTTTCATGGCCGGTTACTGGGAGAGCCCGGATCTGATCTTCACCTCGGGTGGGTGGGTGAACCGCGGCTGGGAAACGACGCTGGAGAAATACCGCGAGACCTATGGCGGCGGCATGGCCAGCATGGGTCAGTTGAGCTTCGAGGAGGTCGAGGTGCACTCGCTGGGTGCCGAGGCCGCCTGGGTGCTCGGTCGCTGGCAGCTGCAGCGGGAGGGGGAGAGCTCGGGCGGTATCTTCACCCTTGTCTTTCGCAAGATCTCGGGGCGGTGGCTGATCGTCCACGACCACACCAGCGTCGAGGAATAGTCGACTTTCCGGGTTAACCGGGTTCCGGGCTCCTATCGTCTCCGGCCGTTTCGCCGATGGAGGACGAGAAGTCAGTGATGAGTCGCGCCAGATCCTCTTCGTCGACCCGCTCGGCGGCTTCGGCCGGCGACAGCCAGAGCCGCTGGCGATTGGCCTCGGCCCATTCGTCGTGAACCCGATCGACCTCGAGGACGAACACCTCCACCGAACAGGTGCCACCCCACTTGTCGTATTGGTAGCTGCCGAGCGGCTCGGCGCCGACCCTCCCTTCCACCCCTGCCTCCTCCAAAGCCTCCTTGGCAGCCGAGGCGGCCGGGGAGAGATCGGGCTCGATGATCCCCTTGGGGATGACCCAGCGCCGCTTGTGGCGTGAGGTGATGAGCAGGATCTCTGGTTTGCCGTGGCGGAGGCGGTAGGGGATGACCGCAGATTGCCGGTAGAAATGGTCGGGTTTCTCGCGCATTCCCCTGGATCATACTCAGTTTGAAAGGTAATCTGAGAGCTTGGCCATGGTAGAACATCAGGGTGGATAAAGAGATGAGCCGGCCGGCGGAGGAACTGATCGAGAGGGCCCGCCGTATGGTGGCGCCGTTGGCAGAGCGGTTGGAGATGGCCGAGCGTCTCGAGCCCTACACCGCTCAGATGTGGGATGGCTCGGCGACCCCCTATCCGGTCCTCCACTTCGATGACTTTTCCGAGATCCCCTTTCTGGTCGACATCACCGGTGTCGAGGAGTATCAACACCGGGCACGCCTCCGGGCCGCACCGGGTGACCTGTTTGCCGCGGTGACCCCTCTGACTCCCGGCTACGAGGACTACTGCCGGCAACGGTTATGTTTGGGAGAGGTGGAGTTCCTCCTCGCCGAGCCAGTCGACGGTCTGATGGCCGTCGCCCAAGCCTGTGGTGCCGGCGCGGTCTGGCAGCGGTTGGTGGAGCGGACCCGGGAAGCGGGTGGACTCGTCATCCACCCGTTCATGGGCACCGAGGCGGTGTGGAAGCTGGGGCGCCAACTCGCAGCCGAGACCGGTGTAGAGATCTCCGTCGTTGCGCCGCCACCACCAGCCACCTGGATCGCCAACGACAAAGCGCTGTTTGGCGAAGTGGTGGAGCTTGTACTTGGCAACGGCTGGCTGGTCGAGACCCATCGTGCCGCCGACATCGTCTCCCTGGCCGGTTACCTTTTGCACCTGGCGGAGCGCCATCGACGTGTTGCCCTCAAACGTCTACGCTGCGCCTCGGCCATGGGAAATGCGGTCTTCGAGGCACCAGAGTTGCAAAAAGCTGGTGCAGCAGGGGTCGAGACCCTGGTGCGCGATTTCCTCGAGCGGACGGAATGGGACGGCGATGAAGAGGTCTTGGCGGTGGCTTGGGAGGAGACCGACATCTCACCCTCCACCCAGATGTGGATTCCTCCAGCTGGCGCTGGGCTGCCCCGGCTGGACGGCATCTACGAGCAGATTCTGAAGGGTGACCACAAGGTCTTCATCGGGAGTCGGCCGTCGGGTCTGCCAGCGGCCGTAAACGAGCAAATGGCCACCGCCTCGCTCGAGGTCGCGGCCGGCCTTCAGGCCCTGGGCTATCTGGGCCGCTGCTCTTTCGACTTTGTGGTCGTGGGTGATCCAGAGACCGATTTCCAGATCCGCTTTACCGAGTGCAACGGCCGGTGGGGAGGGACGAGCAGTCCCATGGCTCTCTTGGACCGCCTCGTGGGACCACAACGGCCGGCCTATCGGTCCCAGTATGTCGTCCATCCCCGCCTGGTCGGCGCGTCCTTTGTCGATCTGCTGGATCGGGTGGGCGAGGAGGTCTTCGATGCCGGCACCGGACGCGGCCGGTTTGTCTTCTACAACACCGGTCCTCTCGCCGACTTCGGCAAGATGGATGTCATCGCCATCGGACGCAGCAGGGAGGAGGCCGACGCCGCCTTCGAGGAAGACCTCCCGCGGCTGCTCGGGCTTTGAACGGAGTGTTCTGGCGCGGCTCTAGTCAGGCGGGCCGATGACGGCGCGGAAAGAAGCGCCCAACTCGACGACAAAACCGTCTCTGAGGACAATACTGTTGCCGGCGCGGAAGGTGACATCGCCGCCGGGCGCCTGAACGACGAAATCGCCGGCTGTCAGCAGATTGCAGGCGACGTACTCGCGGGTGTCGGCGACCGTCTCCCCCGAAAAATCCTCTTCGCTCTCGATGCTGCAGGGGTCGAAGGCGACCGTGCACGACCTGGATCCGGTCATGCTGAGCTGACCGTCACCGCAATCGCCGTCGCCGCCCCAGCCTGTCGATTCGGAGCCGAAGTCGGGAGTTGCCGTGAGACTGACGGCGGTGCCGTGGAGATAGGACTCGCCGCAGTCGCCACCGCAGTCGATGCCGGTCGGATTGCTGGTGACGCGGCCGCCTCCCGAGCCGGTCACAGCCACCGTCAGCGGGTAGAGGGCCTGGAAGTCGGCGGTACAAGACTTGTTGGCGTCCATGGTGAGGTTGCCGTCGGCGCAGTCGGCGTGCCCGCTCCAGCCGGTAAAGACCGAGGCGGCATCCGGAGTGGGAGTCAGTTGAACCGGCGTGCCGTGATCGTAGGATTGCTGACAGTCGGAACCGCAATCGATCCCGGCCGGGTTGCTGGTGATGGTTCCAGAACCGGTTCCGGTCTTGCCCACCTGGAGGGTTCGCTGAGCCAGGTTGAAGATCGCGTTGCAGGTCTTGTCGGAGCTCATGCTGACCGTGTTGTCCGTGCAGTCCGCGTCCCCGCTCCAGCCGGCAAAGACCGAGTTGGCCGTGGGAGTGGGGGTCAGCGACACGACGGTTCCCTGGTTGTAGGTCTGCTGACAGTCGCCGCCACAGGAGATTCCCGCTGGGCTGCTGGTGACCGTACCGGCCCCCGGGCCGCTGCGGGTGACGATCAGTGTCCATCGTTTTGTAAACGTCGCGGTACAGAGAAGGTCCTCGTCCATGGTGACGCTGCCGTCGCTGCAGTCAGCGTCGCCACTCCAACCGGAGAAGACCGAGCCGCTCGCCGGCGTCGCTGTGAGCTGTACCGGCGTGCCGTGGGTGTAGGACTCCTGACAGTCACCGCCACAGTTGATGCCGGCCGGGCTGCTGGTCACCGTTCCAGAACCGGTTCCGGCCTTGTCGACGGTGAGACTGCGGGTTACGAGGGTGAAGGTAGCGGTACAGGTCTTGTCCTCGTCCATGTTGACACTGTTGTTGCTGCAATCCGGGTCACCACTCCAGCCGGCAAAGGTGGAGTTGGCGCCGGGTGTTGCCGTCAGATCTACCACCGTGTACAACTCGTAGGTCTCGCTGCAGTCGGAGCCACAGTCGATGCCCCCGTCCTCGGAGGTGACCGTGCCGGTACCGTTGCCCTCTTTTGTGATGGTGAGCTCTGGCCCGTGGATCACCGGGTCCAGACAGCCGGGGTAGCTGTTGGCGCGGCTGACGACGTGAGCCTGCATCCTCTCCGGCACCCGATCTGGCTCGTCCCCGTGCGGGTGACCGGCACCAAAGGTGAGTGAGATGTCGCTGTACCAGCCGCGGTAGGTGTGGCAGTAGCTCATGAGAGTGCCGCAGCCGCTCTGGCCGGAGCAGGGGAGGCTCTCAACCCCGGAGTAGCATCCACCCTCACCGGAATAGCACTTGTCGACCGGCTGTGAGTTGCCGCCCCATCCGGCGTAGCAGTGGGTGTGGGGCGAACCGAAGTTGTGTCCGATCTCGTGGCTGACGACCATGATGTCCCAGCCGATACCGGGGTTGTTGATATCGAAGTTGTAGCTCAAGGCTCCACTGAGTCCGTAACCCAAAGTGTCGTTACAGAGTTGCCCCACATAGGCGATACCGCAGCCAGTGCTCTTGCCACTCAGCATGTGGGCGATGGTGCGCTCGACCCCACCCCGGTTGCCGTTCCAGTAATCCCTGAACTCGTAAAGCATCAGCTCGCAAGAGGTCTCATCCCAGGGATCGGAAGAAGGTGTGGTCCAAATGGACGTGTAGTCGATTTCGAGACTGGTGTCGGTCTCGTCCTGGTAGATGGTCGAGCTGTAGGCAATCAGGTCGGCCGCGTAATCGAGAGCATCGGTCTCATTACCAAAATGGGCGTAGTACTCGTAGTCGGTCTCGAGCGCCACCCGGGCGGTATAGCTCGGCCCGGCCGCCGGCTCGATAACAACGCTTGGTGTCGATAGTGGGGGAGGGTTGACCGCCCAATCGTCTGGCGTCGGTAGTGCATCGGTCTTGCAGCTGAAGGAGGAAGTGCGGTCGGCCAGCTCGAGATCCGGGTCGGCTCGGCGACCGATCAAACCCGGCGCCGCGATGCCGGTGCCGGTGCCGCCGGCCAGCACCCACAGCTCGCCGGGGCGAAAGACCAGTCCTCTCAACTCGCCGCTTTGGCGCAGGGTGAGCAGGACCCGCGAGTCGGGGTCGCCGGTGATCCGGCCCTTGAAGTAGAGATTGTCGGGGACGGGTCGTTCTCTGGCCCCGTCGACCACGATCCGGGCATCGGGCGAAAACACTCGAAAACGCTCGAGCTCCAGATCGATTGCCCCGGCAAAACCCTCGAGTTGGACACCGGTGAGCTGCAGAGCTGCATTCAGCTGCACCCGTCGAGCGGTTGCTGCTGGATCGGGGCTGGCGGCGGCGATGGAGACAGTCGGATTATCGGAGGCAGTGGCCGCAGACGCAACTGCGGGCAACAGCAGCACCAAGGAGAAAACCATTGGCAAGAGATAGCGACTCTGAAGACTCATGTCGACAAGGGCGGATCGGACTCTGCCCCGGACTGGTGGCGGAACGCTAGGAAGACGGCGGACCGATAATCGCCCGGAAGCTGGCTCCCGAGTGAACCTCGAAGCCGTCCTTCAAGATGATGGTGTTGCCGGCGCGGAAGGTGACTTC
The DNA here is from genome assembly GCA_049678185.1 of Thermoanaerobaculia bacterium. GTDB lineage: Bacteria > Acidobacteriota > Thermoanaerobaculia > Multivoradales > JAHEKO01 > M0029. The sequence continues at coordinate 9,108 of JBAUDS010000303.1, forward strand.
GCCACCTTCCAGAACCCGGAACGCCGCTGCGGTGACGATGTTGCAGGCTGCAAACGGCTCAGGGACTGGGGTCGAGACGTTCTGATCGGGTACATCGAGCTGGGAAGGGCTGCAGATCTCGAAGGTCATCGAGCACGTCCGGTCATCGTTCATGGTGAGGTGCCCATCGCTGCAGTCGGCGTCACCACTCCATCCGCCCACCATCCACCCGATGTCGGGGACCGCGGCGAGGGAGACGGCGCTGCCGTGGAGATAGGACTCCTGACAATCGATCCCACAGTCGATTCCCACAGGGCTGCTGACAACCGTACCTCCTTCGGCCTTGGCGATAGTCAGCAACCGTGGCACCAGATTGAAAGTGGCAGTGCAGGTCTTGCTCGAGCTCATGGTGACGACGCCGTCGCTGCAATCGGGGTCACCGCTCCAACCGTTGAAAGTGGAGTTGGCGTCCTCGGCAGCGGTTAGAGCAACTACTACCGCTCCCGGTGGGTAGGGCTCGGTACACTCGATGCCGCAGTCGATGCCTCCGTCGTCGGAGGTGACCGTACCGGTGCCGGTGCCGTGCTTGGTGATCGTAAGCAGAGGATTGAAACAGCCGACGTTGCTGGCGGCACGGCTGGCGACATGAGTCTTCATCCTGTCCGGCACCCGTTTGGGCTGGAATCCATACGGATGATCGGTGCCAAAGGTCAGCGCAATATCAGTCATTTGATTCCGATAGAGGTGACAGTAGCTCATCAGGGTTCCAGGACCCTCTTCTCCTTCGATGGAGAGTGGGAGTGTAGGTGTTTC
>JBAUDS010000304.1:0-6075 GCA_049678185.1 Thermoanaerobaculia bacterium
TTCACCACCATGCGTGAGCTCTACGAAGAAATCGGCAGACCAGGGACCTTCCTGGTGGTCGGAACCCGTCTCGGTGGTCAGCACGGCTACGACGAAGCCGGCGCCCTGGCGCCACTTGGCGGTGCGGTCGTGGGCTTTGCCAAGACCTTCAAGCGGGAGCGGGCCGACGCGCTGGTCAAAGCGGTCGATTTTGGGCCGAGCCGTACGACGACAGCTCTGGCAAAGTTGTTGATGGCCGAGACGCTCCGCGATCCCGGTGTCGTCGAGGTCGGCTACAAGGCGGGTCGGCGCTGGACCGTCGGTCTGGTCGAAGAGCCGGTGCCCACGCGTGTACCGGCTATGGAGCTGGGGAAGGAATCGGTTTTTGTGGTGACCGGCGCGGCGGGGAGCATCGTCTCGGCAATCGTCGCCGATCTGGCGACGGCCTCGAGCGGAACTTTCTATCTCCTGGACCTCGTCCCCGAGCCGGATCCGTCCAACCCCGATCTCGAGCTCCTGACGCGTGATCCGGAGAGCCTCAAGCGCCGGCTCTTCGACCGCCTCAGGGCGAGCGGTGAACGGGCAACACCCGTTCGGGTGGAAAAGGAGCTTGCGGGGCTCGAGCGGGCCGCGGCGGCGCTGGCCGCTATCCGGGCGGTGGAGGCAGCCGGGGGCACGGCCCGATACATCAGTGTGAATTTGCTGGACGCAGGTGCAGTCGAGCAAGCGATCGCCGAGGTGCGTGAGCAGCATGGCCGCATCGACGTCCTCCTCCATGCCGCTGGTCTGGAGATCAGCCACATGCTGCCGGACAAGGAGCCGCGCGAGTTCGATCTGGTTTTCGACGTCAAGAGCAACGGCTGGTTCCACCTGATGAGGGCCATCGGCGAGATGCCCCTGGGTGCGACCGTGGCCTTCAGCTCGATCGCCGGTCGCTTTGGCAACGCCGGTCAGACCGATTACGGCGCCGCCAACGACCTGTTGTGCAAGCTGGGCTCGAGCCTGCGATCCCGACGCCCGGAGACGCGGGGTCTGGTTCTCGACTGGACGGCCTGGGGAGGGATCGGCATGGCCACGCGGGGCTCCATCCCCAAGATGATGGACCTGGCGGGGATCGACATGCTGCCGCCCGAGGGCGGCATACCCATCGTCCGTCGCGAGCTCGAGGCCGGTACGCGAGGTGAGGTCGTCGTTGCCCAGCGGCTGGGCATCCTGCTCAACGAGTGGGAGGAGGACGGCGGTGTCGATCGGCAGGCCCTCGAGACGCGGCTCGCCGGCCCGATGGTCTCCCGTGTCCTGGGCATGGGGGTCTACGACGGTCTGACGATAGAGACCACGCTCGATCCGGCAGAGCAACCCTTTCTTTACGATCACCGGATCGAAGGAATCCCGGTGCTGCCCGGGGTCATGGGTATCGAAGCCTTCACCGAGGCGGTGCGGGTGATGTTTCCCGACTCGCGAGTGGAGGCGATTGAAGATGTGACGTTTCTGGCGCCCTTCAAGTTCTATCGTGAGGAGCCGCGGGCGATCCGGGTACACGTGCTGTATCGCGACAGCGCCGACGGCATCGTCGCACACTGTCGTCTCATCGGTGTTCGGCAGCTGCCGAATCTACCCGAGCCACAGGTCACGGTCCACTTCACCGCTCGGGTACATCTGTCCGAAGCACCCGCCGAGGACTACGACCACAGACGGCCGGTCGAGGAGGGAGAGGTACGGTTGAGCCGAGACGACATCTATCGCCTCTTCTTTCACGGGCCGGCCTACCGCGTGATCGAGAGCGCCTGGCGTGCGGATGGCACCATCGTCGGTCTGATGCCCGCCGATCTTCCACCCCATCACCACCCGGCGGATCAACCGCTTTTTGCCTTTCCCCGGTTGGTCGAGCTCTGCCTGCAGACCGCCGGGCTGGCCGAGATGGGGGCGACGGGGAAGATGGGGCTGCCGCTCCACATCGACCGCCTACGGCTGGTTCGCAGGCCAAAAGCAGGCCAAGGACGTCTGCGAGCGGTTGTCGAGCCGAGCTCGGAAGTTGGCGGCTTCGATGCGTATGTGATAGATGAGGCGGGCGAGGTCTACGTCATCGTTCACGGGTACCGTACGGTCGAGCTGCCGGGAGCCGTCGCCGAGGATCAGCTCGAGCTGCTCAGGGCGGTCATGACCTGAGCGACCCCCAACCCGATTCGTAGGCTGGTGCGACAGCCATGAGCAGCACCTTCCAGCGTGTGTTGATCGTCAACCGCGGCGAGCCCGCGATGAGGGTGATCCACGCCATCCGAGAGTTCAATCAGGAGCACGAGGCCGGTCTCCAGACCATCGCCCTCTATACCGACGCCGAGCGCCGCGCGATGTTTGTCCGCGAGGCGGACGAGGCCGTCTACCTCGGTGCCGCTACCTTTGTCGACGAGCGGGATGGTGGGCGCAAGGTCGGCTATCTGGACTACGGGCGTCTCGAGCGGGCACTGCGCGAATCCAGGGCGGAAGCGGCCTGGGTGGGCTGGGGTTTTGTCGCCGAGCACGCCGGCTTTGCCGATCTCTGTCGGGATCTCGGTGTCGTATTTATCGGGCCGCGGCCGGAGGTCATGCGCCGTTTGGGCGACAAGATCACGGCCAAACGGCTGGCGGAGCGGGCCGGGGTGCCGGTGGCCGCCTGGAGTGGCGGCCCCGTGGAGACGTTGGACGAGGCCCGTGACCATGCGACACGCCTCGGCTACCCGCTGATGATCAAGGCGACGGCCGGGGGAGGCGGGCGTGGCATCCGCAAGGTCTACACGCCGGAGGAGCTCGAAGCAGCCTTCGAGACCGCTCGTTCGGAGGCCCGCAAGAGCTTTGGTGAGCCGACCGTATTCCTCGAGAGACTGATCGCCGGTGCCCGGCATGTGGAAGTACAGATCATCGGCGACAGCCATGGCACGGTCTGGCCACTGGGCGTACGCGACTGCACGATTCAAAGACGCAATCAGAAGATCCTCGAGGAGGCCCCCTCTCCGGCCCTGACCGGTGACGAGGACCGGGAGCTGCAGGAGGCTGCGGCGCGACTGACCCGAGAGGTGGGCTACGAAAATGCCGGTACGGTCGAGTTTCTCTTCGATCCGCGGGACCGTTCGTTCCACTTCATGGAGGTGAACGCCAGGCTCCAGGTGGAGCACCCGGTGACCGAGATGACCACCGGCCTCGACCTGGTCAAGCTGCAAATCGAAATCGCCCTGGGTGGCCGGCTCGAGGGCAGCCCGCCCTCTCGGAGCGGTCACGCCATCGAGGTCCGCCTCAACGCCGAAGATGCCGAAAGCGGCTTTGCCCCGGCTCCCGGGACGGTGGAGCTGTTTCGACTCCCGACCGGCCCCGGGATTCGGGTGGACACCGGGGTGCAGGAAGGCGATGCGGTGCCCCACGAGTTCGACTCGATGATCGCCAAGCTCATCGCCCATGGCCGCGATCGCGAGGAGGCCCTGGCCCGGCTGCACCGAGCCTTGCTCGAGAGTGCCGTCGTGATACGAGGTGGGACCAGCAACAAGGGATTTCTTCTCGGGCTGCTGGACCGGCCGGAGGTGAGAAGCGGAGAAGTGGACATCGGTTGGCTCGACGGGCTGGTCCGGCAAGGGGAACACCTGTCGGCCCGGCATGCCGACGTGGCCCTGCTGCAGGCCGCTATCGAGGCCTATCAGATGGAGATCGAGGTCGAGAAGGCTCGATTTCTGGTCTCGGCCGGCAAAGGGCGTCCCGAGGTCAGCGACAAGATCGGCCGCACCGTCGAGCTTCGCTATCGAGGCAACACCTACGAACCGGTCGTCAACCGCCTTGGGGTGCACCACTTTCGCATTACCGTAGATGAACAGAGGGTCGACGTCACCGTAGAGCCCCTGGGTCGGGCCCAGTCGCGTTTGAGTCTGGCGGCGAGGACCTACGCCGTCCTCTCGGTTATCCAGGGACTCAGCCATCTTGTCGAAGTCGATGGAGTGCCCCACCGGATCTCTCGGGATCACGGTGGCACCGTTCGCTCTCCGGCTCCAGCGGTGGTGGTCTCCTTGGCGGTGAAGGAAGGGGAGGAGGTGGAGGCGGGCGATCGTCTCGCCACCATCGAGGCGATGAAGATGGAGATGGCGGTCGTCGCCGAATTCGCGGGCCGGGTGCGAAAGTTGATGGTGATGGAGAACATCCAGGTCGGCTCCGGCGATCCGCTGATGGTGATCGAGCCCACCACCGAAGCGGCGACGGGGGTCGCCGGCGACCGGGTGCAGTTCGCCGGGTTGGGGAAAACGCCCAGCGACGATGAGCCGTTGAGATCGAAATGCCGGTCGAACCTGGAGGAGCTCCGCTGCGTCATTCGCGGCTTCGACGTCGACTCGGCCGAGCTGGGGCGGCTCGTCGCCGAGCGCCAGGAGTTGTGCAGAGGGATGCCGCCCGCCGATCCCGAGATGCGACAGCGAGAAGAAGAGATTCTCACCATTTTCGTGGATATCTGCTCGTTGTTCCGCCGCCATTCGGCCGGTGACGAGCTCGACGACGGGGGTCGGTTGAGTGCCGCGGAGTATTTCCAAACCTATCTGCGGGACATCGATGCCCGGGCGGAAAACCTGCCGCAGGGATTTGTCACCAAGCTTGGCCGGGCGCTCGCCCATTACGGTGTGGAAGATCTGGAACGGACCCCGGAGCTCGAAGGCTCACTCTTTCGACTCTGGCGCTCGAACCGGCGGATGGCTGAACAGACGGTTTTGGTGCTGACCATTCTGGGCCGCTGGCTCGAGAGCTACGAAGAGCTGTCGCCCGTTGTCGGCGATGCGCTGCGTCTGCTGCTGGACCGGATGATCGTCGAGACCCGCGACCGCTTCCCAGCGGTGCACGATTCGGCCCGCGAGGTGCGCTATCGGTACTTTGGCAAGGGGATGCTCGAAGAGGCTCGCTGGCAGATCTATGCCCAGGCCGAGGCTCATCTGGCCTACCTCGACAGCCGGCCCGATGCCTTCGAGCGCGACGAGAGGGTAGCCGCGCTGGTCGACTGTTCGCAGCCCCTCAAGAGCCTGATCTCGAGTCAGTTCGGCAACGCATCGCCGGCCCTACGCGAGGCGATGTTGGAGGTCATGACCAGACGCTACTACCGGGTCCGGACGCTGGGAAGCTGTCGCATCCAGGAGATCGAAGGTCACCCTTTTGCCTGTTTCGAGTACGACCGCCGGGGCAAGCAAATCTATCTGGTCACCACGCACTCCAGCTTCGACGAGCTCGCGGCAAGCATAGAGAGGGTTTCGAGCGCGCTGGAAGCTGCACCTCCAGGAAGCGACATAGCGATCGATTTCTATGTTTGGCGGGAGAGCCGGCGGGAGGATACCGAGTCCACTCTCGAGCATCTTCTGTCGCTGCTGAAGGCCGCCGAGCTATCGCGCCCGATTCGTCGTCTCGTGGTTGCCATTTCCAGCCCGGAAGCGGGACTGGGTCTGGGAGATGTCGAGCACTTTACCTTCCGTCAATCCGAGACGGGCTTCGAAGAGGAGAGGCTCTACCGCGGACTCCATCCCATGCTGGCAAAGCGGTTGCAGCTCTGGCGGCTCAGCAACTTCGAGATCGAACGGCTCTCTTCCCGTGAGGACCTCTACCTGTTTCGTGGGGTGGCGAGGGAGAACCCCAAGGACGAGCGCCTCTTTGCTCTTGCGGAGGTGCGTGATCTGACCCCGGTACGAGACGAGGCGGGGCGAATCACCGAGCTCCCACTGCTCGAGCATATGTTTATGGAGGCCATGGCCGGGATTCGGCGATTCCAGTCGGAGCGCTCGCCGCGAGAGCGTCTCCACTGGAACCGGGTGCTCCTCTATGTCTGGCCACCCTTCGATCTGACGGCCGACGAGCTCAACGGCCTCATCAGCCGGCTGATTCTGGAGACCGAGGGCCTCGGTCTCGACAAGGTCCTGGTCAGGGCCCGTATTCGCGACCCGAAAAGCGGCAGGATCCGAGTCTCCCTGCTGCATATCTCCAATCCCGGCGGCACGGGAGCCGTTCTCCGTTTCCGCAGACCGGCCATGACTCCGATCCGACCGCTCACGGAGTACAAGCAGAAAGTGGTCGGACTACGGCGCCGGGGACTCCTCTACCCCTACGAGCTGG
>JBAUDS010000305.1:0-9670 GCA_049678185.1 Thermoanaerobaculia bacterium
GCAACAGCGACGGGTCCTGACGCTGAAGCTTGATCAGCTCCTCCACCTCGTCGCAAAGCAGTAGCAGCTTCAACCCCTTGGAGCGCAGACTCCGACGCAGATGACCCAGCGAGGCGAACAGATCACCCGCCTCCATCTTCTCCACATCGATACCCACCTCGGCCAACCGCTCCTCGGCATCGAGCACCGCATCGTGGAAACCGAGGTGCAGCTCCTCCGGGTCGGCCGAGCCTTGAAAGTCCCAGAACAGCGGCAGATAGCCCCGAGCTGGGGTCTCCACCGCCAGCTGCTCGAGCTGTTTGAGCAACGACGTCTTGCCGATCCGGCGCGTCCCCAACAGCCAGACGCTGTCGCGTGGACCCTCCAGAATCTCCGCCAGTTGGGCGGCGCGACCGTAGAACCGGTCGCCGCGGACCCACTGACCGACAACGTAGGGAACGGCTGCAGGCCTTGTCATGCCGCCTCGGACCGCCCCACCGCCTCCAGATCCTCGAGGGTGATGGTGCGCCGGCCCTCCTCGTAGGCTCGATTGACCAGGGCAACACAGAGTTTTTGGATCAGATAGGGCCTGCTCCCGGTCTGCGAGATGATCTTGTCGACCACCCCATCCTCGAGCTTGAGAGCCCCTTGGATCGGCCGCTCGATGAGCTCGCGGGCCTCCTGCTTTTGCAGCACATCGAGCTTGATCTCCTCGAAAAAGTTGTACCAGGGGCTGCCCTCCAACTCCCAGTGTTTCTTGATCTGCACTCCGGAGACGACGGACACCAGGCTTTCCGCAAAGCTCTTCATGAACAGACTTCGGAGTCGCTGGTTGACCTTGGGGTCGTAGTCGTTGAGCTCATCGACCTCGTCGATCAGCAACACCAGCTTGATCTGTTTGGAGCTCTTCTGGCGCAGGACTCTGAAGACCGCTCGCAGATCGTGGACAAAGTCCCGGTAGGAGTAGTTGGCAGGGTCGCCCAGGTCCTTGCTTGGCAGCAGCCCACCCAGCAGCGGCGCCAGCTCCTGGAATATGTCCTCCGCCAGTACGGCAAAGAACCTCTCCTCGGGCGTTCCCTGGAGGTCGACATAGACTGGATAGAACTCGTACACCGGGTCCTCGAGCAGCTCCAGACGCCGCTTGAGCTGATGCAGAAGCGAGGTCTTGCCGATGCGTCGCTCGCCATAGACCAGCAGGCTGTTGTTGTGGACCGTCTGCAAAATCCTGTTGATCAGGTTCTGACGCCCCACAAAGAGCTCTTCGTCGAGAACCGGGGCCCCCGCCACGTAGGGGTTGAAGCGGCGCCGGCGCAACCGAGTGCGACGACGGACGCGGCCGGCGGCGATGGTCGTCACCAGCAGGAGCAGAACCGCCACCAGCATGATGTAGAACCAGGGAGAGCGGAAGAACGGCCGCGCGTAGAGGACGGTGTACTCGCTGCTGGCGATGAGCTCATCCGCGTCTCTCGCCACCAGCCTGAAGGTGATCGCGCCCGGTGCCAGCCGGGTGCTGAGGCTGAACTCGGTGAGATAGAAGTCCCCCAGAGGCTGATTGCTGGTGCGGCTCTCCAGTTTCTGGTCGGCGCCGTCGTAGAAGGCGATGACCACCGGGGAGTTGTCGATCACGACACCACTGAGCCGAAACTGCGCACTGCTCACGACCTGCAGCCGGGAGCCGTCTTCCTGCTCCTCCCGGAAGTCGGCAAAGCGAATAGCCGGAGGAATGTTGCCCGTCGCTCCGCTGCCCAGCAACCTTTGGCTGATCTGTTGGTAGGCTCGACCGACAATACCGAGCGCCACGGCGTTGCCTGGATCCAGGGCCAGGGCGCGGTTGGCTGCCGCAAGCGATTCCTCGAAGCGACCCTTTGCAAAGCTCCCCTCCGCCGCAGAGAGCTCCTCGGTGACCTTCGCCAGGCTCGCGCTTTCCCGCTCGGCTCGCGCCTGGGCACCGAGCACTCTGTCCTGCATCTCCAGCGCCCGACGATTGGCCGGGTCCAGGGCCATCACGGTCTGCAGCCGGTCGAGGGCCTCGCCCAGCAGCCCCCTTCCCTCCAGGTCCTCGGCCTCTTCGAGTGAGCGTTGGATCAGGTCCTGCCGGTCCTGCGCCTGCTCTGCGGCCTGCAGCTGCTCGGACAGACGCCGTTGGGAGTCGTTCAGCAGACCCGCGATCCCCGCGTCGTCGGGCCTCAGCGCCAAGGCCTGCCGAAAGAGACTCGACGCCTCGCTGTACTCGCCGGCGGCCAATCGAGCTCTACCCTGCTCCACCAGCCTTGTCAGCCGCTGATCGGTCTCCTCGGCCTCCTGACGGCGGCGGCTTTCACCACGCAGACGCTCCATCAGCGCCTGGGCGTCGGCATCCTCGGGTGCCACGGCAAGGCCGCGGGCCAGGGCTTCCATCGCCTCCTGCAGCTGCCCCTCCCCCTCGAGACTTCTGGCTGCGGCGAGGCTTTGGTCGAGGATCTGTTGGATCCGCTCCAGTTCTTCGGTGGCCGCCTCCTGGCGCGCGGATCCGACCAGCGACCGGAAGCGCTCGAGCTCGGCGAAGTCGGCCGGCGACTCCCCGACGGCTCCCAGCCGCTCTTCCGTTTCGAAAGCCTGCAACGCGGCATCCAGCTGGCCCAACTCGTAGTAGGCGATACCGAGCTTGAGATAGGGAAAGTAGTTGGCGGTCTTCATGCCGTAGGTGCGGACCCTGACCCCGGAGTCCCCACGGCGCTCGATCGCCTGGTTGAGCTGCCCGATGGCCCCCGACCAGTCCTCGTCCTGGAGCGCCTTCTCCGCCCTCTGATAGTGCTGATACCAGAGGTCGGCCTCTGCTGCGGGAGAGGCCGCAACCACGGCAACGAGGAGTAGCACGATCTGGCTCATCCGTCGTCTCAAGCTGGTGGGGAGGCTGGATCGGCTCAGAACCATGACCGTCGTCCCTGTGGTTGGACCCGGATGATCCTACCAGGGGCGGGCCCTCGATCCGGCCTCCGGCACTAGTGGTGCTTGAAGCGGTAACCGAAACCCAGTCCGACGATCAACGGATCAAAGTCGACACTCTCGCGTGTCCCTGCGAGCGTGGTTGAAAAATCAGCAACCATGTAGCGAATGCTGGCGTTGAAGAACCAACCCCGATCTTTGACCGGAACATCCAGGCCCAGGAGAACCCCAGGGGCGATATCACTATCCAGACCCACCCGGACGCTTCCAGGAGGTGCGGTAATCCTCAAGTCGGTGTAGGTGACGTAGGCCAGGAGGGCTCCGACGTACACATCGGATTTCTTGCCAGGTGTCAGATGAACGTTGACGCCAGCAAAGTAGGGCACAAAAGTCGTGGTATCTATGAAAGTGATGACCGGCCCTGCGGGCAGTTGCTGACGCACTTCGAAGTCCACCGCCGTCGCTCCGAGGAGACCGAACTCGGTCCCCAATCGCCGAGAAAAGCGGTATTCAGCCGCGACACCGAAACCAAAGCTACTCGAGGCGTCGGTGAGGATCCGAACACCATCGGATTCGACTTCGGTGGATCGTCCATCGGGATCGACCCAGTAGCCGTTGACGCGGAGCCGCCAGCCGTTTTCGGCACCGGCGACGGGAGAAGTGACCAGGGCAAGCATGACGATGGCCGCCGCTGGAAAGCCCAGCAGAGTGAAGAATCTCCTCGAAGTCATATCGTCCTCCAATAAGTCTCGCCGCATGCGACCTGCACGACGGTTATCCGCTTCCATGATCTAGCGCGATGGATGAGACCGGAATCCGCAGCGTGCCGCCACCCGCCAACGAGCCCCCTGGCTCAGGATTGCTTACCTCTGGGTAGGAATGATGCGATCATTGCCCGGCGAACGGAAGACGACACCGTCCATGCCCAAGAAAAAGCGCAAAACGGCCCAAAAGACACGCCAAAGAGCAACCGCCGAGAGCATGGCGGCCCAACAGCGGGAGATCTCGGTCAGCGAGTTCTTCACCAAGAACCGACACCTGTTGGGTTTCGACAGCCCGACCAAAGCCCTGTTGACCACCCTCAAGGAAGCGGTCGACAACTCGCTCGATGCCTGCGAAGAGGCGGGGATCCTCCCCGACCTGGAGATCCAGATTCTCACCATCGCCGACAACCGCTTCCGGGTCATCGTCAGGGACAACGGACCGGGCATCGTCGAAGCTCAGATCCCCAGGATCTTTGGCAAGCTCCTCTACGGCTCGAAGTTTCACCGTCTGCGCCAGAGCCGCGGCCAACAGGGGATCGGCATCAGCGCCGCGGGGATGTACGGACAGCTCACCACCGGCAAACCCATTGTCATCGAGAGCCGGACGAGCAGACGCAAACCGGCTCATCGCTACGAGCTGGTCATCGACACCCGGCGCAACGAACCGGTCGTCAAACGGGACACCGAAGTCGAATGGGAGTTTGCCCACGGTACCCAGGTCGAGATCGAGCTCGAGGGGAGCTACAAACGGGGCCGGCACGGGATGGAGACCTATCTTCGACAGGCGGCCCTGGCCAACCCTCACATCGAGATCCGGTTCCAGGGCCCCGGCGAGGAGGAGCCGATCTTCTTCCAGCGTGCCAGCAAGGAGCTGCCGGCCGAAGCCCTCGAGATCAAGCCCCACCCCTACGGCGTCGAAGTCGGGCTGCTCATGCGGATGCTCAAGGAGTCGAAGACCCGACGGCTCGGATCCTTCTTCCAGACCGAGTTCAGCCGGGTGGGGCCGACCGCGGCCGGCCGCATCGTCGAAGGGGCGGATTTGCAGATGACCAGCTCGCCCCGTCGGGTCACCCACGCCGCCGCCGAGCGATTGATCGACTCCATCCGAGAGACCCGGATCCCGTCCCCACCCACCAATTGCCTCTCGCCGATAGGTCAGGAGCGGATACTCGCGAGTCTCAAACAGCAGATCACGGCCGACTTCTATGCCGCCTCGAGCCGCTCGCCGGCGGTCTATCGGGGCAACCCCTTCCAGGTGGAGGTCGGCCTGGCCTACGGCGGTGACCTGCCGGCCGACGATCTGGTCACCCTCTACCGTTTTGCCAACCGGGTGCCCCTGCTCTACCAACAGGGGGCGTGCGCGATCTTCAAGAGCACCCTGACGACCAATTGGAAGGGCTACGGTCTCCAACAGAGCCGCGGCGCGCTCCCCACCGGGCCCCTTATCCTGGTGGCCCACGTGGCCAGCGTTTGGGTCCCGTTTACCAGTGAGAGTAAGGAGGCGGTGGCGGGCTACGACGAGATCATCAAGGAGATGAAGCTGGCCCTCCAGGAGGTCGGGAGGAAGCTCTCCCAACACATTCGACGTGATCGAAAGCAGCGCGACGCCGCCCGCAAGCACGCGTATATCGAGAAGTACATCCCTCACATCGGCATTGCTCTGCAGGAGATTCTCGATCTGAGCGAGCGCCAGGAGAAAAAGGTCGTCGACACCCTCACCGACACCCTGACCCGCAGCCGCAAGATGTAGCAGAAGACTCAGGTGATCCACACACTGACGAGCCAACCCTGATAAGACGAAGCGGCCGGCGCCCGTGCCGGCCGATCAAACAAGGACCCACCGATGCCCAAGAAGAAGACCGCCAAAAAGACAACCCGCAAGTCCAAGCCGGCCAAAGCGGCAAAGAAAGCCAAACCCGCAGCAAGGAAGGCCATCAAAAAGAAGACAGTCAAGAAAAGGACGGCCCCGCCAAGGACCAGGAAGAAGGCGGTCAAGCAGCCAGGCGAAAAGAGGGCACCGGCAAAAAAGGCCCAGGTGCGCAAGGCCACCGCGCGCCGAGCCAAGGCGAAGAAGACCACCGCCAGCAAGTCACCGGGCGTCCCGGGAGCCGGTAGGGTTGTCAGAAAGATCAAGACCGAGGCCGAGACCATTCGCGAGGGCATCCTCAAGCGCCGTACGCCATCCATGAGGTTCCCAGTGCGCAGCCTGGCCAACGTCATCTACCGCCCGGCCAAGGGCTACTTCCAGATGAAGGGCAAGAAAAAGGAGCGCACTCTCACCGTCGGCACGGTCAAGACCTTTGCCCAGACCCTGCGCATGATGGCGCTCAGCAAGGAGTTGGTGGAGACCGACGACATCGCCACCAAGCGTGAGGCCTACTATGTGAGCAAGAACTGGGACGAGGCGCGCTTCAACGAGCAGCCGGAGAGCGACACGGTCATGGAGGACGTGGAAGCTCTGTTTGCGGTGAATCGGGAACAGCTCGGTTTCATCCCCGAAGAGAAGGGCGGCGACGTGGCGGGCGAGCTGGTCGTCATCGACCACGACCGGGAGACGGGTGAAGAGCTGCGTATCGATTGCACGCGCTTTGGCAGCGGCGCCTACTCGATTCCCATCTCCGTCGAGCAGTTGAGGTTCGAGACCAACGCCGAGTTCATTCTGGCCATCGAGACCGCGGGGATGTTCCAGCGCCTGGTCAAACACACCTATTGGCGCAGCGCCAACTGTATTCTCGTCTCGCTGGGAGGCGTTCCGACCCGCGCCTGTCGCCGCTTTGTCCGTCGACTCGCCGACGACCAGGGTCTGGCGGTCTACGTCTTTGTCGATGGCGATCCCTATGGCTACAGCAATATCTATCGCACCCTCAAGGTCGGCTCGGGCAACGCCGCCCACCTGAACGAGTTCTTCTGCGTCCCCCAGGCGCGCTTTCTCGGGGTGACGCCGCAGGACATCCTGGACTACGACCTGCCCACCCACCCGCTCAAGGACGTGGACATCAAGCGCGCCAAGGACGCCCTACGCAACGATCCCTTTATCCAGCATCACAAAAAGTGGCGACAGGCCCTCGAGCAACAGATCAAGATGGGGGTGAGAGTCGAGCAGCAGGCGCTGGCCAAGCACGGGCTCAACTATGTCATCGACGAGTATCTGCCACAGAAGATGGGCAATACCGCCGCGTTTCTCCCCTGAGCCGAGCCGTTACAATAAGACTTCTCGAGCGGCATCGACGGACCCTATGAACCCACCGATCCTCAGACGATTCGCCCTTTTCTTGGTGGTGACATGGGTGTCGATCGCCGCACCGGTCGGAGCCGAACCCGAGACCTGGGCCCTGGCCGGCGGCTCCACGACGCTTTACTTCAACCAGCATGTGCTCTCTGATCTCGGCATCGAGATCGTCGTGACCGCGGAGCGGAGCGCCGGCCATTCCGAATACCACGAGTTCCAAGTGTTGCCGGAGTCGCCGGTCTTGAGAGTGGCCATACCAGGGGGCTCCTTTGAAAGGCTGGTCACCGGGGCCTTGCGACACGGTGGCGGCTTCGACGTCAGGTGGGACGGGGGGTACATACCGCTCGAGGGTTTCGAGCTCCGCCCGTCACCCGACCTCTACACCTTCGAGCTACGCGCGACCGACGGCTCGGTGGTCTTTGTGCTCGACTATCCCCACACCCGCTACATTCCCGAGAGTCGGCGCCTGGTGTTCATCAACATGGATCTCCGTATCGCCCACGAGCTGGCACTTCGCCTGGGTCGACCCGACCTCGCAGGTATGGCCATTGGTGAGGGCCATGTGATCACCGAAGTCGTCGAAGGTGGCACCCTGCCGGTAGGGGGTGTATGCAACCCGGATTTCAGCGGTGAAGTGGATGTCGAGTTGACGGCCGTGGACAATCTGTCCGAAGTGAACCACGACGCGGAGCGGGTGGCGATGGCTCCCTCTGCCAAGTTGGCTAACGTGGGTACCGCGGACATCGAGTGGTTCCAGTCGATCGCGCCCGACATCTATGGCGGTCAATCGACACTCGGACAGCACCCCTATCTGATCATGCACCTTTACCGGCTGGCTGACGGGGTCCTGCAGCAGATCGGTCGCTCGGATCTGAAGCACGCCTTTTTTGCCCAAAATGGCGACTGTTCGTGCCAGTCCGATCAGGTGCTCTACGACGGCTGCACGGATCTCTATGGCACCTACACAAACACTTGGCAGAACCGGCTGGCCCCCCGCGACGAGCTGACCTCTTCGACTGGCGACTGGACTTCTTTGGGATCCCACTTCGACGGCGATCCAGTCGACGACTATCGCGATCACACCGACTCGAGTGATCATCCCGATGAGTTCGAACACCGGCTGACGGCGACCACCGACGATCTCCTTAGCCCAGACGCCTCCTACTTCATCGAGGCCTGGTACCTCGCCAAAGGCGACATCGATATCTTTAACAGCATGGGATACCGCGGGATAGCTCCACACCAGGGCAACCCCTGGACCTTCCCCTTCACCGAGCCGGGTCTGAATCACGGATCGGTCTTGGATGCCTGGATCGATCCCGCCGCGATTGCGCCAGGGTCGTCGAGCACCGGGGTCGACACCGGTGTGGGGCATCTCAAACTGGCCGTTCAGACCTCTCCCCTCGACGACGGCTTCTACCACTACGAGGTCGCCCTGATGAACCTCGATTTCGACCGACAGATCCGATCCCTGTCGGTGACGCTCCCCACCGGAGGAGTCGTCCGTCACCCCGGTTTCAATGATGTGGATGACAACGACGGCAACGACTGGCAGCTCTCGGTCGATGCCAACACCGCGACCTGGGCCAGCGACAACGGCGAACCGGCGGTCAACGCCCTGGACTGGGGCACCCTCTACAACTTTCGCTTCGACACCAATGTCGAGCCCGCCGACAGCGAGTTGGCGCTCGGGGTCCTCGAACCCGGCGATCCCTCCACCCTACAGGTCGCCGCCAAGCTCCCCGGAACATCCGCCCTCACCCTGCACCGGATCTCGCTGAGCACAGCGGGATCTGGAGAGGTTGTCAGCGAACCCAACGGCATCGACTGTGGGCTCGACTGCCAGGAGGACTTTGTGGAGGGCATCGACGTGCGCCTCAGCGCAAGTCCCGCAGCCGGCAGCCACTTGGTGCGCTGGCAGGAAGATGGTGTCACCCTCACTGAGTCGAGCTTGTACGTCATCGGAGTCCAGACCGACCGCGAGCTGACGGCCACTTTCGCGTCCTGCTCATCCCAGCGGATCCTCACCCCTGCTACGGTCGGTGGAGAGGCTGTCTACGAGACCTGCCAAGAGCTGGTAGCCGGGGCGGGTTTTCACATTAGCGGGCCGGATGGCGACGTGACGTTTCGCGCCGGAGAAGCGATCGTCCTGGGTGACGGCTTTGTCGTCGAGAGCGGTGCGAAGTTTCGCGCTGTAGTCGATCCAAAGCTCTCTGCGTCAACGGAACAGTGAGCTCCATCGGCACGATTCGAGGTTTCAGCCGCGGTTCCCGGCCCGACTTGCCAGACCGACCGCAGTTTCTCGACCCCTTGCTGATAGACTCGGCCTCGCAAACCTCTCTGAAGGAAAGATCAATGCTGCGAGTCATCTCCCAAGATCGGGAACGTCCGGAGTCTGTCTATCGCGCGACTTCCGAGCCCACGCGATTCGAATCCGGCTTTTACTTCGAGGAATGGAACTTCATCGACCGCTTCAGGTGGATGGGGCTCGAGGGCCGTATCGCCTTCGACCCCCGAGACCAGATGCGTTTCTTGGAGATCTGGGTGCTGTCAGCCTACTACGACCTTTCTCAGACTCTTACCACTCGGGCCGGCGACGAAGAGAGGACCTTTGCTCTGCCTCGCGGCTGGTGCCGGCTCTCGATTCCGATTCCTGCCGGCACCGACAGGCTCGACCTGGCTGCCAACAAGCTCTACCCCGCGGCGTACTATCCAAATGATCCCCGAGAGCTCGCTGTTCAAGTCCGTTCGCCGATACTGCACCTCCACCCGG
>JBAUDS010000306.1:0-1897 GCA_049678185.1 Thermoanaerobaculia bacterium
AGCTCGGGCTCGGGGGCCTGGATGAGCTTGTAGTCGCCGCTCTCCAGCGCCCGCAACTCGCTCCAGCCCAGATGGAGTCGCGGGTAGAGCGACTCGCTGTAGACCGGGTCGACGGCTCTCGACTCACTTCCCTCCTCTCCCGTCCTGTCGTCGATCCGGTGACGGAGACTCACACCTTGGCCGAGACTCACGCCAGCTCCCAGCAAATCCAACAATGTCGGTGCCAGATCGATCGTCCGTGTGAGACCGCTCACCACCCTGCCTTCCGGAACGAGGCCCGGGGCGCGGATCAGCATCGGGACATGGAGCGTCGAGTTGTAGATGAGGAGTGAGTGCGTTCCCTCCGCATGCTCTCCCAGCCCTTCGCCGTGGTCACCGACAACCGCCACGATGGTCCGCCGCCCGAGCCCCTTGGACTCCAACTCGGCGACGAGCCGGCCGACGATGTCGTCGGTGTAGACGATCTCACCCGCGTAGGGGTCGTCGGCGTACCGGCTCCGATAGGGCTCGGGGGGCTCCCAGGGAGCATGCGGATCGTAGAAGTGAACCCAGGCAAAGAAGGGCGAGCTCTCCCCGCGCTCGTCGAGCCAGCGCTTGAAGACCGCCAAGACCGCCCCGGCGTTCCGCTCGGCCTCGAGATTCTCGAGCATCGACACATCGCTCCAGGTGCGGTCGTCGTAGAGGTCGAACCCCTGTGCCAGTCCAAAGCGACGGTCGAGCACAAAGCTGCCGACAAAGGCGGCCGTGTCATAGCCCTGGCTCGCCAACACTTCGGCCAGGGTCAGCTGCTCCGCCGGCAGCCGGAAGCTGCCGTTGTCCCGCACGGTGTGGGTTGGGGGGTAGCTGGCGGTGAGGATCGAGGCGTGGGATGGCAGCGTCAGCGGCACCGAGGCCCGCGTTCGGGTGAAGTTGACCCCACCCTGGGCAAGCGCGTCGAGGTTTGGGGTTCTAGCTGTAGTCGAGCCGTTGCAGCTCAAGTGGTCGGCCCGGACGGTGTCGAGGGTGATGAGAACGAGATTGCGGTTGGCCTCTTCCGCGGCGACCGACGTCGTGCCGAGGAGCATCAGACTCGAGATCCAGATGCCGACGGCGAGCGACCTCCGTCTCGCGTCGAGGGGCCTCATTGAGCAGGAGCCTTGATGACCTCTCCCCCCTTCATCACAAAAACGACCCGCTCGAGCTCGGAGATGTCGGCTAGCGGATCACCGGCGACAGCAATCAAGTCGGCCAGCCTTCCAGGCGCGATCGAGCCTACCCGATCCTCCCATTGGAGCAGCTCGGCGGCGACGCTGGTGCCCGCCTTGATCGCCTGCATCGGGGTCATCCCGGCCTCGACCAGCGATCCGAACTCGCGTGCCTGGAGAACGGGGTCTTCGCCACCAAAGTCGGAGCCCAGGACCACCTTCACCCCGGCGTCGATGGCGTTGCCGATGTTCTCGAAGAATTCGTCGCGGTACTTGGCCGACAGCTCGACCATTTTCTTCTGCGCCTCGCTGTCCGCCATCTCCTCGATGTAGTAGTCGCCGATGTACATGGTCGGGACCAGATAGGTGCCGTTCTGGACCATGAGCTCGATCCCTTCGGCATCGATAAAGGTCCCGTGCTCGATCGATCGCACACCGGCCCTGACCGCCATTTTGATACCCGCAGCCGAGTGGGCGTGAGCCATCACCGGCACGCTCAATCGATTCGCCTCTTCCATTGCTACTGCCAGCTCTTCGGCGCTGAAATGAACGTCCTTCGGATTGTCGCCGGCCGACATAAAAGCGCCGGTCACCAGCAGCTTGATCCAGTCGCTGCCGTACTTGACCTCCTGGCGTATCGCCCGGCGAACCTCGTCGACACCGTCGACGATAAGACCATCCGCGATCAGGCTCTGCTCGGGCGACATGAAGTT
>JBAUDS010000307.1:0-2004 GCA_049678185.1 Thermoanaerobaculia bacterium
GCTCGAGGCCATCTTCGCATCGCCGCCCCACCCCGAGCTTCCGCGGCAGCTCTTTATCCTCACCGACGGCCAGGTCACCAATGACGAAGCGGTCATCGCACTGGTGCGCAAGCACTCGAGCAACACCCGGGTGTTCTCCTTCGGCATCGGCGCCGGCGCCAGCCACCATCTGGTGCAGGGCATCGCCCGCGCCGGCAACGGCGCCGCCGAGCTCATCTACCCCAACGAGCGCATCGAGGGCAAAGTCATGCGACAGCTCGGAAGAGCCCTGAGCCCAGCGCTGAGCGACGTCAAGATCGACTGGGGCAACCTCGAGATCCGGCAGGCCCCCCACCACCTACCCCCCGTCTTTGCCGACGGCCGCGTCCTCGTCTACGGGTTTGTCGACAAGGCCATTCGACGAAAGTCCGCTCGCATCGAGCTCACGGCCAAGGGCCCACAGGGTGACCTCTCGTTCGAGGTGACTGCCGACTTCAGCAAGAAACAGCAGACCAACATGATCGCGACCCTTGCCGCTCGCACTCTGATCCGCGATCTCGAGGAGGGCGCCAGCGCCCTGCACGATCGGCGCGGCTCCCTGCGCAAGCAACCGAAGAAAGATGATCGGGTCAAGCAAGAGGCCGTGCGCCTCGGCGCCCAGTACGGTCTCTGCTCCCAATGGACCTCCTTCGTGGCTGTCGAGCACCGCGAATCTCCTGTTGATGGTGAGCTGCAACTCCGCAAGGTCCCGGTGGCACTCACCCGGGACTGGGGAGGGCTCGGATCCGCAGTGGGAGGTCCGGCATATGCTCTACCCTCCGCTCCCCCACCAATGCAGCCCTCCCGCTCGTACCTGGTGAGCGATGCCGAGCTTGCCTGCTCGCCGCCTCAGTCCTATTCTGGCGACGAAGACTTCGGATTGGTGGATGGAAGCGCTGGGGACTTTGGCTTGGATTCCGGCGCCCCCGATCTCAAGTTACCCCGCGAATCGAGCCGCCCCCTGGATCGGCTCGTGGCGCTGCAACACGCCGACGGCTCCTGGAGCCTGACCCCCGATCTGGCCGAGATTCTCGGCCTTCCCCTCGAAGAGATCGAGGCGCAACTTCAAGCTGCCGGCGGTGAGGGCGAGGAGGCGACTCGAGCCTGGGCGACAGCTCTCGCCATCGCCTGGCTGGAAAGCGAAGCCGCCGACTCGGAGGTCGAGTGGATCCTTCTTGCAGCCAAGGCCAAGCGCTGGCTCGAGCGCTGTCAGACCTCGCCCGCGAAGGACCAGGACTGGATCGAAGCCGCTTCGAATCTTCTCGTCTCGAGCGGTTGCTAGCCCAGGTGGGGTTGGGGGCATTCCGATGCCCTCAACCCCAACGCTGGTGTCGAGATTTCATTGCTGCAAGCCCTTTGATCGGCAAGAGTTATCGGCGGTTTGCAAGTGACAAACGGAGAGGAGTCACCCGATGGCCAAGAAACCCCAACCCCGCCTCAAAGCCGAACGCATCCAAGGCATTCTCAGCAACACCGAGATCACCAAGGCCCTCAAAACCGCCCCCGGCTGGAAGACCAAAGACCGCCGCAAGGCCATCACCCGCACCTACAAGTTCCCCAACTTCCGCGCCGCCATGGCCTTCGTCAACTTCGTCGCCGAGCTCGCCGAGGCCCGGGATCACCACCCGGACATCGACGTCCGATACAGCAAGGTCACCTTGACACTGACGACACACAGCGAGGGTGGGCTGACTGGGAAGGACTTTCTGCTGGCCCGCATGATCAGCCAAGATTGACAGCGTATTACTAATAGGGCACTGAAGACCGATCTTCTCTGCCAAATTGTTGTCTAAACATTTCTAGACGCGCTTTCTATGAAGTCCAAGAGCGACATGGAAATCCCTACAACGACTTTTTCAATCTGGCAAGAAGAACTTTCCGAGGCAGCCTAAAGTGCAAAACTTTGTAACGCACCTACAGGAGAAGTTGGCTGGCCTCCCAGACTCCCACGTTCTGGCCAGCGGGATTGCCGCCGATCGGAGGTCT
>JBAUDS010000308.1:0-14048 GCA_049678185.1 Thermoanaerobaculia bacterium
GCGGCAGATAGGCCCGGAAGCGGAAAGGAAGATCGAGATCGGCAGCAGCCTGGGCGATTCCCAGAACCGTGCAGGCCCCCGCCTTGTCGTACTTCATCTCCTCCATGCCAGCGGCCGGCTTGATCGAGATCCCGCCGGTGTCGAAGGTCACCCCTTTGCCGACAAAGGAGACCGATTGGGATCCCTCTCCCCACTCGAGGCGCACAAGACAGGGAGGTGAGGCCGAGCCACCGCCGACAGCGAGAAGGCCGCCCATCCCCATGCGGGCGAGCTCCTTGGAACCCAGTACCTTGATCTTCATCGACCGGCTGCTGGCCAGCTGGCGCGCCTCGGTGGCCAGCCACTCGGGATTGGCCTCGTTGGGTGGTGTGTTCGCCAGGTCCCGTCCAAAGGCCACCGCCGCCGCCACCGTGTTGGCGACCTCGAGCGTTGCACGGTAGCTCGCATCCTCGCCGGCCGGAGGCAACACCCGGACCGTGCGTAACCTCGATTTCGGTTTCTTGCTCTGAAAGCGATCGAAGCGGTAGCCCGATAAATCGAGATCTACGAGCAGCCGTAGGGCGGCCCGCCCTTTTACCGCCGGGTGATCCGGCAGCACCAGCAACACGTCGCGGTAACCCTCTACGGCGGCCGCCTCGACGGCTCGTGCCGACCAGCGCGCCAGCTCTCTGGAGCCAAAGGCGGCCGCGCGGCCGAGACCGTAGACGGCTACCTGGGACGGCTGCTTGGAGCGGGTCTGACCGCGAGCAATCTGCTTCTCCTCTCCCTTCCAGCCCGACCGCTCCACCGCCCGTCCGGCGGTATTGGCCAGACCCGGTGGCAGTCGACCGGTGTCGGGGTCCCGGCCCTTGAAGCAGCCGACGACCACCAGCTCACTCGTCAGCTTTTTGTTGTCGGCGACTTTGACGGATGGTTGCTTGGCCATCTTCGAAGATTCCCCTTTTATGTATCGATCGCTGCGATTGTAACAATCTCCTCAGCGGGTGTTGCAGGCTCTTGGTAGGATGCAACGCCAGGTACAACGGGCAGCGACCGCTATGGATCCAAAATCACTCGCTGGGCTCTTTCGGGGATCCTACAGCTTCTTCCAGGTGGATCTCGAGGAGCTGCGTCGTATCGTCCCCGACTTCCAGAAACTGCTACCGCTACCCCAGCGGATCTTTCTCGAGCCCGAGGAAGCGACTCCTCTGGAGGGTTTCCCGGTTCTCATATCACCGGAGACTCTGGCGCTTCGGGACGCTCTGGAGGCGTTTATAGGAGCCGAGGAGCAAGCCCAGATTGCGCTGTTCCGCAGAGAGCCGATCGACAAACGCCCCTACGAAGCCGCCTGGCAGCGCTACCAGTCTCTCCTCGTCCAGGCCACCGAGAACACGATCCGATCGAGCTTTGGCCGTCACTACCCCAGCATCTTTTGGCTCTATCACTCGATCGCTGTCTCGAGGGTGTTCAAGGAGGTTCCTCGACGGATTGTCAGAGAGAACTTGAACATCGGTCGCGAATACGGTGATGCCATCAAGTACCGGGTCTTCGAGCGCTATCTCGACCGCATATTGAACCTTTCCCACGACGTCACATTTCGCGTTGCTCAAGAGGCCAAGGAGAACGAGGTCGATCTCTTCCCGGACATTCTCACCCGGATGCGAGACAACGTCCTCATTCTCACCGAGGATCACATCGGCCAGGAGCTGGTCGAGCTGGACAGCTTTTTTCGCGGCTATCTCCAGCTCGACGGCAAATCGTTTCGCAGCCGGTTGGCGACCTTGCACGAATGGCACGTCAAGCAGTTGTCCGAGGATACCGACCTGCGCAGCGCCGTGGCCCATCTGGTCGGTTTCCAGCCCGACGGTGATCCGCGCCAGTACATCAATCGTCCCGGCTATCTCCGCTTTCTGGCGCAGCGCCCCTCGTACAACGCCAAGACGATGTTGTCGCCTGAGCTGGTTCAGGTCTGGGAGGGCCTGCTGACCAAGTTGAAGGAGTTCGAGGTTTTGCTGGCTCTTCGCCGTCACGTGATCCCTGTCCACAAGGAAGGGGAGGTGTTGGTCTGCCAGGCCCCCAATCCCCGGGGCTCGGGGCTGCTGCCGCGCAAGGTCACTCTCTCCTACAGCACCCGTCCACTCGAGTTCATGACGCCGTGGGTCGTAGATCCCCTGGTCGAGCGTTTTGGCCTTATCTACGACATCACCGATTTCTCGGCCATCATCTCGATGTTGAAGCGTTCGGGCACCAAGGCCCAGGACAACTCCTTTCGATCGATCTTTCGCTTTCAACGGTGGGTAAATCAGCTCGCCCGGAGCAACCGCCTCAAGTTGGAGAAGTACCTCGGTGACGGGGCCCTCTACTCGGGACGTCATCCTGAGCGTCTGCTCACGGTGTCCGTCTTGCTGCAGCGCTACTACCGGCGGGCCGTGGAGGAGGGATTCCCCTTCGACCGCGGGATGCGGATCGCGCTGAACTACGGTCAATATCGTCTGCTGCCGATCGAGACCGGTCCCATAGGCGGCGGGCAGCGGTACGAGTTCTTTGGTCACGGCATCGTCGAGCTGACCCGGCTGGTGACCGGGAAGTCTACACACGAGATCGACGAATTCAGGAATCTCCTGCTCACCTCCGGCTACTCGGTCGGCGAGGTCGACCGCTTCTTTGGACCGCTGATGGGCCAAAACGTGGATCTGATCGAAAAGTCCGAGGAGGCGCGGGGGTTCTACTCCTACATCAATCGCAACGGCTCACTGGTCAACGAAGGGATCGTGGCCACGCGTGAGTTCATCCTGCAGCTCGACCGGTCGGGTGTGGTGGGCGCCATGCATCGCGCCAAGGAGGGCGGGCGCAATTTCGTCGTCTTTCAATTCGAGGAAGGCGAGGATCAGCTCCAGGTGGGGTTCCGCAAGCTGGGAATGGCTCGGCTCAAGGGGCTGGGTCGTCAGGCGATCTACGAGGTGGTGGACGGCGAGCGATGGCGTGATGCGGGGCTCGAGCGGACGCCGGAGCGGACCCTCTTCGAGGCTCTGGAGTATCGTATCGCGACGTCCATGGATCCTGGGGCCCCGCCGGAGGCCGGGCTGGGTCAGGCCTGACGACCGGCCTCCCTCAGGAGCGATACAATCCCCCGCTGGAGCGAGAGCCATGTTGGAAACCGTTTGGAAGACCGAGATCCCCCACCTGCCCACCCCCAAGCGCGGCAAGGTGAGGGACATCTACGACCTGGGCGACATGCTGCTCATCGTGGCGTGCGATCGCATCTCTGCCTACGATCACATCCTGCGGCCCGGGATTCCAGGCAAAGGGAGAATCCTCAGCCAGCTCACCGACTACTGGCTTGCCCAGTTTGTCGAGGTCGTTCCCAATCACCTCATTGCCACCGATGTGGAGGATTTTCCCAGCCACCTGGTGGAGTATCGGGAGCTCCTCGATGGCCGCTCGGTGCTGGTCAAGAAAGCCGAGGTAGTCCCCTTCGAATGCGTCGCTCGCGGCTATCTGGCCGGTAGCGGTTTTCGTGAGTACACCGAGGCGGGGGCTGTGTGCGGCATCACGCTGCCGGACGGGCTGCTGCGGGCCGACAGGCTACCCGAGCCGATCTTCACCCCGGCGACCAAGGCGGAGTCCGGTCACGACGAAAACGTGTCTTTCGAGGTGATGGCCGACGGCGTCGGCGACGAGATGGCCGAGCGCCTGCGCGAGCTGAGCTTGAGTCTCTACGGCCGGGGCGCCGAACAGCTCAACGACCGCGAGCTCATCCTGGCCGACACCAAGTTCGAGTTCGGTCTGATCGACGGTGAGATCCACCTGATCGACGAGGTGCTGACCCCCGACTCCTCCCGCTTCTGGGACGCTCGTCAGTGGCAGCCTGGAAGCGAGCCGCCGTCGTTCGACAAGCAGTATGTCCGCAACTGGCTGGACGAGTGTGGTTGGGATCACGAGTCACCCCCACCGGAGCTGCCGCCGCAGGTGGTCGACGGGACTCTGAGCCGCTATCTCGAGGCCTTTCGCAAGATTACGGGTAGCGAGCCGCAGTTGTAGCCGGCTAGTGGGTAAAGCGGGAGTCGAAGACCACGTCCCGGCCGGCCCGCTGATACCGTCTCGGCAGTCGCAGACCCAGAAGACACAGCACCTCGTAGGCGATCGTGCCCGCCCAGGCGGCCACTTCCTCCGCCCCTACCTCCTCTTCGCCCTGGCGTCCGAGCAGAACGACTTCGTCCCCGAGCCCGGCGGTGGTCTCGGTGAGGTCGATCAGGGTCATGTCCATGCTGACGGCCCCGACCACCGGCACCCGCCGACCATCGACCAGCACCTCGGCCCGGTTCGACAGCCGCCAGGAATAGCCGTCGGCGTAACCCACCGGCACCACCCCCAGTCGGCTCTCGCGGAGTGCGGTCCAGGTACCACCGTACCCCGGTCTGGCGCCGGCGGGAACTTCCCTTACCTGGACGACGCGGCTGCGGACCGACATCACCGGTTGGAGCCCGGTCTCCTGCCCGGCCGGGTCGATACCGAAAAGGGTCAAGCCCGTGCGCACAAAGGTGTGCCGGGTGTCCGGGTGATGAAGAGCGGCGGCGCTGTTAGCCAGATGAATCTGCACGCTTCCCCGCTCGCCGTCATCGAGGTGGCCGAGAAGTTCGAGGAACCTCTTCTCCTGCTCGGCCGTGCGGGGACTCTCCAGATCATCGGCCTCGGCGAGATGCGAAAGCAGACCCGCAAGCTCGAGGCCCGGGTGGGCTCGGATCTCGGAGAGGGCCCGGGGCAGCTCCTCCGGTGAGATGCCAAGACGATTCATCCCCACGTCCACTTTGACGTGGACGGCTTGAGGGGTGCTGCCGAACCCGGACCAGGCGGTCCACAAGGCCAGCTGATCCCGACTCGAGATGGTCGGGGTCAGGTCGTAGCGCTGATACAGCGCCAACTGCCCCGGTTGGCTGGTACCGAGCACGAGAATAGGTGTGGTGACTCCCTCACGCCGAAGCTCGACGCCCTCTTCGGCCAGAGCGACTCCCAGCCAGTCGACGCCGGCGCTCTCCAGGGTTCTGGCCACGATCGGCGCGCCATGGCCGTAGGCGTCAGCCTTGATGACAGCCAACAATCCCGCCGGCTCGACCTGCTGCCGCAGGTAGGCGAGGTTGTGCTCGAGGGCATCTAAATCGACCACGGCCCAGGCGGGACGCAGGGCGGTCAGCAGGCCGCCGCCATCGGCGGGGAGTTTGATCATGGCAAGCAGACGGTGGACGACTCAGAAAGGTGGGGCACCCGAATCCTCGTGGCGGGCGAGATTGCAGAACTTTGTCGTGTCGCCCAGGAAGACGAGCTTGACGGTTCCGGTCTCTCCATTCCTGTGTTTGGCAACGATGAGCTCGGCGATTCCCTTGTCGGTGGTCTCGTTGTCGTAGAGCTCGTCTCGATAAATGAACACCACCACGTCGGCATCCTGTTCGATGGATCCCGATTCGCGTAGATCCGCCAGTTGCGGACGGTGGTCCCCGCTTCTCCGCTCTGGCTGGCGAGACAGCTGGGAGAGGGCGATAACCGGGATTCTGAGCTCCTTGGCCAGCTGCTTGAGACTGCGGGTGATGGCCGCAATCTCCAGATTCCGATTCTCGTAGCGAGCGGTGCCCTGCATCAGTTGAAGGTAGTCGACCACTATCAGATCCAGCCCCGATTCGGCTCGCAGCCGTCGGGCCTTGGAGGCGATTTCGAGCATGCTGGGGTTGGCCGAATCGTCGATGAACAAAGGGGCCTGGGAGACGGTCTTTACCGCCTGGACCACCTTGGTCCATTGTTTCTGGGAGAGATGCCCCGAGCGCAGCGGGCCGAACGAAATGTCCACTTGCGACGACAGGATGCGCAGCGCCAGCTCCTCCTGGCTCATCTCCAGCGAGAACAGCCCGACCGGGCGATTCTCATGGATAGCCGTGTGCTCGGCGATGTTCAGCGCCAGGCTGGTCTTCCCCATCCCGGGTCGACCGGCGATCACCACCAGATTGCCGGGATGAAAGCCGCGGGTCATGGTATCCAGATCGGCAAAACCCGATGACAACCCGAGAAAGCCGCGCTCCGGTCGGTCTTCGAGGTCGGCCAGGGTCTCGTGAAAGATCTGACCCAGCTTGACGAACCCCTTCTGCACCGCCTCCTCGCCCAGACCGAGGATGGCCTGCTCGGCGCGCCCCAGTGCCTCTTGCGCCTCCAGCCCTCCGTCCAGGCAATGTCGGGTGATCTCGCCACAGGCCTCGATGAGGCGCCGGCGTACAGAGCGCTCCTTGACGATCTCTACATAGGTGTCGAGCCGGCCGAGATCGGGGAGATCCAGGTCCAGCCCGGCGAGATAGGCGACGCCGCCGACACTCTCCAGCTTGTCCTGCTGTTCGAGACTGGCCTGCAGGGTGCGCAGGTCGACCTCCACCTCCGCCGCCTGCAGATCGACCATCGAACGATAGATGGTGCGGTGGCGCTCGGTGTAGAAGTCCTCGGGGGCGAGCCGACCGACGACGACGGGCAGCAGCGCCGGATCGAGCAGGGCCCCGGCGAGGACAGCCCGCTCGGACTCATCGCTGTGCGGTAGCGCTTTTTGCTGTTGCAGAGTTTCGATCATCGGCTCGGGACAGGGCCGAATTCTACCCTAGAAACTAGATCTCTTTGCCGAGCCTAAAAGTCATGAAATCGTAGCCGACGAGGAGCTTCCCCTCGAACCCCGCTTCGCGGGCCCTGGCGTTGAGCTCTACCTCGTCCAGCTCCTGGTACAGGTGTGAACAGACCAGGCGCTCCGCCTCGCTGGCCACCGCAAGCTCGAAGATTTCCTGCTTCTCCAGATGCCCGGCGTCGAGCACACCGAGGTCCACACCGCGCAGGAATTCGATCTCCTGCTCGTGGAAGTGCGAATCCCCGGTCAGAGCATAAGTGCCGCCTTCGAAGTCGAATCTCAGCCCATGGTTTCCCGCCGGTGGCAGATCGCGGTAGTCGAAATCGCGGCCGTCGATGGTTAGTTTGTCGTCGTCGATCTCGTGTAGGTGGACCGCGAAGGGGCGCATCTCCTCCTCGAGCTCGCCAAAACCGGCCAGATCGAGCAGCTTCTCCCCGAGGTCTTCCAAACCCTTGGGGCCGTAGACGTGGAGATCGGTCGTACGGGGGTCGATCTGGGAATAGAGCGCCCCGTGAAGATAAGGGATGAGGTCAGAAAAATGATCTGGGTGAAAGTGCGACAGGATCACATGCTCGATCTCGTTCTGCCTCATGCCCAACTCGACCAGCCGGGTCGCCACACCGCGGCCAAAATCGTAGACGACAGTAAGCTCATCCAGCTCCACCAGGGCCGCCGAGGCCATGCGGTCGCGCTGCAGCTGGCAGGTTCCGGTACCAAGGAGAACAAGACGGTTGGACACCCGAGCGAGTCTACAATGGATCAGGAGAACCCACTGTACGATCCGGGAGAGCTGCCGAGGCCATTGGCCTGATACCCTAACCAGCCCGCGGGACTTCTATCACGGGCTGCTACACGCACTCTAAAGACAGATGAGGGAGGTCAGTGGTGAGTGGAATCCTGATTGCCGGGACGATTATCGTCAATTTCGCGCTGCTCTTCTACACCATCGGCATAGTCTCCGAGCAACGGAGCCATCGTGTCACTCGGCGGACGCTCTTCTTTCTCACCGTTGGGGTCGTCTTCGACGTCGTTGCCACCGGCTTTATGATCGTCGGCTCCAGCCATGGCCCCTTTACCACCCATGGGCTGCTCGGCTTCTCTTCGCTCGCCGCCATGCTGCTGGAAACGACCTTCGCCTGGCGTCACCACAACCGCGCGGGCGACGAGCTGGTACCCGGTTGGCTGCACAACTATTCGCGATTGGCCTATACCTGGTGGGTGGTGGCCTACATCACCGGGGCCATTCTGGTGATGTCCAAGCGGGGCTAAAGGCCGGTTGACCGGGCTCAGCTCCCGGCGGCGTAGAGCGCCTCTTCGAGCAACCGGTCGGCCTCCTGCAGTTGCGCCGCCGGGTTGGTGAAGCCGGAAGTGTCCCCCCGGACCATGCCGTCGAAGGTGGCAAGGAGGCTTTTGATCTCCGACAGCGCCTGCCGCGCCTCGCTGCACCCCGGTGCCGAGCACCGACAGTCCGAGTCGGCCTCGTAGATCCTCATCTCCACCTTGTTGACGGTGGCGCCCCACTCGGCAAGGTCGAACGGCGGTTTGGCGTATTGCCGCATCTCACTGCCCATAGTGCTACTCGCTCGGCTGGCCAGATCGATGCAGCGCCGCGCTCCCCCATCGGAGAGACCGGTGTCCGCGCTCCCGGCTGCCCCCGGCCCACCACCAACACTCTTGATCCACGGAATTACCTGGGTGTACCCGAAATAGACGATGGCGATGACAACGGCCACTTTGACGATTCGACTCACCATGATCACTGCTCCTGGTCTTCGGTTTCTTCTTCGGGCGGCATCTCGCCATGCTCGAGGTAGTACTCGGCCCGGTCGGCGGCCTCCTGGGCCTGGTCGGCCTTGCTCTGGACCCGATCGACCGCCTGCTCGACCTCGGTTCTCACCTTACCCTCCCCGCTGTCGTCGATCTTGCCACCACAGCCCAGTGGGGCCAGGCCGAGGCAGAGGATTCCCACACCCATTGCCAGTCGTCTCCAGAGTCCATCCATCGGTGTCCTCCTTGGCGCCGTCGGACGCCGCGAACGTCCCTGCCAGAATCTCCTCCCCTAGGATGTCGCAGGAACGGCTCTCCGCTCTGTGACCTTGTCCACAGGGGTAGAATCGCCGCGTGACGCTGGAGATCGCTTTTCTCTTCGCGCTTCTGGGCGGCATGGTCTATCTGTTCCTGACCGAAAAGCTGCCCCTCGATCTGACCGCCTTTCTCGGGCTGGTGATCCTGGTTCTGGGTGGATACCTGACGCCCCCCGAGGCGTTTACCGGCTTCTCCTCACCGGCCGTCATCACCATGCTCTCGGTCTTTATCGTCGGCGCTGCACTGCTGGAGACGGGCTTGGCCGACATGATCGGTGGGCGGATTCACAGGGTGGTCGGCGACAGCGAGGTGCGGCTGATCGTGACTCTGATGCTCGTAGCGGGCGTCCTGTCGGCGTTTATGAACAACATTGCCGCAGTTGCTGTGCTGATGCCGGCCGTCGCCGCGATCGGCCCGCGAGCCGGGCTGGCACCCTCGCGTCTGTTCATACCGCTCGCCTTTGGCGCGATTCTCGGCGGCACCATGACCCTGGTCGGCACCCCTCCCAACATCCTGGCGGCCGAGATACTCGCCGACCGGGGTCTCGAGCCCTTCACGCTCTTCGACTTCACACCGATCGGCATCGCCATCCTGTTGCTGGGCATCCTGTTCATGGCCACCGTGGGAAGAAAGCTGCTACCGGTGCGGGAGCACCACGGCCCCAGACCCCACGATGGTGGCTACCTGACCGAGGTCTACCAGTTGCAGGAGCGACTCTTTTCCATCCGCATCCCCGAGGGCTCACCGCTGCACGGGCGTACTCTGGCCGAGACCCGTCTCGGCAATACTCTGGGAATCAAAGTAGTTGCGATTCGACACAACGGCCGGCAGCTGCTGGCCCCGGACGGCACGGCGATGATCTATGGCGGGGACATCCTCTTTGTCGATGGCCAGACAAACGAGGTCCGTGAGCTGCTGCGGCTGCAGGGCCTCGAGATCGAGTCGGCCCAAATCGGACAGCTTCCAGCACCCAGGCGGGGAGTAGGTGGAGTCCGGGCACGTCTTCTCCCCGACTCCCGATTGGCCGGGAGAGATCTGCGCGAGCTTCGGTTTCGCGACCGTTTTGGTGTGGTCGTGGTCGGCATCCGTCGTGGCGAGGAGCTGTTGCGCGACTATCTGGCTGAAACGGATCTCCAAGAGGGGGACACCCTGCTCGCGCTCGGCACCCGAAGTCAGCTCGAAGAGTTCTCCGCCCAACCCGACTTCGTCGTCGAGGAGATGGGTCTATCGGCGGTCGAAGAGCTCGAAGACCAGCTCTGCTGGATCCTGATTCCCGAGGACTCGCCTCTCGCCGGCACCTCGATCGGCGACAGCAGGCTGGGCGAGCTGGTCGGGCTGACGGTGGCCGGATTGGTGCGCGAGGACCGCACCCACCTGGCGGTTCAACCCGACGAAGTCATCCAGGCCGGGGATCGACTGCTCATAGCCGGTGACCCATCGGGGCTCGTAACCCTCTTCGAGCTGGGTGATGTGGAGCTCGAGGCCGAGCCACCGGGAGCCCCCTTCGAGTCGACGGAGGTGGGAATGGTAGAGGCGGCCGTTGCCCCCCGGTCTGCCGCTGCCGGTCGCACACTCGCCGAGCTCGATTTCCGCGACCGCTACGGGCTGCTGGCGCTGGCCCTTTGGCGGGAAGGTCAGGCTGTTCATAGCGATCTGACCAATGTCGCCCTGAAATTCGGCGACGCTCTGCTGCTCCAGGGACCACGCGACAAGATCCGCCGTCTGGCATCCGAGCCCGACTTCGTGGTCCTCTCCGAGGCCGATCAGGCACCCCGCCGAACCAAGAAGGCGCCCTACGCCCTTGGCGGTCTGCTGCTGATGGTGGGGCTGGTGGTCAGCGGCCAGCAGCCGATCCATGTGGCCGCCTTTACCGCCGCCACCCTGGTGATTCTGGCCGGCGCCCTGACCATGCCGGAGGTGTACCGGGCCATCGAATGGCGGGCTATTTTTCTCGTGGCCGCGGTGCTACCGGTGGGTCTGGCCATGGAGAGAACCGGCGCCGCCCAGCTACTGGCCGACAGTGTTGCCGAGATCGCGGGTCCAATGGGTCCGTACGCCATTCTCGGAGCGTTGGTGGTGCTGGCCAGCCTCTTGAGTCAGGGGCTCGACGGCGCCCCGGCCGTAGTGCTGCTGGCGCCGGTGGTGCTGCAGACCGCGCAGACTCTCGGCCTGAGCCCCTATCCGCTGATGATGGGGGTCAGTCTGGCCGCCTCGGCCGCCTTCATGACGCCCTTCAGCCACAAGGCCAATCTGTTGGTAATGGGAGCCGGGGGCTACCGCTCGAGTGACTACCTCAAGGTCGGGACGCCTCTGACTCTGTTGCTCTTTGTGCTGCTGATCGTGCTGGTGCCGGTGTTCTTTCCGTTCTAGCGGGCTGCTAAAACTCCCACGAGAAGGCGACACCAAAGACATAGACCGTGTCGCTGTCGACAAAGTCGAGCATAAAGGCAGGGACAAGATCGACCGGGCCCAGAGGAATCCCGTACATCGCACCGAGACGGACGAGGGCGTTGCTGCCACTGTCTGCCCGCTCCATGCCGGCCGCCAGTTCGAATGTCAGGCGCCTGGTGGCGTGGAGAAACACGGGCACACCGACTACATACTCTCGATCTCCCGAGCCCACGAAGTCCACCATCGCTCCGAGCCCCACCCATTTACTGAGGCGGTATTCGTAGTCCAGGCCGAGGGTAAAGCCGTGCGAGCCGTCATCGTAGGTGTCGCCCAGGAAGACAGCCAGGCCGTGCCGATTCCCTGACTCCTGTGCCCACAGACCGCCGGTGGTGGACAGCAAGACAAGTACGGCAGCGACAAGCAGAGGTAGACGAAGGCTGTTGTGCATCTGAGAATCTCCTGACTGCACTCTGGTTAGACGAACTTGGCATCCACGCCCCGGACCTCCCACGGCTGGCGTGTCTCGTGCACCTTGAGCCGCAAGAATCCCGCCAGAGCCTCGGTCTCTTCCTCGGTGAGCAGTACCACCGGGATCGGCAGGTCCCCTTTTCTCGCGCCCAGTATCCGCTCCGAATGCCGGTCCCACTCGTCCTCTTCATAGATGGAGATCTGATAGCCGCTCCCCTCGGTGGGAAGCCGGGGACCACAGTGGATGACCCGGTTGAGGATCTTGGATCTCAACACCATGTGATTCACTGCGCGGGGTTTGGACATGTCTCGAGCCTCCGGCGGGTATCTTAGCCTCTTCCGCGTGGCAGGGGTCTAGCCTTTTCGACTAGACTCCTCGCCTGAGAGGAGATTTTAGCGATGAAACAAGCGGGGCGGTATCGCTTTTTTCCGGTACTTTTGATCCTCCTACCAGTGCTCTTCGGCTGCACGGCCAACAAGATGTACCGGCAGGTGAGCGTGCAGGAAGAAGCCGACTACACCCTGGCCTTCGTCGAGTTCGACGATCAGGGAGAGATGTGGGACCCGGCGCAGGTGTCGCGTGCTCTCGCCACCATCGAGAAGGCCAACCACACCAAGGACGGGGCGGTCGTCATCACCTATTTCCACGGCTGGCAACACAATGCGTCGCCCAAGAGCGAACAGAAAGAGGGCGGCAACGTCCACGACTTCAAGGCGTTTCTCGGCCTCATCGCAGGTGCCATGCGGGGCCGGGCAGGCGATCTCGAGCGACCGGTGGTCGGCATCTACTTCGGCTGGCGCGGTAAGTCGGGGTCCGTTCCCGGGCTCAATATGGCGACTTTCTACGACCGCGCCGGCGCCGCTCGGCGAATCGCCGGCACCTCGGCGACAGAGGCCATCTATCGCATCCAGACGGCCGTCAAGGCCAATCCCCGCTCCAAGATCCTCTCGATGGGGCATTCCTTTGGCGGCCAGATCCTCGAGAAAGCCGTAACCCAGACAATGGTCGGTCAGTTGCTCGAGGAGCCAGAGGATTTGGAAGACATGTCGGGGGGCGATCTGGTGGTGCTCATCAACCCCGCTGCCAAGTCGATCCAAGCCAAACAATTTGTCGAGATGTTGGATCGCAGCCGCATCGAGCTCTATCGAACCGACAGCGAGGGCCGGCGTCACCGGGTGCCGTTGATGATCTCGATCACTTCGTCGGCGGATCTGGCGACGGGCTGGGCCTTCCCCGCCGGCACCTGGATCAGTGCGCTGGGTAAGAACTTTCATCGCTACCCCGATGGAGCCTGCCTGCAATTCCAACGTCAAAAGAGCTTCTACGTCCGCACCCCGGGTCACAACCAGGCGCTGATCAGCCACAACGTAACCGCCGGGCCGTTGACCGCGGAAGACGACCGCGGCGACTGGGCCGATCTGGGTGAGGAGGTTGTCGACTCCGAATTCGACCCGGCCACGGGTGAGCACGTCTATTCGTTCAACGGCACGAAGAATAGATTCACCATACGGCCGCTGTCCGGAGCCGTCAATAACACGCCCTATTGGATCGTGAAAGTGCCGCCCCAGCTGATTCCCGGACACTCGGGCTTCTTCACCGAAGACACTTTGCGCCTGATCGGCGCCATCGTTTTGATCTCCGGGGCTCTGGAGTCGGACTCGAAAACTCAGATCGTGCGTGACTCGGGCGTGCGGCCCAACCGTCTGGCGGTCATGCCGGATGGCCGGGTGCTGGTCGCCGACGCCTCGCGACAGATCTATGCGGTCGATACATCAAGCCCGGTGCCCGTGCCGCTCGGCTGCGTCCCCCAGCTGGCAGACCCATCGGCCAGCATCGGATTCAATAGCAAGGGTCGCCTGGCGTACGGCGCGATGAGCCAGCTGTCATCCGCAAGCAGCCGCAAGGGGGGCACCGACTACCAGACGCTGGTGATGCCCTTTGTGCTCGAGGAGGGCGACCCGGTGGTCGGCAAGCCGCTCCAGATCCGCGGCAAGGAGCGGTTCGTGGCGGCCGCCTTCGACATCGACGGGCAGAGAGTCTTCTTGTCGGGGACGGACGGCAAGGTCATCTACGTTGCCGATCTCACCCATAAGAAACCGACACCCGAGCTCTGGCTGGACGTCGAATCCGAGGGCCTAATCAGTGCCCTGCACTATGACAACAGCTCCGGCTCCCTCTATGCCGCCGGTGCCGAGGAGGGGGTCCTCTATCGTCTGACCGAGCACGGTGAGGGTCCACTTCCCACCTTGATCGCCGACTCTCTGGGCTGGCCGGTCGGTCTGGCGATCGACGCCGACCGCGGCCGACTCTACGTCGGTGATGCCAAAGGCAAACAGATCTGGCGTATCGACTGCCCTGCCGCGGCCGAGTGCTCCGAGCCATCGACCTTCATCAGGAGTGAGCTCTTTGTCCGACCGAAAGATCTCGAGGTGGCGCCCGACGGTACCGTCTGGATCGCCGATCGCGAAGGAAAGG
>JBAUDS010000309.1:0-4863 GCA_049678185.1 Thermoanaerobaculia bacterium
GGCCGAGACCGTCGCCCAGCTCGATGGACCGGTCTATGTCGAACGGGTTGCGCTCTACGACAACAAGCACCGTGTAAAAGCAAAAAAGGCCATCAAGAAGGCCCTCCAGATCCAGGTCGAGAACCGCGGGCTGGCCTTTGTCGAGGTGCTCTCGGAGTGCCCGACCCACCTCAAAATGACACCGACCGAGAACGAACAGTGGGTCAAAGAGCAGATGGAGCCCGTCTTTCCGTTGGGTGTCAAGAAAGACGTCGAAGTCGAGCCCTGGTTCGATCTCAAACGACCCCAGTTCGCACCCGAGCGGGTAATGGAAGTCATCCAGGCGTCGGCTGAGCCGGCGAAGCGCTTTGGCGACAGTTTCCCCACCCACGTCCACGACCACGACATCGCGCTCAAATTCGCCGGAGCCGGTGGCGACGGAGCCCAGATGGTGGCGATGCTGACGGTCAAGACCGCGATCAACGAGGGGTATGACGCCACTCAAATCCCCAGCTATGGACCCGAATCGCGGGGTGGAACCTCGTACGCCGATGTCCATGTCGCCACCGAGGAGGTGTTGTCACCGGCCTCGACCAAGCCCCACATCCTGGTGGCCTTCAACGCACCCAGCCTGCAAAAGTTCGGATCCACCGTTCAACCGGGTGGCACGGTCATCTACGACAGCTCGGTGATGACCGAGCCGGCGGAGCTCGACCCGAGTATCACCGCCGTCGGTATCCCCTGCACCCAGATCGCTCTCGACCTCGGGGCGGTCAAAGTGAAGAACGTTGTCGCCCTCGGCGCCATGCAGGCCGCCACCGGTCTGTTCCCGGCCGAGAGCGTGCTGCATGCCATCCGCGATGCCCTGCAATCGAACTGCGCCATGCAGGAGCTCAACCAGGAGGCCTTCTCCTGGGGTGTCAAGGCTTTCGAGGAGATCACGGCAGGGGTCAACTAGAACCCGTCAAGAATATCCGGGCGGGGCGAAGGCCCCGCCGATTCAACTCCCCCAGGAGGTCGTACCATGTTTATTGGCGTACCCAGGGAAGACCACCGGCACGAGCACCGGGTGGGCCTGTCGCCCTCTTCGGTAGCCAGGCTGACCCGGCGCGGGCACACCGTCCACCTCGAAAGCGGAGCCGGCGATGGGGCACATTTCTCGGATCAGGTCTATCAGGACGTCGGCGCCCAGATCGTCTACAGCAAGGAAGAGGTCTACCGACGCGCCGATCTCGTCTGCCGTGTCGGCTGGGTGTCGGTTGAAGAGCTGGAAATGGTCAAACCCGGTCTCGCCATCTGTGGGTTCCACCATTTGGCGGTCGCGCCGCGGGCCAAGGTCCGACGGCTGTTGGAGATCAAAGCCACGGTCATCGGTTACGAGCTCATTCGTGACCGGGAAGGACACCTGGCGGTTCTCCCACCGATGAGTGAGATGGCCGGACAGATGGCGGTCCAGATCGCCGCTCACTACCTACAGACCGAGGTTGGCGGCCGCGGCATCCTGCTGGGCAATGTGCCCGGCGTACCACCGCCAACCGTCCTCATCCTCGGTGCCGGCACCGTCGGTCGCACCGCGGCCCGTCTCGCCCTCGACAGCGGCGCGCACGTCATCCTCATCGACGACGCGCTCAACAAGCTACGGGAGGCCAGCCACGAGCTCGACGGACGTCCGGTCACCGCCATGGCCAACGCGCGCAATCTCGGGCGCTATAGCGCCTTTGCCGACGTCGTCATCGGCGCCGTCCTGATTCCTGGCAGCCGCGCCCCCTATCTGATCACCGAGGACATGGTCAAAGCGATGAAGCCGGGTAGCGTCATCATCGATCTTTCGATCGACCAGGGCGGCTGTGTCGAGACCAGCCGGCCCACGACGCCCGAGAACCCGACGTTTGTCGCCCACGAAGTCATCCACTATTGCGTCCCCAACATGACCGCCAACATCGCTCGCACCGCCACCCGGGCGCTGGCCAACGCTGCCATTCCGTATGTGCTGGAGATGGCCGAGATGGGAGTGGAGTCCGCGATCCGCACGAATCCCGGTCTGGCTGCCGGCCTCTACGTCTATAAGGGCAAGCTGGTCAATCCACGGGTTGCCGAGACACTCGAGCTGCCGGCCACACCGTTGGAAGAGTTGTTTGGCGAGGGTTCGAAGGCATGAACTGGGTCGACTCCTATCGTTCCAAGTTGATGTCGGCTGCCAAGGCGGTCAAGAAGATCGGCAGCGGCGACCGGGTCTACTATGGCGGCAACGCCGCCATCCCCCAGGCCCTGGTTCAGGCCCTGGCCGAGCGCCGGGACGAGCTGGAGAATGTCCAACTCAATCACGTCCTGTTGCTCGGCAAAGACCCCCTCTCGGCACCGGGGATGGAGGGCCGTTTTCGCCACAACTCGCTGTTCGTGGGCCCGGCCGACCGCAAGGCGGTCAATGACGGCCGGGCCGACTATGTGCCGATCTTTCTGCACCAGATTCCGCGTCTCTTTCGCGAGGGGATAGTGCCCCTCGATGTGGCCATGATCCAGGTTTCGCCACCCGACGAGCACGGGTTCATGAGCCTGGGGGTGGAATGCCTCGCCTCCAACGCCGCCGTCCAGGTAGCGGACACCGTCATCGTCCAAATCAACAAGAGGATGCCTCGGGTTCTCGGCGACTCCTTCCTCCATGTCAGCCGCGCCCACGCCCTGGTGGAGCACGATGAGCCGTTGCCGACACTGGTGAGCAAGCCGGCAACCAAGGTGGAAGAGTCGATCGCCGCACACATCATCCCGCTGATCGAGAAGGGCGCGACCATACAGATGGGGATCGGGGGGATACCCGACTCGGTCTATGCCGCCATGGAAGGCGACCTCGAGCTCGGGATTCACACCGAGATGATCTCCGATGGAGCCATGCGCGCCATCCAGCGTGGCGTGGTGACGGGTACACGCAAGAGCCTCCACCCCGGCAAGGTCATCATCACCTTTACCCTGGGAAGCGACGAGCTGTACGACTTTGTGGACAACAATCCCCTGATCGAGGCCCACCCGGTGGACCACGTCAACGACCCGGTGATCGTGAGCCAAAACGACAACATGGTGGCGATCAATTCGGCCATCGAGGTCGACCTCACCGGCCAGATCTGCTCCGATTCGATCGGCGAACGCATTTACTCCGGCTTTGGTGGACAGGTAGACTTTATCCGTGGTGCCGCCCGCTCCAAGGGCGGGCGGCCCATCATCGCCGTACCGGCCACCGCCAAGGGAGGCGAGCTGAGCCGCATCGTCCCCACGCTCAAGCCGGGGGCCGGTGTCGTCACCAGCCGCGCCGATGTCCACTACGTGGTGACCGAATACGGGGCGGTCAATCTATTCGGCAAAAACCTGCGCGAAAGGGCCGAAGCACTGATCAGCATCGCCGCGCCCGACTTCCGCCAAGAGCTCGAAGACGCCGCCAAAGAGCGGAAATTGCTGCCGTAGCCGGGGGACCCCCGCCCTCCCCGGCGGGCACGGAGGCCCGCCGCTTCACCTCTTCAAAGTCCTCATCCTAAAACGAAGCGGCCGGCCTCCGTGCCGGCCGGAGCGGGTGGGCGGACATCGGTTTGACCATATCGGCTGCGTCGACTCCCCAGATCCCCGGCCATCTGAGATACTCACTCTTTCGAGCCAGCTCTTGGTCGGCGACCCACATTGAATCTTGCTGTCTCCGAGGAGGGGAAATGCCTACCCGAAATCTCGTAATCACTTGGACTGTTCTGGCCATTGTCTTGACCGCGATGCCGACCCTGGCCGCCGAGCGGGAGGTGGCTCCGAAGTCACCGCCACGGGCGGAAGGCGAGGGTCCTTTCGATCGCCTCATCCTGCGCGGTGTCACCGTCATCGACGGCACCGGGGCCCCGGCGCGGGGTCCGATGGACATCGTTGTCGAAGGCAATAGGATCGTCTCCATCCGCAATGTCGGCTCCCCCGGCTCCGCCATCGATCCCAAGCGGCGCCCGGAGGTCGGCCCCGACGACAAGGTCCTGGAGCTCGAAGGACACTATGTCCTTCCCGGTTTTGTCGACCTCCACGGCCACCTGGGTGGCTCGATCCGGTCGACCCCAGCCGAATATGTCCTCAAGCTGTGGATGGGCCACGGCGTGACCACCAGCGCCGACCCCGGCAGCGGCAACGGTCTCGATTGGACGCTCGAGCACAAGCGGAAGAGCGAGGCCAACGAGATCACGGCCCCTCGCATCGAGGCCTACTCGGCCTTTGGCCAGGATCACGAGGGTCCGATCTCAACGCCTGAGCAGGCCCGAGAATGGGTTCGCGGCGTTGCCCAGCGCGGCGCCGATGGCGTCAAGTTCTTTGGGCTCCCACCCGACATCATGGAAGCGGCCATCGATGAGGCCGGCCAGCAGGGGCTCTACACCACCTGCCACCACGCCCAGCTCAACGTGGCTTGGCTCAACGCTCTCGACTCGGCCCGCATGGGTCTGACCTCGATGCAGCACTGGTACGGACTACCGGAGGCGATGTTCGACAGCCAGGTGATCCAGAACTACCCGGCCGACTACAACTACAACAACGAGCAGCATCGCTTCTCCGAGGCCGGCCGGCTGTGGAAACAGGCGGCGCCTCCCTACAGCGAGACCTGGAACCAGGTGATGAACGAGCTCATCGACCTCGACTTCACCATCGTCCCCACCTTTGTCGCCTACGAGGCGACCCGCGATCTGATGCGCAACGCGCGTGCCGAGTGGCATCAGAAGCACACCCTGCCGGCGCTGTGGCGGTTCTATCTGCCGGATCGCGACGCCCATGCCTCCTACTGGTTCTACTGGGGGACCGAGGAGGAGGTCGACTGGAAAGAGAACTACCAGCTGTGGATGACTTTTATCAACGAGTATAAGAATCGTGGGGGGCGGG
>JBAUDS010000310.1:0-5312 GCA_049678185.1 Thermoanaerobaculia bacterium
CCAGCAGGCTCCAGCAGTAGGAGTGGATGGTGCGCACCGTCAGGCGATCGAGGGCGCCGAGTAGCGCGCGGGCCCGGGTGGACCGCTCTGCCGACCCGGTCGGGCCGGGTAGGACAGAGGGCTCGAAACCGGCGATCTCGTCC
This sequence comes from Thermoanaerobaculia bacterium, assembly GCA_049678185.1. Taxonomy (GTDB): domain Bacteria; phylum Acidobacteriota; class Thermoanaerobaculia; order Multivoradales; family JAHEKO01; genus M0029. The sequence goes on from JBAUDS010000310.1 coordinate 144, forward strand.
TCCTGCCCTGACGCCACCTGGGAGAGACCCTGGGCGGTCCGCTCGGCCATCTCGGCGGCAGCGGCCTCGGTAAAGGTGATGGCAACGAGACCTTCGAGCACCCGGGCCGCGATCCAGTCCTCTTCGTTCTCGATCCCCTGGCGCAGCCCCGGATCGGCCTCGAGCTCGCCCTCCTTGGCCGCCCAGCCCGCACCCAGGCACCATGCCAGAATCCGGGCCACCAGTGCCGTTGTCTTGCCGGTGCCGGCACCGGCCTCGAGCACCAGCGGCCGCCGAAACTCGATCTGGGCCTGCCGCCGGGCCTCCTGGTCTTGCGCCAGCAGGGTGGCGTCGTCTCTGTTCATGAGCGGCCACCCTTCCTGGCGGGCAGAGACCAGAGATCGAGCAGGGCGCTCAGCGCCTTCCCCGAGCCCTTTGGCTGGGGTCTCTTATCGGCATGGTCCATGGCCCAGGTGGCAAGACGACCCTTTGCACCCGAGTCGCCACGTAGACAGGCCTCGGCGAACAGACAGTACCCACAGGCTGTCGGTTCGTCTTCTTTGTCCGGGCGCTGCAAGCGGGGAAAGAACGCTCCATGATCCCAGGCCGCGACCGCTGTGCGTGCGGTCTGCTCGAAGGTCTCGATGACCTCACGATCGTCGGCACCGACGGCGAGCACGCGTCTCTCGTCGGGGTGTTCGAAGTTCGGATCGAGAAAGAGGAATCGCCCCTGCCCGTCGCCGGAGATGGTCGCTAGGGCATAGAGAGGAGCCTGGAGGAGGCTGCCCTCCCGCAGAGCGGTGAGGAAATGTTTGTCGCGCGTCGCCTGCTGTTTACTGGTCAGGTACTTCTTGTTGTTTGCCCGTCCCGTCTTGTAGTCGGTAACCACGATCTGCTCGCTGTCGAGGTCGACCCGATCGGCGCGAAAGGAGATGGGGCGTGGGCGCCCGTCGGTATCGGCAAGCTCGTAGCGACCCTCGATCTCCGCCGCCAGAGTACGAACCTCGCCGTCATCCGCCTCCGACTCGAGGCGCCGCAGCACTTCGAGGTGGGGGAGTGCAATCTCGGCGAGGATCTCGGCATACCCTGCCAACCCGATCCCTTCTTTGCGCACCAGCCACACCGCCTCCTCGTCGACGAGCCGTCTCAACTCTTTCTCGTCGGGCCAGCTCACGATCTCGGCCGTCTGCGGGTCGAGCTGCTCGATCGAGGATGGTGACGACGGGAGTTGGCGGTAGACAATCCGCTCGGCGACCTTGTGCACGAGGCTGCCGACATACCGAGGCTCGATGGCCGGCAGCGCCGCCAGAGGGTCGGGTAGCGGCTCGAGGCGGAGCATCCGATCCAGAAACGTCTGCCACGGACAGCGCACCATCTTCTCGAGCGTGGTGATGTAGAGATCCCCGCCGCGGCGCGGGTCGTTGCTCGCTTGCGGCGGTCCCACGAAGCCGAAGTAGGGGCCGAGGGAATGGTAGATCTGCTCGCCCTCCTTCGCGCCCCGTTGGGGATCGAGCTCGGCCAGGATGCGAAGACGGGCGGCGGACAGCGCCTCTGGGGATGGAGGCTCCTTCGCATCGCCCCACAGCGTCTCGGCTTCAGCGAGAGCCATGGGCATCACCGGTGCCAGCTCCCGACGTGAGCCGTGCAGAGCCACCAACACGGCACTCTCGACGGCGGGTCTAAGATTCAGCGATGGGTCTGCCGCCTCTTCCGTGGTTGGAGGTGAGAACAGGTGGCGCAGGCGGGGCGGCGCGGCCCAGCGTTCGAGTTGCTGTCCCCGTTGCGACCAGCGGAGTCGCTCCACCAGCGGCGACGGGGTGCGCACCTTGTTATCGTTGTCGGCCTCCTGCCAGGAGAGGGTGACGCGGGGTGCGGCGGCCAAAAGCTGGGCGAAGAGAAACCGCTCTTCGTCGTAGCCGCTCCGTTTGACCGGTAGATCGGGGAGGACGCCGTGCCCTTCGCGGCCCAGGAGGCGGCGAAGCGAATCGGGAAAGACCGGATCTTCGCGCACGGTGCGGGGGAACTCCCCCCGGTTGAGGCCGAGAAGAAAAAGGTGCTCGAAGGTGCGGCCTCGGGCCTGCGTGACGTCCATCACCTGCACTCCACCCCCTTCACCGCCAAAAGCGGTCCGCCCGAGATCCTTTAGAGACTCCTCGAGCAGGGGGGCGAGCTCTTCACCCTCGAGTTGGAGATCGGGCGGCAGGTCGCCGAGCTGCTTCTCCAAACGGTCCAAGACCCGGCGCGTCAGGTCGTCGCCGGGGGACCAGCCGAGGCCATCGACAAGGAGGGCCCGGAGGCGCTCGATGTGCTCCCCGACGGCAGCGGGAGCTGCTCCACTCTCGAGGCGCTCGGCCACCAGGCTCGCCGACTCGATGGCGGTGTGCAGGACCTCGGTGGGGATACTCCGGCGTTTGGCGCGCACCGTCGGACTCGCCTGGTCTTCTCCCTCCTCCTCGACAAAGCCCTGCCGGACGGGCAGTTGAAAGCTATCCCGGTCCGGGAGTCGGTCGGGATCGAAGTCCCGGACCTCCTCGAGCCGGGCCAGACCCAGAGCAAAGAGTGCCAAACGGATGTCGAAGCCCGAAACCGCACCAAAACCGGTGTCGCGGGCATCGAGCCAGCGCTCGAGCGGTGCCCTGCCCGCAAGCACCGTGAGATCGAGCAGCGCACGAATGCGGCGGCCGGCGGTGCCATGCGGCCCGCGGATGCTCACACCCGAGAAGGGAACACCCAGCCGGGAGAAATGGATGCGCAGGGCCGAGATGTAGGGATCCAGACCGCGGGAGACGACGCCGATCGACTCCGGTTCGACACCCTGGTCGACAAGATGACGAATCTGTCGCGCCACCTCGCGCACTTCGGCGTCGGCTCCCAGAGCGCGTCTCATCTCGACGGCGGCCGGCTCGGCCGGCTCGACCGGCGTCTCGTCGACCCGGGCGGTGATCAGGATCCGCTCCTCGAACCGGCGGCCAAAAACGACCCCCGGATCGGTTCGCTCGGGGGCCGTGGGATCGGGTGGCCGGTCGAGATAGATGCGGCCCGGATAGCGCTCGAGCAGGGCAACGATGAAGTCGGTGGCCAGACCGGTGGCGTCGGCAAAACCGTAGACAAAGAGTGCCGCCGGGTTCTGGCCCGCTGCGGTCGGGCTCTTGAGCAGATCGGTCGCCGCCGCGAGCAGGGTGGAATGGCGCCCCAGATCATGGGTCTCCATGCTCTCGGCGGTGCGGGCGGCCACCCGCACCAGACTCTTGACCCGCTCGACTTCGGCCGGCGAGGCGGACTGCCTGCCCTCCGTCTCCAGGGCATCCAGCAGGGCCTCCTCGTGGGCCGGCCCGAGCCCGGCGTCGAGGAGATCGCGGACACTTCCCAGAATGGCACCGTAGCCGTCGACCAGGCTGTCGAGGCTTCGCCGCAGGGAGGGCTCACGGCGTGCAAACCGGCGCGCAAAGAGGGAAAAGGAATCTATGCCGGTCGGGCTAGAGCCGCCGGATCGCAGCACCAGATCGCGGGCGAGACCGTGGAGGGTCATACAGGTGAGACCCGCGATCGCCCCGCCATGTCCCTTGGCAAGCCTCGTCAGGAGATGTGCCCGGAGACTGTTGGAGGGGACAAGGATGAGGATGGGTTGTGAGAGGACCTGCTCTCCGAGTTGGTCCAAAAGCCGGTCCACATCGGCTACCAGCGCCTGCTCGCTCTGCCGCGGGCCGGCGGTATAGCAGATGGTTGCTCTATCCACGTTTTGGAAATCTCCGCTGTCTATGCAAGCATCAGTGGCTGTCAGATCTTGACACACGGAGGAGGAGATGCGGATCACCGAGCCCACCACCATGGTCACCGACTACATCCTGGCCGGGATGGGGTTCTTCTTTGGCAGAAAGCTCTTTCTGCGCGCCAAGGAGATCAACCAGCAATCGATCCGTCTCTGGGCGGTCTCCTTCATCGCCATGGCGGTAGGGGCGCTGGCCGGGGGGACCTCACATGGCTTTGCCAACTATCTCGGCGATCTGGGCCAGACCATCACCTGGAAGCTCACCGTCTATGCCATCGGCGTGGCGAGTGTGTGTCTGGCCTCTGCCGCGATCCATGCCCACTTCACCGGTCTCCCACGCCGCGTGCTCCTGGTCGTGGTAGTGATCAAGTTCCTGGTCTACGCCGTCTGGATGCTCAACCACGACGATTTCGAGTACGTCATCAACGACTATGCTCCGACCATGCTCTTTGTCTTCCTGCTCGAGTGCTGGGGTCTGATCACCCGCAGGGCCAAGAGCGCACCATGGATCATCGCCGGCATCGCCATCTCGTTTGTCGGTGCGGCAATTCAGCAGAACGAAATCGCCCTCCACCAGAACTTCAATCACAACGACCTCTACCATGTCATCCAGATGGTCGGGCTCTACCTGCTCTATCGGGGAGGTCTGCTGCTCCGCGACCGGGGAGGCCCGCTGGAGATACGGCGCGCTTGACCCGGTATCGCCGGCGCTGGTAGGAATAGAACTCCATCATGAGTGCCAAGAAGGAGGCGCTGGACAAGCTGCGGATCGACCGCGACGAGGAGGAGGACTCTCCCCGTCGGGGTTGGATCCCGGCCGCCATTGTGGCCGCGCTGGTACTGGCCGTCGTGGCCTGGTGGCTTGCGGGCCGGTCCGGGGCGGCCGAAGTGCGGACCGCGGTCGCCCGCGAGATCAGGTTGGGTGCCGGCAGCACCGTGCTCAACGCCTCCGGCTATGTGACCGCCAGGCGTCAGGCGACCGTCTCCTCCAAGATCACCGGCAAGGTGATCGAGGTCCTTATCGAAGAAGGGATGGTGGTCGAAGAGGGGCAAGTACTGGCCCGTCTCGACGACTCGAACGTTACGGTCTCGCTCCGTCTCGCCGAGGCCCAGCTCGACTCCGCCGAGAGCTCGCTGGCGGAGACCGAGGTGCTGCTCGCGGAGGCCCGCCTCAACCAGCGCCGAAGCGAGAATCTCGTTGAGCAGGAGATCTCGAGCGACGCCGAGCTCGACCGCGCGCGGGCCGCAGCCGATTCGCTGGCGGCGCGGCTCGAGCGCCAGCGCGAAGAGGTCGGGGTGGCCGCGCGGCAGGTGGCCGTCTGGCAACAGCAGCTGGAAGACATGGTGATCCGGGCGCCCTTTGCGGGGGTGGTGGTGGCCAAGAACGCACAGCCGGGGGAGATGATCTCACCCATCTCGGC
>JBAUDS010000311.1:0-2267 GCA_049678185.1 Thermoanaerobaculia bacterium
GCCCAGGAGGAGAAGCCTTCCGGGGATGTCGGTGACCTGGCCAAGCAGTCGCAGAACCCGGTTGGGAGCTTGATATCCCTGCCGCTCCAGAACAACACCAACTTCGGTTTCGGGCCCGGTGACGACGTGCAGAATATCCTCAACATTCAGCCCGTCATTCCGGTAAGCCTGAGCAAGAAGTGGAACCTGATCAACCGGGCGATCATTCCTGTCATTTATCAACCCGAGATCGTCCCGGGAGAGGGCAGCACCACGGGACTCGGGGATACCAGCTACACAGGTTTCATCTCGCCGAGAGAGCCGGGAAAGCTGATCTGGGGAGTAGGACCTGTGATCTCGATTCCGACCTCGACCAATGACGCGCTGGGTAGCGGTGAGTGGGCGGCCGGCCCAAGTGTCGTGCTCCTAAGGATGCCTGGATCCTGGGTTGTGGGCGTCCTGGTGTCCAACATCTGGTCCTTCGACAGCGACGCCGATGTCAATTTCTTCTTCAGCCAGATCTTCGCCAACTACAACATGAAGAAGGGGTGGTTCCTCACCACGCAACCCGTCTTCACCGCCAACTGGGAGGCGGAGAGCGGGCAGAAGTGGACGGTCCCAGTCGGCGGTGGAGTCGGGAGGGTGTACAAAATAGGCAAGCAACCGGTGAACACCCTGGTCCAGGCCTACTACAACATCGAGAAGCCGGAATTCGGCGCCAACTGGCAGCTTCGCTTCCAGTTTTCATTCCTGTTCCCAAAGTAGGGCGTGTCGGCCGGGACGAGGCTCACTCGACACTCCCGCCAGAAACGAAACGCTCGAAGAATTGCCGCGGAGTGACGATCTCGACGTTTTGAAAGGATCCAAGGGTGAGAAGATCGTCGTCTCCGGTTACGATCAAGGTCGCCTGGCCGGCCAGGGCTGTGGCCAGAACCCAATCATCGTCTGGGTCGCGCGAGACCGGCCCATCGAGCTCCTCGGCCTCGACCCAACTGGCGTGCCGGTGGTAGAGATCCAGAAAAGGCAGGTCCTGGGTTTCGAGCCGGAACTTGTTACGTAGAGCCGCCACCAACTCGTCCCAGAGAGCGGCCGAGAGAATCGGTTCGTGGAGGGGAAGGTGCACTTCGATCAGCTCGTGGCACAAACCCCGCGCTACAAGGCCCGCAACTATTACGTTGGTATCAAAGACGATCTTCACGAGATCAGTCGGAAGACATCTTCATCGGTGAAGACCCCCCGCGATCGGGCGGCTGGCACGGCCTTGCGACGGCTCTCCAAAGTGGCGTCTTTCCAAAGCTCGTGAAAGATAGCGAGCCGGACGTACTCGCTCGTGGTCATTCCGCTCTCGCTTGCCGCGCGCTCAACGAGCTCTTTGGTCTTTCCTGGGAGACTGATTGTGAGCGTGTCTCTCATGCTGTAAGAATAAGTCTTACAGCCCTTGAAGTCAACTACCTAAGCAAGAGGACCCCCGACCATCACTCGATCGAATCCAAGCGACGGGCTGCCTGTCGAAACCCAAGGGGGGACATCCGGCCCGGCTCCATGCCCTGAACCTGCGTCTCAGTTCCCAGGAAGTCGGATGTAAGAAATCCGTCGGCTCGAGCACTCATCAGGAGATTTATGAGCGACAAGCAGATTACGGTTTACGGTGCCTTCTGGTGCCCGGACTGTCACCGGAGCAAACAATTCCTCGGTGAGCACCAGATTCCCTACCCTGGTGGTGGAACGAGCTGCTCTCGGCGGCCAGGCGGCGGCCACGATGCATCTCGACAATGTCCCGGGCTTCCCCGAAGGGGTTGCGGGCGGTGAGCTATCCCAGCGCCTGCGGCGCCAAGCCGAGCGCTTCGGCGTCGAGCTGCTGCAGGCCCAGCAGGTCGAAGAAATTCACAGCCATGAAAACTACCATTGCATGGTTTCTTTCATCGCTCCGCCTCTCGGCTCCGATCGGGACGACGTAGCCTAGAAAAGTTCCTGCGACGCCCGGTCCTGCTGTATGCTGCCGGCGCCCGAGCATGGAAAACCCCTCTCACTTTCCCGGCGGCCCTCCTGGCCGCGTGCGCTGGAACATCCTCGCTGTTCTGGTGGCTATGAGCTTTGTCGCCTATGTCCTGCGCACCAATATGTCCGTGGCCGGCGACAGCATGATGGGTGAGCTGGGGCTATCGCAGATCGAGCTCGGAATGGTGCTCGCCGCGTTCGCGTGGGGCTACGCGCTGTTCCAGTTTCCCGGGGGTGTCTTCGGCGATATCTTCGGGCCACGCCGAGCTCTGACCTGGATCGCCATCTGC
>JBAUDS010000312.1:0-10540 GCA_049678185.1 Thermoanaerobaculia bacterium
CCCTCCTCCATCATCGAGAACCTCACCCGACCGCAGGCGAGGATCTACCAACTGACCGAGGAAGATCTCTCTCTGGTCATGATCGTGGACGAAACCCTCGATCTATAGCCACTTGGCCACCCTTCCCCACGTAGTGCACAAAAGAGGTTTGCGATCCGTCTGGAGTCTGTCCGCAGCTGTTGGCCTGCTGGCGATCGGCTGGCCGGCCCTGGCGGTTGCCGCGGCGCAGTCGTCGGCAGGGACACCGCCGGCCCTGGTCGTTCATGCCTACACGCTGGAGCATCAACCGGCGGTCGAGGCCATCGGGCTGATTCATCCTCTGCTTACCGAGCGCGGTTCCGTTGAGCTCCAGCCTGGCGGCAACACCCTGGTGGTCCGCGATACGGCGGCCGTGGTGCGCCGGGCCGTGGCGCTGCTGGAGGACTTCGATCACCCAAGGAGCCCGATCCACCTGGAGATCAAGATCGTCCGGGCCGGACTCGGCGCGGCGGAGCCCGAGGCCAGCCGGGGTCTCTCCCCGGCCCTGCTCGCCCGTCTGCGGGATCTTCTGCGCTACGAGAACTATCGGCTGCTGGCCGATGCCAGAATCGTGGCACGTGAGGCGGAGGAAGTTTCCTACCGGGTGGGGGACGACTACCGCGTGACCTTTCGCATGGGTACGCTGATGGCCGACCGTCGAATCAAGTTGCACGGCTTTCAGGTCGCTCATCAACTGGGCAACCCGGAGCCCAAAGAGCTGATTCACACCAATCTGAACCTCTGGTTGTCCAAGCCGATGATCCTGGGTCTGGCCAAGGAGGAAGCGAGTAAAGAAGCGTTGATGGTGATACTTACCTGTAACCTGGAACGACCTGCCGTGAGGCAGGACTAGATCCGGAGAGCTGGGAGCACACACCGGTAATGGAATTTGTTTGCCGAGTCGGGACACCGGACGGACGCGTCGTGGACGAGGTGCACCAGGCGCAGGACGAGCGCACGCTGCGCAACGAGCTCGAAAAGAAGGGGTATCACCTCTTCGAGCTGCGACGCCGCGGTCTGCTGGCCAACCTGCGGGCACTCGGTTGGGGCGAGGGCCAGAAAATACCGATGCGCTCGCTGCTGATCTTCAATCAGGAGCTGGCCGCGTTGCTGCGCTCGGGTCTGCCCATGTTGCAGGCACTCGGGCTCATGCTGGAGCGGCAGCGGGAGCCGTTCTTTCGCTCGGTGTTGAGGGATGTCGGCGACCAGGTCAGGAGCGGCGAGGAGCTGTCGCGGGCGATCGACAGCTACGGCGCTCTTTTCCCTCCACTCTACGGTCCGACGTTGAGGGCGGGGGAACGCAGCGGTGAGATGGAGACAGTCCTCAGACGGTTCGTCCGTCACCAGAAGCTCTTGATGGACACCCGGCGGCAGGTCGTCTCGGCTCTCGTCTACCCAGCGGCCCTGGTGGGGCTATCAATCGCTCTTATTTCGGTGATGACCGTCTACGTCCTGCCCCGGTTCACCGACTTCTTCTCGGCTCTCGATGTCGATCTGCCCCTGTTGACCCGCATTACCATGGGCTTTTCGCTCTTCGTCAAGGACAATCTTCTGTTCATTGTCGCGGCGGTGGCGCTGGTGGTGGTAGCGGTAAGTCAGTGGGGTCGGTCACAGACCGGTCGTGTCGGGATGGCGCGATTCAAGCTCAAACTCCCGCTGCTGGGCCCCATCTTTCATCGCATGGCGTTGTCCGAGCTCTGCCGCTCGCTTTCGACCCTGCTGGCCGGTGGTATCCCCCTTGTCGACTCTCTGGAGGTTGCCATTCGGGCGGTGGGCAACGACTACATCCGCGCCCGCCTGGCGCCCATGGTGGACGGTGTGCGCGAGGGGAAATCGCTCGCCGATACCCTGGAGAAGAGTGGAGTAGGCTTCGAGATCGCGATCGACATGGTGAAGGTCGGCGAGGCCACCGGATCGCTGGACGTGATGCTCGAAGACGCCTCCAACTTCCTCGACGAAGAAGTGGAGACACGTCTGGAACGGGTTTTGAGTCTGCTCGAGCCGGTGATGATGATGCTGATGGGAATCATCGTCGCCACCCTGCTGGTGTCGGTCTATTTGCCGATCTTCAGTCTGCTTGGAAATGTCAAGTTCTAGGTGGCGAATGAGGCAGAGCAGGCTAGACGGCAGGGCACTGAGGAACGTTAGAACAGTAGAAGGTGGAGTGTAGACATGGACAGCGATTCGGTGACAGAGCGAAACCCCTTGGCCGGCGCCTCTCACGAGCTGGCTGCGCGTCGGGTCGAAGAGAAGCGCGAGGCCCGCGAGCTGGCGCAGCGCTATGGGCTCGATCTCGTTGATATGGAGCACTTCCGGATCGACAACGATCTGTTCCGGACGATCCCCTTCGATCTCATGCTGCGCTACAACTTCATCCCCGAGCGTCAGCTGGAAGGGCGGCTGGCCATCGTCATGGCCGACCCCAAGGATGTGACCAAGCTCGACGAGTTGGAGCTTCTGCTCGGGCAGCCGGTGGAAGTACAGGTGGGGGTGCGCTCGGCGGTCGAGGAGATCCTGCAGCGGTCCGAAAGCGCGCAGCGGGTCCTGGACGAGGCGACCGAGGACTTTCGGCTGCAGCTGGTACAGGACGACGATGGCGGCGAAGAGGTGCTGTCGATCGATCGGATCACTGCTGATACCAGCCCCACCATCAAGCTGGTGGACTCGACCATCTTCAACGCCATCCAGCGCCGGGCCAGCGACATCCACATCGAGACGCGGGAGACCGAGGTCATCATCAAGTATCGGATCGACGGCATCTTGTATCAGGCCATGGAGCCGATCGACAAACGGCACCATCAGACGATCATCAGCCGCATCAAGGTGATGTCGGAGCTCGACATCGCGGAGAAGCGGGTCCCCCAGGACGGGCGATTCAAGCTCAGGTTCGAAGGTCGCAATATCGACTTCCGGGTTTCCATCATGCCGTCGGTCCACGGCGAGGACGCTGTCATCCGTATCCTCGACAAGGAGTCGATGAACAAGGAGTTCAAGAATCTCCGGCTCGACATTCTGGGATTCGACGACGCGACGATCTCGAAGATCCGGAAGTTCATCCGCGAGCCCTACGGCATGGTGTTGGTGACGGGGCCGACAGGATCGGGAAAGACGACCACGCTCTACGCCTGTCTGTCGGAGATCCAGTCCTCGGAGGACAAGATCGTCACCATCGAGGATCCGGTCGAGTATCAGCTGCGCGGCATCACCCAGATTCCGGTGAACGAGAAGAAAGGTCTCACCTTTGCTCGTGGGCTGCGCTCGATTCTCCGTCACGACCCGGACAAGATCATGGTCGGTGAGATCCGCGACCAGGAGACGGCACAGATCGCGGTGCAGTCGGCCCTGACCGGGCATCTGGTCTTCACCACGGTGCACGCCAACAACGTGGTGGATGTTCTGGGCCGCTTTCTCAACATGAATGTGGATCTGTACAACTTCGTATCAGCGTTGAACTGTGTGCTCGCCCAGCGCCTGGTGCGTAAGATCTGCTCCCACTGCCGCGAGTCGGTCCGCCCCTCTCAACAACTGTTGTCGGAGAGCGGCCTGGACCCAAAGGCCCATGCCGATCATGAGTTCTTCGAGGGGATGGGTTGTATCGAGTGCAACGGCACGGGTTTTCTCGGTCGTACCGCGATCTCGGAGCTCCTGGATCTGTCGGATCGCATCCGCGAGCTCATTCTGGAGCGACGCCCGGCTTCGGAGATCAAGAAGGCGGCGCAGGAAGAAGGGATGTTGTTTTTGAGAGAGTCGGCGCTGGAACGGGTGCTGGCAGGAGTGACGACACTGCGTGAGATCAATAAGGTTACCTTCGTTGATTGAGCGGCTCCTCGGTCTGGAGGCCCTCCCGGTGCCGCCGCACATCTTTGCGGTGGACGCCGGCGGCCTGCGTTACGCCCGTTTTGCCCGTGCCAACGGGAGCTACGAGCTGGAGGAGTACCACGCGGTCGACTCGCCGCCCGACCTGTTCGGGTCGGGTCCTCTGGGTGGTGCGATGAGGGAGCCGGCGATGTTTGCCGCCCCCCTCACGGCCCTGATCGAGCGCATCTCCGAGTCCGTCGAGGAGGCCTCCCTTGTCGTCCCCGATCCCTGGTTGCGATTGACCTTCACCGGGGCTGGCGACCTGCCCCGCTCGGCCGGCGAGCGGGAGGGGGTATTGCGTTGGAAGCTGCGTCGCCTGGTGCCCTTCAAGGTCGAGGAGCTCCGCATCGGGGGGACAGAGCTCTCGCCGCTGCCGAGCGGGGACGGGGAGAAGCGAGTGCTGCTGGGCTTTGGGCTCGACCACATGCTCGAGCAAATCGAGGACGCCTTCAGCGCGCAGGGGATCCGTCTGGGACAGCTGTCGAACGAGAGCTTGTCCTTGCTGCCGGCGGTTCGAGATCCGCTACGAGATGTGGAACTGGGTCTGGTGGTCCTGGCTGCCGAGACCGGCTACAGCATGGTCTTTATCTGGCGTGGTGAGCCGGTTCTGCACCGCTTCAAGTCTCTGGACCAGCTCGGCGATCGTGACTCGTCCGAGCGGTTGGTCTCGAGAGACCTGAGAATGACCCGTGCCTTCCTCGAGGAGGAGCTCTCTTCACCTAGCCTGGGTCGAGTCCTTCTGCTGGCTCCCGAGGACGAGGCCGCCGCCTGGTGTGAGAAGCTCGAAGGTGCCTTCGAGATCCCAGCGCACGTCCTGGAGCCAGGGCATCTGGCGCTGACCGGGAGGGTCTCCCAGGCCTCGGTGCGTCAGATCGCGCCTTTGCTCGGGGCGGCGCGGCAGGAGATCCCATGAAGTCGGCCCAGCTCAATCTGGCGCGGGAGCCGTTTGTCAATTTCCGCCCGATCCGGCGACTCACCTGGATCCTGTGGGTGCTGGCTGTGCTTCTCCTGGTCGCCAATACCGTGTTCTACTGGCGACACTTCAGCGGGCAAGGGCAGAGAATGGATCTGCTCGAAGAGCTCGAGGCCGGGATTGAGGGGGAGCGGGCGGAGATCGCCCGCCTCGAGCAGGAGCTGGCCGCTCTCGACATCGACGGGCAGAACCGGCAGGCCGTCTTCCTCAACAGCCGGATCTCCCAGAGGGTATTTTCATGGAGCCATCTGTTCGACCGGTTGGGCGAGGTTCTGCCCGAAGATGTCCACCTGGACAGGGTCTCACCGCGGATCGACTGGACCGGCTCGGCCGGCCGCTCGGCCGCGTCGACGGCCTCCGCCGACGAGAGGGTGCATCTTGCTGTCACGGGCATCGCCAAGAGCGACACCGCGCTGCTCGCTCTGGTGGATGGCCTCTTTGGTCATCCGAGCTTTGTTCGGCCCGACCTGGCTCACGAGGCGAAAAGGGGTCAACAGCAGTTCGAGTTTTCACTGGATGTGATCTACCTGCCGGGACGATTCTTCGGACCTGTAGCAGAGGTCGACCAGGAGGTCGCGGAGGAGTTCGACCTGTCTCCGGTGCCCGAGGATGAAGCCGAGATCGACGACAGCGCGGAAGGTGACGCGTGAGAAAAGCCGGCGATGTCTGGCGTCGGCATCTCGGGCGGTGGTTGCCGCCGCTCATCCTCTGCCTGGTGGGGGTGGCCATACTGTCGACCTACGGCCTGGTGTTGGCGAGTCAGGCCAGCTTTCGCGAGGGCCGGGTGGAGCGACGCAGAGCGGAGTTGGACCTGCTCGAATCCTCGAGATCGGTGCTGGCGGAGTCGGTGGAGAGCGCCAGGATCAATCAGGAGAGGGTCGACGAGTTCTACGTGAGCGAGTTGTCCACCGAGAGCCAGCGGGTGACCCAGATCATTGCCGAGGTCAAGACCCTGGCCCGGCGGGCCGGCCTCGAGCCGACGGTCATCAGCTACCCCGATGAGCGCCTCCGCCAGTACAATCTGGTCAAGCGCTCGATCGTCTTTGCCGTCGAGGGTACCTACGTCGAGCTCAGACGATTCATCAACTTTCTCGAGCTTTCGGAGTTTTTCCTGACGCTCGAAGAGATCCAATTGGGAAGCGGAGGCCAGGGAGCCGAGCTGCGGATCAATCTGAAGATCTCGACCCTGTTTGCAGAAGAAGACGAGATCACCACGTCGATGGCCGCCGCGGGGGAAGTGGGGCCGTGACACCGGAGCGCCGCAAGCAGTTCATATTCGCCGCCCTGGCGCTCGCACTCCTTTTTTTGGGCTGGCGACAGATTCGTCAGGGCTCCTTTGGCACCTCGACGACCGTGGATCGAGCGGCAGGCGGACCCGCTCGTGGTGCCGTCACGGCAAATGGGGTCGGCAATGGCGACCCGCTGGTGGTGGAACTGCGCGTCGGCGATCTCGAGAGAGAGCCGGGTGACTACGCCCCGGGCCGCGACCCCTTCCGTTTTGGTGCGCCGCCACCACCCCCGCCGCCGCCACCCGCAGAGCCGGACCCGGATGCACTGAGAAGGGCCGAGGAGGCCCTGGCCGCCCAGGAGCCACCCGAGGAGGCCACCCCGCCGCAACCCGTGCCGCCGCCGGTGGACGTCGTCTTTCTGGGTAGCTTTGGATCGGCGAAACGTCGCCTGGCGGTCTTTTCGAACGGCAAAGCGATCTTCAACGTTCTGGAAGGGGGCGTTTTGAACGAGAAATTCGTCGTGGTACGGATCGGCTTCGAATCCGTCGATGTCGGTTTTGTAGACTTTCCGGATGCGCCGCCAGAACGTCTGGCCGTGGGAGGGTAAGATGCCAAGGGAGTCTGAGAATGGCTAGAAAATCCATCCGAATCCCCCTTGTGTTGCTGGTGGTCCTGCTGGCTGCCTGCTCCGGCTATCGCACAGCCCGGGACGCGGAGCAGGCCGAAGAGAGAGGCGAGTGGGACGCGGCGGTTCTCCAATACATGGATCTCGTCGACCGCTTTCCGAACAACCTCGCCTATCGCACGGGTCTGCTGCGGGCGAAGATGAAAGCTTCGCAGATGCACTTCGAGAGGGGGAAGGACTACTACGAGGCCGGCACCTTGGAGCTCGCTCTGCGTGAGTACACCCAGGCCGTCCAGCTGGACCGCAGTAATCAGTACGCCACGGTGGAGATGGAGAAGGTGGCCGACGAGCTCTCCGCGGCACGTGAGGGGCTGAAGCCGGCCCCTACCCTGGAAGAGCTCAAGGCTCGTACCCGGGGCGCACGCGCCCAACCGCCGATCCTGAATCCACGCTCGCTGGAGCCCATCTCACTCAGCTTCCCCAAGCCGGTGTCGGTGTTCGACATCTATCTAGCTCTGGGCAAGGCCTTCGGCATCAACGTCCTCTTCGACCCGAAGCTGCGGGACCAGGAGATAACCATCGAGCTCGAGGAGGTGGTGGCGCAGGACTCGCTCGAGATCCTCATGCGGGCGGCGAGTCACTTCTACAAGGTTCTCGACGAGCACACGATCATCGTTGCCGAGGACAATCCACAGAATCGACGCAACTACGAGGATCTCGTCATCCAGACGTTCTTTCTCTCCAATGCCGAGGTCAAGGACGTGATGACCATGCTGCGCAGCCTGATCGGTGCCAAGAACATCGCCGCCAACGACCAGCTCAACGCCATCGTGCTGCGTGACAGTGCCGACAAGGTCAAGGTGGCCGAGACGATCATTGCCACCAACGACAAATCCCGTGGTGAGCTGATCGTCGATGTCGAGCTCTTGCAGATCGGCACCAGCACGCTCCAGAAGCTCGGCGTGCAGTTGAGCGAGTACAGCGTTTCGCAGTTCTTGGATCCCAATCTCCAGGTCGAGGGCACGGGCGGCTTCCGGGTCTCCGATCTTCAGTTCATCGATCAGTCCAGCTGGTTGGTAACGATCCCCTCCATCACCTACGACTTCTTGAAGACCAGCACCGAAGCCCAGCTGCTGGCCAGCCCGCAGGTGCGGATCAGCGATGGCGAAAAGGCCCTCGTCCACATCGGTGACCAGGTACCGATCCCGGTGACGACGTTCAATACCGGCTCGACCATTGGTGGCAATATCGTTCCTATTACTTCGTTTCAGTACCAGGACATCGGTATCCGGCTCGACATCGAGCCCCGTATCCACCACAACAAGGAGGTCACGCTCAAGCTCAAGGTGGAGGTGAGCAATGTCTCCGGTGTGGTCCAGGGGGTCGGCGGACAGGAGCAGCCGATCATCGGCACCCGGCGTATCGAGTCGACTATCCGCCTGATGGACGGCGAGACCAACTTCCTGGCTGGACTGCTTCGCACCGACGAACAGGTCACCGACACCGGTCCCGCCGGGCTGACCGACATCCCGGTCATCGGGCGGCTGTTTACCCACAAGGACACCGAGAAGAAACGCACCGACCTGGTTTTGACCCTGACCCCGCATATCATCCGTACCCCCAACATCACGGAGGAAGATCTACTGCCCATCTGGGTGGGAACCGAGGCCAATATCACCTTCCGTGGAGGCAGTCCGCGAGTGGAGTCGGAGGTCGAGGGACCCTTCGACGAAGGCGGGGAGGAGGAAGATGCCGAGCGCATCCGGGAGATGATTCGCCGCCGCATCCAGAACCTGCCGCGTGGTCTGCGCGAGTCGGCGGACGGCGAAGAGGTGGAGCAGCCCACGGGACAGGAGCTGGTCCCTTCGGCGTCACCGGATGACATCTTCCAGGGGCCGCTCGACCGGGACGAAGAACGGCAGGAAGAGGACGACAGTGATGTGCCTCCGGCGACGAGGTGACGGGAGGCCGGCAGGCTACTCGCTGGTCGAGTTGATCATCGTCTGCGTGCTGCTGGTCATTTTAGCGGCGGTAGCACTACCAACGGCTCGATACACCAGCAGACGCAGCAAGGAGATCGAGCTGCGAGCGGCCCTGCGCGAGATGCGCAACGCCATCGACGAGCACAAGAGATACTCCGATGCCGGGCTCATACCCGTGGAGCTGGGAACCGATGGTTATCCCAGAGAGCTCGAAGTGCTGGTGGAAGGGGTGGATGTTGTCGGCCAGATAGCCAAGACGGCCAGGTTCATGCGGCGCATCCCCATGGACCCGATGACCGGTGAGGCAGAGTGGGGGATGCGTAGCTATCAAGACGAATGGGATTCGTCCTCCTGGGGGGGCGAGAACGTCTTTGATGTCTATTCCTTGAGCGAAGGAGTGGGGCTCAACAAGGTTCCCTATCAGATGTGGTGACGCATGCGAGCTAGCACTCATCGTTCACCTGGGCGCCAAACGAGCGGGTTTACCCTGCTCGAGCTGATCGTCGTCGTCGCCATCATCGGCATTCTGGCGACCATCGCCATGCCGGCGCTAAAGGACGTTCCCCGGCGGGCCGCTGAAGCCGTATTGAAGTCCGATCTGAGGACTTTCCGCGACATCATCGACCAGTACAAGGCCGACAAGGGGACCTACCCGCCGAGCCTCGAGGCCCTGGTAGACGATGGGTACTTGCGGGCGATCCCCATGGACCCGATCACCAAAAGCACCGAGACCTGGGTAGCCGTTGTCGAGGAGGCCGATCCCGAGCTGGAGTTCGCCGAGACCGATCTGCCAGAGGGCGGTCAGCCCGGGGTCATCGATGTCCGCTCCGGCTCCGACGCGACGAGCCTGGGCGGCCAACCCTACAGCGAGTGGTAACACAGAAATCTGGGGACACAATCCGCATTTCCAAGTCGATAATCGGTACGACCATGCGAGTCTCGGGTGAAATGCGTATTGTGTCCCCAATTTCCCCTCGACGGATCCGACCTGGCGGGGGCTACACGCTGGTCGCGTTGGTCATCATCTTTACGGTGATGACGATCCTGTTGGCGGCGGTACTTCCCTCCTGGACAACGATGATCCAGCGCGACAACGAGGAAGAGCTCGTCTTTCGTGGTCTCCAGTACGCCGAGGCTATCCGTGTCTTCCAGGTGCGCTTTGGCCGCTACCCGGTCCGTCTCGAGGAGCTGATCGAGGTCAGACCCCGGTGTATTCGCCAGCTCTGGCAAGATCCGATGAGCGACGACGGCCAATGGGGCCTCGTCTTTGCTCAGGCCTCCCCCGGCCGGCGGGGCCGCAGACGCGGGCGGCAAGAGACGGTGGCTCCCGATCAGCAGGACCAGCAACCTCAGGAGCTGACCGGTGCCAGCGCGCCCTCGGGTCGCGCCAGCCGACGCCGAGAGGGCCAGACGACGGGCCCGGTCATCGGGGTCCGCAGCCTGAGCCCGGACTCCGGATTCAGGACCTTTTTTGGGTCCACGGAGTACAACCAATGGCAGTTCACCGCCAATATCGTGCCCGCGGTCTCCATTCTCCCCGGCAATACGAACCTCACCCGGGCCAACAGCTACTGGGTCGGGCGGGCCTACCCCGAGGGGCTCGCTCCGCAGCAGGGAGGGGGACCGCAGCCGGCCCAGGGTGGGCTTCCCGGCGAGCCGCGACAGCCACGGCGGCAGAGAAACGAGCGGAGTAACCGTGACGGCTGAGCCGCCGATCGTCCGCGTGAGCCGCCTGCCTCACGCCGAGGGGCTGCCGCTGCCCGCGGCCGCCTCCGTGGGCAGCGCCGGCCTCGATCTCAGGGCGGCTGTTACCGAGGAGCTCCCGCTCGGGCCCGGCGAGCGGCTGTCGGTGCCG
>JBAUDS010000313.1:0-3308 GCA_049678185.1 Thermoanaerobaculia bacterium
CGCTGGAGGAGGAGGTGGTCGAAGAGATCCGGAGCCGCTGTGACAACCACCCCTATCTGCTGCAGCTGGTGGGCAAGCGCTATGTGGAGACGGGGGATCTGGAGGAGGCTCTGGAGCAGGTGGCGGCCGACGACATGGTGAGTCACTTCTTTGCGGTGGACTACGAGATGTTGTCGGCGAGCGAGCAGGGGATCCTGCGCACGATCGCGGCGGAGTCGGCGGCCTCGAGCGGTTCGTTGGAGGAGCGTCTGTCGCTGGACAGGAGCTCGCTGACCGGTGGCCTGCTGCGGTTGCAGAGCCTGGGGTTCATCCGCCGTGTCGAAGAGCGAAGGTTCGAGCTCAGAAATCACTTTTTCAGACGATGGCTCGAGGAGCTGCCTGCTCCGCAAGAAAGCACGGGTACGTCGCGCTCGGTCGCCGGGGGGTGGGGTGGCCGGGACGACCAGTCGACGGAACCGCAGGTATCGGAGCTCGGTGTCATCGCTGATCGATACGAGCTGCTGCGGCGAGCGGGGGAGGGGGCCACGGGTCTGGTCTACAAAGCCTACGATCGGCTGCTCAAGGCGCCGGTCGCCATCAAGCTCTTGCGACCCGAGTATGCATTCAACGACAACATCCTGGAGCGCTTTCGCCAGGAGATCGTGCTCTCCCGCGACCTCGGTCATCCCAACATCCTCCGCGTCTATCACCTGGGCGAATACGACGGCAAGAAGTTTCTGACCATGCAATGGGTGGAGGGAGCGACGCTGGCCGAGCTGATTGCCGCCGAAGCTCCTCTTGCCGAACAGGAGGTAGCATCGATCGGGCACAAGATCGCCTCGGCCCTGGAGACGGCGCACGCCCACCGGGTGCTGCACCGAGATATCAAGCCGCAGAACATCCTGTTGGATTCTCGGCGGGAGCCGCTGGTCACCGACTTCGGTCTGGCGCGGCTGGCGGGCGGGCCGGGGATCACGACCGCAGGGATGTTTCTGGGTACCCCCAACTACGTCTCGCCGGAGCAGGCCTCCATGCTGCCGCTCGACGCGCGTTCCGACATCTATGCTCTCGGCGTGGTGCTCTTCGAGATGGCCACCGGCAGGCGGCCCTTTGTCGGTGAGACTGTGGTCGAGATCCTGGAGATGCACCGCTCGATGCCGGCGCCCGACCCCCGCGAGGTCGAGCCTGGGGTGTCGGCTCAGCTGGCGTCGGTCATCGCCCGCTGTCTCCGCAAGGAGCCGGCCGGACGGTACTCGACGGCCGATGATCTGCGGCAGGCCCTGGTGTCGATCGACAGCCAGGCTCCGACCAGATAGCTCAATCCACACAGTCGACAGAAGGCGCCAAACAGGGGCTCCGGTCGAGCGCCGGTCGAGGCTCGCCGGCCAGCTGCGGACTTCGTGAGGGATCGTCGCGTTCAGAGGTGAGGGAGGCCTCGAGCATCGTCAATCGAGCCGGTCGGTGCCCCTCGAGGCCTTGGCAAGATCCCACAAGGGAGAGGCACCGGTCCGGCGCGAGAGAAAAGGAGTGATCCATGAAGACGAGCAACAGAGTTACCATTCTCGGCGTTGTCGCCACAATGGTCGTCCTGGTGGGTGTCGCCTCGCCCGCAACAGCGGCTGGACAGTGGCATCTCCGTGGGTTCGGCGCCTGGGTCGATCCGGACGTCGATTTGAGGCAGGTAGAGGGTAGCCAGACCATTCGGGCCACCGGCGACGGCGCCTTTGGGCTGGGTCTGGGGCTCGAGTACCAGCTCTCGCCACGATGGGGATTCGAGGTAGGTGCCCTGAGGGCCTCTCCCGACGTGATCATCACGCTCGATGAGACGGATCCCGACATCACGGTCGAAACTTCCGACAACCCCTCCTTTACCCCCTTGACCGCCGGTGTCAACGTCCACCTGACGCCGAATGCGAAGGTGGACTTCTATATCGGGGCGTTTGTCGCCTACGTCCTCTACGACAATCTAGATTTCCGGCTGCGGGCGGAGGTACCGGTCGACGACACGGTGATGGTGCTCGAAGACTCGGTGCGAATAGAGGTCGACAACGATTTTGGCTGGGGTGCCCTGATTGGTCTCGATATACCTCTCGGAGAGGGCAGCTGGGGTCTTACGGGAACCCTCGAGTACTTGGCCACCGATATGGACGCCAAAGACGAGGAAGGTGACCGCACGACTATCGGTTACGACCCTTTCATCGTCACCTTTGGCCTGGTCTACAGCTTCTGAGGCAAGCGCTGCGCGGGGTGACCACGCAAGATAGCCGAGCCGGGGACTTTCCTCGGCTCGTTTCTTTCGAATAGTCGTCAGTCGCCGGCCGGCCCGTAATGCTGCTTGAGCCAGTCCCTGGCCCTGGCCCAGTCGGTCTCCACCGTTCGCTTCGAGACACCTAGCGAAGCTGCGACTTCGGCGACGTTGAGACCGCCAAAAAAGCGCAGCTCGACGATCCTCGCCTGGCGCTCGTCGACGGCGGCCAGCTCCTCGAGAGCCCGATCCAGGTCCATGAGCTGCTCGGCGCTGAGATCACCCTCGGGTGTTGGCAGCAGGCCGTCGAGAAAGGTCACCCGCAGCCAGTCGCCACCCCGCTTGGCGCGTCGGTGTCCACGGGCATGATCGATAAGGATGCGGCGCATCAGCTGTGCACCGACGGCGAGGAAGTGGGTGCGACCCTGCCAGCTGACCCGGGTCTGATCCACCAGCTTGAGGTAGGCCTCGTGGACCAGGGCTGTCGGTTGCAGGGTGTGATTGCGCCGCTCGCGGCTCATGTATCGACCGGCGAGATCACGCAGCTCGTCGTAGACGAGGTCGAGAAGCTCCTGTGGGGAGGGCTTGTGATCGCTCTTGCCCTCTTCGAGGTCGGTGAGCAAACTGGTAATGCGCTGTGACAGGTCCGAGAGATCGGTGCCGTGGGCATCCTGGTCGGCGGGGGGGCGAAGCCCTTCATCTCGCGCTGCGCGGCGGAGCCATCGTCTGAAAAAGTGGTTTCTGAGCTCGAACCTGCGCTCTGCGGCGCGGCGGATAAAACCCAGGCTCTCCAACCGCAGCAGACCACCGGTGAGTAATTTCTTGTCCAGCGACAGGCGCTCCTCCAACGAGCCGCTCGAGGCCGCCGACTCCGCCGCGATCGTGCGCAGGATCCCCTGCTCGCTCGCCGACAACATCTCGTAGTCCACCGCAAAGAAGTGACTCACCATGTCGTCAGCCGCCACCTGCTCCAGAGCCTCCTCCAGATCCCCCGTCTCCACATAGCGCTTGCCCACCAGCTGCAGCAGATAGGGGTGGTTGTCACAGCGGCTCCGGATCTCTTCGACCACCTCCTCCTCCAGCG
>JBAUDS010000314.1:0-2425 GCA_049678185.1 Thermoanaerobaculia bacterium
GGTCCGAGGTCCACGCCTCGGCCGTGCCGCGGACCTCGAAGCAGTACCAGCGGCCCTGCTCGGCCACCAGGCGGCGCAGGTCATGGCTCTCCCCGTACGCGGCGTCCGCGGTCACCCAGGCGTAGGGCAGGTGACCCCGCCCGGCCGCCTCCCCGAGCAACTCGGCGGCGAGGTCGAGCTTGGTCCGGAAGCGCACGTCGGGGGGCACCGCCGCGCGCGGCGAGGCGCGCTTGACCGGATCGGCCAGCCAGCTCTCGGTGAGGTACAGGCGGCGGTCGACGAGGGTGTGGCCGTGGGCGCTCGCGTAGCCCAGGAACACCCCCACCTGGCAGTTGTCGACGCGACCCAGGGTGCCCGAGTACTGGCGGCCGACGCCCGCCGAGTGGCTGCCCTTCTTGGGGAAGCCCGTATCGTCGAGGACGAGCACCCCGCAGGGCGTGCCCAGGTGCTCACCCACGAAGCGTTGCAGCTCCCCGATGCAGCCCTCGTCGTCCCAGGGCGAGTCGGACAGGAACTCCTGGAGCTTGCGTGGTGGCGCGCCGACCTGCTCGGCGATGTTCTCCGCGTTCTTGCGTTCGATGGGTAGGGTCAGGCCCATGAGATAGCGGCGACCGGAGGTCCGACCCTCCGTGCGTCGGAAGAAGCGCCCGAAGCGGGCATGGAAGGCCTCCAGCGCGGGCAGCAGGGCGTCGATCGCGTTCTCGTCCAAGGTGCGTCCCCTCGTCCTTCGGGGCCATCACGAGTCGGACGACCCTCTGGGGCGCCATCATGGGCTCGTACCCGCACTAGGTCAATAACCGGCGTTGTAGTACTAGGAGCCTGCGTCGGTAATGGTCACCGACCGAGTCTGGCACATGCCAGAATCAGTCATGCGCACCAAGACCTTCCGGACGTACGACCAGGACACCCTCCTGCTGATGCCCCCGAGCATCCGTGACTGGGTCGACCCCGATGGCCTGCCGGCCTTCATCAGCGATCTCGTCGATGACCTCGACCTGGCTCCCTTCCTCGCGGCCCACGACGAGCCCCGGGGGATGCCGCCGTATCACCCCGCCATGATGTTGAAGGTCCTCCTCTACGGCTATGCCACCGGGGTCAGGAGTTCGCGCAAGCTCGAGGAGCGCCTCAAGAGCGACGTGGGCTTCATGTATCTCGCGGGCGGGGCCCGTCCGGGTCACAAGGCCATCGGCGAGTTCCGCCGCCGCCATCTCGCGGCCTTCCATGCCCTCTTCCTCGACATCCTGCGGCTGTGCCAGCAAGCGGGCCTCGTGAAGCTCGGGCGGGTCGCCCTCGACGGCACCAAGGTGAAGGCCGACGCGAGCAAGCACAAGGCCATGAGCTACGGCCGCATGGATGAGCGCGAAGCCATCCTCGAAGCCGAGGTCACCCGTATCCTCGAAGAGGCCGAGGCGGTCGATGCGGCCGAGGACGAGCTCTATGGCGAGGCTCGCGGTGACGAGCTGCCACCCGAGCTGCGCACGCGCGAGGGCCGGCTCCGCAAGCTGCGCGAGGCCCGTGCCGCCCTCGAGGAAGAAGCCCGCGAGCGCAGCGGGGACCCCGAGGCCGTGCCCGAGCCCAAGGCCCAGCGCAACTTCACCGATCCCGACTCACGCATCATGCGCAGCAAGCCCGATGGCTGGATCCAGGGCTACAACGCGCAGGCCATCGTGGATGAGGCTCACGGGGTCATCGTGGCCACCGCGCTCAGCAGCGACACCACCGACACCGGCCACCTGCCCGATGTCGTCGACCAGGTGGAGACGAACACGGGCCGCCGTCCGAAGCGTCTCCTCGCCGATGCCGGCTACCAGTCCGCCGACAACCTCGAACACCTCGCTGCCAAGAGCATCGACGCCTACATCGCGGTCCGTCGCGACCAGCACTCCTCGGTCCCGGCAGCTGCGCCCCGAGGGCGCATCCCCACGGGTGCCAGCCCACGCGAGCGCATGGCCCGCAAGCTGCGCACGAAGCAGGGCCGCGATCACTACCGACGGCGCAAGTCCATCGTCGAACCGGTCTTCGGGCAGATCAAGGAGGCCGCGGGCTTTCGGAGGTTCAGCCTGCGGGGCAAGGACAAGGTCACTGCCGAGTGGCACCTCGTCTGCGCCGTCCACGACCTCGGCAAGCTGTTCCGCAGTGGCCGGGCCGGGCGGGTCATCGGTGGCTGGGACCGACCCGCAGGCTCGGATCGGGGCCGCAAGGCCCTCGGATGGGCGTGATGGGGCCACGCTGCCAGCATGCCCGCACACCGGATCGGTCTACGGCCGGCCGATATCGCATCGCGGCCGAGTCGGACGCCAGCAGACCGGCGATTACGAACGCAGGCTCCTAGCGACGACCACGGTCAGGTCGCCGACGGATCGATCGACACGACGCCTGGCGTACCAGTCGACGCCTGGCGTACCAGTCGACGCCTGGCGTATCC
>JBAUDS010000315.1:0-4220 GCA_049678185.1 Thermoanaerobaculia bacterium
CCTCTACAGCAGATTCCACGGCTCGTCCGTGCTACCGAGAAAGCTGGACAGGCGCAACTCGCCCTCGGCGGCCATCGCCGGCGAGGTATGCCGGTGTGCGATCGCCCAGACGATCAGCAGCAGCTCGTAGGCGCGGCACAGGATCTCGGTGCCTTCCCACTTCAGGGGATCGGCACCGTAGGCCTTCAGAAAAGACCTGCATACGTCTTCCGACGTTCCGTACCGGCGCACTCCGACGAGGTGCGGCACCAAATCCCAGCTCGCGGGCCCGCGACCCGCCTCCTCGAGGTCCAAGAGCGTTGGTCCTTCGGGGGTCACGACAACGTTGTCCTGGTGAAAGTCGCCGTGGACGAGAACCGTCCCCAGCGGATCACCGGCGATGGTCTCGCCCCATAACCGCTCGAGCCATTCGAGCTCGTCCCAGAGCTTCCCGACCTCCTCGCCAATCGGTTCCGTGTCGAGCCGAGGCAACCACCCGCGGACCAAGGATAACGGATCGATGTCAGGAATCTCCGCCGGGAGAATCCCCGTCGTTGCCTCGTGCAAGCGTCTGGCGAGTCGGCCGAGCACGGCAGCGTCGGGCCGGCGCTCGAGGATGACCACGGCCCCCCACAACGTGACGACTCCGTCACTGTAGATCAGGGGTTGTCGGTCCGGAAACACCAGGCGCGCGGCAGGCAGCTTCCGTGATTCTAGAAGCCGGGCCGCACGTACCTGGCGCTGGGCGATGGCGAGACGATCCCGAGCCTCCACACGTGCCATCACGCCTGCAGCTGGCAGCTCGACGTGCACCGACACGATATGACGGTGAATCGCGGCTCCGGCAGGGTTCAGGCCCGAATCACGCGCTGCGGCAGTAGCCAACCCAACGGCCCGATCACCCAGCGTCACATCGTTCATGGCGACTGAGCAGGCAAGGTCTACAAGAGGATCGCCGACACGAGTCCCCATCGCGGGGCCCTCTGAAATTCCTGGCGCAGAACACGAATCTCAACGTCCTTGCGGAGAATACACTCGATAACCGCCTGGGGCTGTACTTTTCGGTCTCAAGGGGCCGGGGAAGCACCGGAGCCGGCGGTTCCTCATCGCTCGAAGACGTAGATGCGGTCGGCCCGAAGAGCTTCGAAAACCTGTCTTCCACCCCCGGGCCAGCTGATGGTCAAGCGGTCGACATTGGCAGCATCGCCCAGACCCACGTGGAGCCGGGTGTCGTTGTGCGACGCATAGCTGCCCCCCGAGGTCACCTCGCGGATCTGCGAGCTGCCGGCCACGGTCACCGCCACTCGGCTACCGAGAGTCTGTAGGTTGCCCGCGAATGTCGTCAGATCCACCATCAGCCAGTGATTGCTGGTGTCGGTGAGATTGGCGAGCAGAGTGGGAACGGCATCCTGGTTGCTGACCACGATATCCAGGTCACCGTCGTTGTCCATGTCCAGATAAGCGGCTCCACGACTCGACTCCTCGACCAGCAAGCCTCCTCCCGCCTGCTCGGTGATCTCCAGAAAACCGCCATCCTCGTTCAGCAGTAGTTGATTCTGCTGCTTGTAGGTCTCGCCCAGCGAGGGATCCTCGTCTACTTGCGGGTAGATGTGTCCGTTGGCGAAGAACAGATCCAGATCCCGGTCGAGATCGACATCCAGAAACAGAGCCCCCCAGCCGAGCGGTCGAAAGCTGGGTGCCGTCAGCCGCGACACGAAGGACTCGTCCTGGAAGAGTTGCCCGCTCAGGTTGCGGTAGAGCGCGTAATAGTCGTGCGCGAAGTTGGTCACCACCAGGTCGAGCCAACCGTTGCCGTCGAAGTCGCCAAAGCCGACTCCCATGCTGCCCTGGGCGCGGCCATCAGCGTTGTAGGCCGCCCCACTCCAGGTGCCGATCTCCTCGAAGGTGCCGTCGCCACGGTTGCTGTAGAGCCGGTTGGCGTTGCTGTCGTTGGCCACATAGAGATCGGTATCCCCGTCGTTGTCGTAGTCGAAAGTAGTGACCCCCATCGAGTAGCCATACCCTCCGACCGCCAAACCGGACGATTCTGTCGTCTCCTCGAAGGCCCCATCGCCGTTGTTGAGATAGAAAGTATTGCGGCTCTCTACCAGGCCCCGGGGTCCATCCATGACCGTGACCTTGCCCCGCCAGCGGCGGGTGCGGCGGGCGTTGAGGATCTCCTCCCAGATGAGCGCAGATGCGTTCTTTCCGTTGACATTCTACGACGATGATGGCGAGCTGGTGGGTATTAGCAGCTCGACTTCCGAGGTCCGCTTTCTCGCTCCACTTGGCAGCCGACCCGGATCGATGATGCTCGTCAGCAGGACACACAGCAACAGCAACTCGCATTATCTCGATTTCAATGACTCGCCACTCGATCCTCCCGGGCCCGACAAACCTGAATGGCAAAAGCTCGTGGGTGACTACAGTGTTCTCTGGGAAGACGATCCATTCACTTCCGTCACCATTGAAACTCGGAATGGGTATCTCTACTTCCGCGATGGGAAGTGCGAAGAGTACGAGCCCGGGTTGTTCTTTCTCTACGATGGCGAAACCATCGACTTTCGCTCCTCGCCGCCAACCTTCGCGACGCAGGGGATCAGACGCGCCAGATCCTGACCCGTCGGGCTCTGGAACACTCGCAAGCCAAACTCGGGGATGATGGCCAGGATGTGGTCGAAGATGTCGGCCTGTATCCCTTCATAGTTGACCCAGCGGGTGTCCTTCGAAAAGACGTAGATCTCCAACGGGATACCCTGGGGGCCCGGCTGGAGTTGGCGCACCAGGAAGGTCATCTTCTCGTGTTCGATGACCGGGTGGTCCTTCAGATAGGCCACAATGTAGGCCCGCAGCGTGCCGAGATTTGTCAGAAGACGAGCGTTAGCCACCAGATCGCGGTCACCCTTGACCCGTTGGTTGTACTCCTCGAGCTCCTGGCGTTTCCTCTTGATGTACTCCTCCAACAGAACGAATCTCTCGAAGCGCTTCAGGTCCTCCTCGTCGAGAAACCGCACCGTCGTCATGTCGATATAGATGGAGCGCTTGATCCGCCGCCCTCCCGAATCGGTCATGCCACGCCAGTTCTTGAACGAGTCGGAGATCAACTTGTGAGTGGGAATGGTGCTGATGGTTTTGTCCCAATTCTGGACCTTCACCGTATGCAGGGCGATGTCGATGACGTCACCGTCGGCGCCCGACTCGGGCACCTCGATCCAGTCCCCGATGCGGACCATGTCGTTGGAGGCGATCTGAACCGAGGCCACAACGGAGAGGATGGTGTCCTGGAAGATCAACATCAGCACTGCCGTTATCGCCCCGATACCGGTAAGCAGGCCCCACGGCGACTTGTTCATCAAGACCGCCACGACGAGGACAGTTCCCATGACACCGACGAAGATCTGGACCAGCTGGACATACCCCTTGAGGGATCGGCCCGCTGCCGCCTTTGTCGTACTGAAGATGACACCGGCGGCGTCGAGCAGGGCAATCAGCGTGAAGATGACGACGAAAACGATAGCTGCCAAGGTGATCCGGCTGACCAGA
This sequence comes from Thermoanaerobaculia bacterium, assembly GCA_049678185.1. Classification (GTDB taxonomy): domain Bacteria; phylum Acidobacteriota; class Thermoanaerobaculia; order Multivoradales; family JAHEKO01; genus M0029. The sequence continues at coordinate 3,523 of JBAUDS010000315.1, forward strand.
TCGACAGCGGCCTGGGGCAGATGAGGAATGTAGGCGGTGCCGTAAAAGACGACGAGTAGCGGCGCCAGCTTGGCGGCCCTCCGCAGCACGCCGTGCTCCAGGATGACGTCGTCCCAGTGGCTCTTCGACATCTCGGCCAGACGCTGGAGGAAACTGAGGAGGTACCGCCGCGTGACCACGTACGCCAATATCGTGGCCACCGCCACAGCCAATGCTCCCGCGGCGGTAGCAGCGAGTGGACGGCTCTCGAGCCACGGCAACCAGGTGGAGAAATTGAGATCGGTCATGGCGATCACCGTACCACCGGCCCCAGTCTCCAGCAACACGCGCGCCAGCCAAGCAGATCGCTGTCAGGCGCACGAGGAGAAACCGAAATGGGGCTACACGAGGATCCGTGGAACGCTCACCAATCTCGGGCACGAGATCGCACGGAATACGGTGAAGCGAATCCTCCAGGATCACGGGATCAAACCGGCTCCCGAGCGGGGCCGACGCCTACCGTGGGAACCGTTCCTGCAGGCTCACTGGGATGTAGACCATGATGTACCTCCTGTCTCGTCCTAAGTCCTGCCCTCTACAGCAGATTCCACGGCTCGTCCGTGCTACCGAGAAAGCTGGACAGGCGCAACTCGCCCTCGGCGGCCATCGCCGGCGAGGTATGCCGGTGTGCGATCGCCCAGACGATCAGCAGCAGCTCG
>JBAUDS010000316.1:0-3684 GCA_049678185.1 Thermoanaerobaculia bacterium
AGCCTGATCCGCACCCACTTGGCGGCCCCAAAATCGGGGGCAAACCAGTTGGAGTCGACCGTCGGGGGGCGCAGAGGTCTCCACCCCATAACTCCAATGGCCACAAGCGGAACTCAGCGAGTCCTCCAACCCCTTTATCTTGCATTACGATTCTTCGACTCCAACTCGAACGACATCCTACCCATCTCTGTGTCGATCCCGGTCCGATTCGAGCCGACTGTCGAAAGTGTCGGAAGCGTCGAAGTTGTGCATGACCGTCGCAGGAACATGGCCGTGTCAACCGACGTTCTGATACGATTCGCTCACCTCCTGGGTGTCCCGTGTTCCACGTCGTCACGAGACGTAAGAATGCACCCTCGGGAACCGCAGTCCGGCCAAGATCCCGTCGCACTCGAGACTCCTGCAGCAAGCCGTCAAGAAAGAGCCTCAGGGGATCACCGGCCCTGGGGCGGGACGGTCAAGCCGCCTGGGACTGAGATCGTTCCGTCTCGCCGGGAAAAACCCGCTGAGATGGACCTCAGAAGCGGATTTCAGCCGCTCTTCAACCTCCCCCAGAACGTTCCCCGGCGCTGGAGAAACCACTGGCGGAAGCTCGCCGACCAGGCCGCCACCAGCTACCGGGCCGCCGTCGAGCTCAAGTGCCTCGAGTGCTGCGCCTGGCAGAGGACCGAGGCGCGAAGGTGTGAGATCCGGGGGTGCCCTCTGTGGACCGTGAGCCGGAGGATCTTCCGAAGCTCCACGAGGTCCGAGGCGCACGGTGAGTAGGCCCAGCCTCGCACGTCCGGGCGAGCTGATCGGCCGGCTCGCCGTGCGGCCGAACGACGCCGCTGCGGCACTGGGAGTCCGCGAGAGACCGGCGCGCGACCGCGCCGCCTCCGAGGTTCCGCGGTGAGGGAGCACGGCTTCGGTATCGACCGACTGGCGGTGATGCACCACGAGCTTGGCCAACAGCCGCAGAGTGACTGCCCCGAGAGGAAGCGCCCTGCCCGCACGGCAGCGCCCGAGGACGGCGATAAACGTGCTGAGAAAGCCCCCCAGGGAGAGCTCTTCTACGAGGAGGAGAGGCCCTGAGCAGAGCGCCGGACATTCGCGCCTCTTTCTCCCGACCCGATGGCCCGGGAGCCGTGGTAGCCTTGTGGCGCGAGATGGGCGATTTCGGCGTCGTCAGAAGCAAGCGGACGAAGGGCCGGCTCTACTTCTACGTGGAGCTCCCCGGCCGCCGCCGCCTCTACTCCCAGCGCATCGGGAAGGCTCGAATCCCCTTCACTGAGGAGAGCGCGAATCGCACCCTCGAGGCCATCCGCTGGCACCTCGCAAACGGGAAGCGAATCGACGAGGCGCTCGCGCTGTTCGAGGGTGAGAACGCACCAGAGAATCAGATCCGTTACAAGCTCGACCGCTGGCTCGAAGTGAAGCGGCGCGAGGCGAAGGCGGGCGACATTTCCCCGACCTACCTCCGCGAACTCGAGCGGTACGCGAAGCTAGGCGGCCACTTCTCCTGGTGGGATGGCGCGAGCATCTTCCAGGTCCGTTACGCGCAACTCGAAGACTGGGGATTCTGGCTCGACGATCGCGGTCTCTCCGCAAAGACGCGCTGGAATGTGATCGCAGCATTTCGGTCATTCCTCGGATGGCTCTATCGCCGCGAGGATCTGGCCGAGCTCCCGCGCGAGATTCCGTGGCCGAAGCTCGAGGAGTCGGTGCCGCACGTTCTCACCGCTGAAGCCCAGGCGGACCTTCTGGCTACGATCCCTGAGGGCGATCGCGGCGCGTTCCTGGCAATGGCCCTGATGGGAATTCGGCCCGGGGAGGTGGTTGCCCTCGACCTTGGCGACTACGCCGACGGGTGGCTCACTGTGAAGCGCGCGCGCAAGGGTCCACGGCTCGACGCGCCGATTCGCGGAACGAAGACGCCGAAGGGCTGGAAGCGGCTCCCGGTCCCTGATGAGCTCGCCGAGTGGCTCGACGACCACCACGACCTTCTCGCCCGCGTCGCTCCCTCCCGCGGAGTCTCAAGGGCGCGGGCCGTTCCGCAGGTTCCACGCGCAGGTGCCCCCCTCTTTCCGAATCCGAGGACGGGTGACCGTTGGACGCCGACCTCACTTCGCCGCGTCTGGTCGAAAGCTTGCCGCGCGGTCGGCGTCGAGATCTCGCTCTACGAGGGAACGAAACACACCTTCGCGACGGACGCCGCGGCTCGGAAGGTTCCCGAGCGGGCGCTCCAAGCGTTCCTGGGCCACCGAGACGTCAGGTCCACCCGGCGCTACGCGAAGCTCGCCGACGGTGCGCTTCTCGACGTAATCCGCCGAAAGCGGCCGTGAGCCGCACGAGGTGGGCGAGGCCGTGTCGGAACCGCGTCGGAACGCGGAACTGGACGAGAAAAACCCCTTCTATTCCAGGTAGTTAATGGTGGAGGCGGCGGGAATCGAACCCGCGTCCGCATGGCATCCGACGACCGCGTCTACGTGCGTAGGCTTCGCTCGTTCTCGGTTCGGCCCGTCGCGAAGTCGGGAGAGACCGGACCCAGCCTCACGTGATTCTCGCTCCCGGCTACGGTCAGGCAGCGCTCCGGGAGCCAGCCTTCTGATGACGCCCGCGACCCCCTAGAAGGCGTCGGGGACGGACGTCGCTACTCCAGTTTCAGCTAGGCAGCGATTGCGTAGTTGTCGTCGGCAGTTATTGAGCTACCAACATGCCACTGGATTAACGAGGGAAGTAGCCTCCTCGGCACGCAGCGTCCGCCTTCGACCACCCGTCGAAGCCGATCGCCCCCACACCTGGAAGGGTAAGCACGCGCGAGCCGGCGTGCAATGTCTCCGCCCGAAGGAGTGGCAGAGCCTTCGCTCCCCCGGGGTCATGAACGCGCCCGCGAAGATGCCCGGAGCAGCGCCCGCAGGAAGTCGAGCCGCCGCTGCTCCTCGACCGGCTCGTGGCCGGTCCGTGCGCGCAGGACCTCCACGGCCCGCTCGAGCGCGGCCTCACGGCGTTCTTTCTCCAGGGAATCGATCCGGCGCAGGGTCTGGCGGATCAGGGCGCGTTCCTTCCGGCCGATGCCGGCGATCTGGGAGCGATCGAAGCGGAAGCCGGCCTCGGATGGGTCCTCGTCGTCTAGAAGTGGAGGCGCCGGCGCCGGACGGTCCAGCCGCACCACCAGCGTGCCCGCCGCCATGTCACCCAGGCGCTTGCCCTCGGGCGAGACCACCATGGAGATGAGCCCCACCAGGTAGCTGGTGGGCAGGTAGTCGACGATGCGGAGGAGATTGCGAACCGCGGACGCCCGAAAGGTGATCGGAAGCCCGCCGTCGCGGACCACCCGGAGACCGGCGGCCAGCTTCCCGAGGGACCGACCCCCGCTCAGCATCTCGAACAGCACGAAGTAGCTCCACTCGGAGGCGAGCTGGATCAGGAGGAAGAGCAGGAATGCCAGCCAGAAGGCGGCGTTCAAGATCAGGGAATCGGGATCCGAGGGTTCCACCTCCTGGATCGCCGCCTGCAGGGGCCCGCGCAGCGATTCGACCAGGCTGGTCATCGAGAACAAGGTCACGAAGAGCAGGGAGAAGAGCGCCAGCTCTAGCAGGATGATCACCAGGTAATCGATGGCATAGGCGAGGATTCGGCTGGCCGGACCCGCCACCGGGAGGTGGAGCACCACCTGCTCCGGGGAGTGCACCACCTGTCTGGCGC
>JBAUDS010000317.1:0-31006 GCA_049678185.1 Thermoanaerobaculia bacterium
GTGCTGACGGTGGCGGTCACCGCGGCCGAGATCTGCCCCGAGCCGCGGGCGGAGCTCTTTGCCGCCATGGACGCCGCCAACGTCGATCTCAAGGCCTTCAGCGAGCGTTTCTACCGCGAAGTCTGTGGCGGCCATCTGCAACCGGTGCTCGACACCTTGACCTATCTCAAGCACGAGACCGACGTCTGGTTCGAGATCACGACGCTTCTCATCCCGGGAGAGAACGACTCGGATGGCGAGATCGACGAGCTGTCGAGCTGGGTGGCCGAGGAGTTGGGGGTCGATGTCCCCGTTCATTTCACCGCCTTCCACCCCGACTGGAAGATGCGGGACCGCCCCCCGACACCGGCATCGACCCTCAGCCGGGCGCGGGCCATCGCGCGCGGCAAGGGTCTACGCTACGTCTACACCGGCAATGTGCACGACCGGGATGGTGGCAGCACCTACTGCCACGAGTGCGGTGAGCGGGTCGTTGGGCGGGACTGGTACGTGCTTACCGACTGGCGTCTGAATGAAGAAGGTGCCTGCGCGGTTTGCAACACTCCCTGCGCGGGACACTTCGAAGCCGAGCCGGGCGCCTGGGGCGCCCGCCGCCAGCCGGTGCGGTTGCGGGACTACGCTGCGTAAGAGACCAAAGACCGCCGGCCCAGGAGGGCCTAAGCCCCCAAGCCCGGGGTGGGTGGGGGTTCTATCTCTTCGTCCGGGCGCCGTGCTCTTCCACGGAAAGAATCCAGCCGGCGATCTTTCCGGGCTGGATGCGCTTTTCTTCGTCCCAGAAGCGGAGGTTGCGGAGATAGCGGCTCGAGGTGTCCTCGGTCGGGATGGCGGCGGTCTCCTCGTGGATGCGTTGGATGCGCTCGATCCAGCGGGCGCAGTTGGTGACCCTGAGATCGACCCAACCGTCCTGGACCCAGTTTTCCAGGATCTCCGGCGTCACGGTCTCGTTGTCGGCGTTGGGCGGGACGATGACCTCGGGTCCGCGGAGAATCTCCCCCGACTCGAGAAGGATGGGGATGCCGACCGAGACCACCTCGTTGGCGAGCTGCGGCCGCTCGCGCACCAGGGTGTCGAGAGTCTTGGCCAGCTCCTCGGGTGTCGACTCCCGTACCGCTGTCATGGTTACCAGTGCTTCGCGCAGCAGGTGAGCCTCGAACAGCAGCTTGCTGTTGCGTGGCGGACCCAGCATCTCGAAGGCGACGCTCTTGGTCTTGCCCTGCTTTTCGAACTCCCCCATCCGCTCCAGCGCCCAGTGGCGCATCAAACCGGCGCGGTAGGTGGGGCCCAGAACGGCGTTGTCCAGAGCATTGATGACGTCGTGGCCGGTGTTGCCCCCTTCGATCTCGTAGACCATGTACTGAGCGATCTCCTCGGGGGTGACGAACTCCATCTGCCGGGCCGTCGTCAGCAGAGCGAACTCTTCGAGGCTGAAGATGCCGTTCTCGCCGGTATCGATATAGGCGGTTTCCAGAATGTCGTCGGTCGACGCGGCCGCATCGGGCTCGGTGGTCGAGAAGACCTCGCCCAAAGGACGGGGCTTGGCGTCCACGAGCCGGATCGGCTTGCGCCTTCGGTAGATCGGCCCATGGGCGATCTTCTTCCAGGCGATGGCCGCCGCCGGCTTGATCTCCTTGGTAATCGGGGCATCCGGGGTGCGTGCCATGAGGAACAGCAGCATGGAGTGGGCACCGGCTACGGCGCTTTTGGAGAGCAGCACCCGGCTGGGCTTCTCTTCCGAATGGGTATAGGGGACGTTGAGCCCCATCCCACCGGTGCCACTGGTGCCGACCTTGAAGTAGACGCCTGTTTTGGCGTCGCTCATCCCCCGATAGAGCACCTGAATGTGACGGATCAGCCGCGGGATGTAGAGGGCCTCGAGCAGGGCCTCGACATCGGCACGGTCGACAGCATCGGCAGCGACCTGCTGGAAGACCTTCTCCGACGAGCTGTAGACATCACGATAGGCGATACCAGTGGCGGTATTGACGCAGTCGATGACGATTTCGGGGCGGCCCTCGGCGAGTAGGTGGTAGAGGAGAAACAAGGGCAAATCCTCGTCTCGAAGCTGACACAGCTGCTGGCCCAGGCGGTCCAGATCGGTGGTCTCCTTGTCCACCGGACCAAAGATGTCGCCGCTCGAGACGGTCATCCGAGTCTCACCGGCGAAGGGTAAAAGCTGCCCCCGAGCCTCCTCCGACTCCTCCTGCCGCAGACTGTGGATCTGGATCTCACGCGGTCTGCGCTCCAGCAACTCGCGGCAGACCGCCATTCCCACCAGTCCATAGCCACCTAGAACCAGAGCTTTCTTACCTTCGATGTTCACGTTTGTCCTCCAGACCTGGCCGGCGAGGCCGACCCGGTGATTAAAGATCCTGACTGGTTCGAACTACGACTGAGCCTTCATCAGTCGAGCTTCCAGGAGCTCGAGCTCCTCGCGCAGACCTTGTGGCAAGCGGTCGCCAAACTTGGAGAAGTGGTCGCGTACAAGTTGGATTTCCGCCGACCAGTCGTTTGGATTGCAGCTCAAGACTTGCTCGAGATCGGCATCTGAGATGTCGACGCCGTCGAGGTCGAGAGACTCCTTGGTCGGCAACAAGCCGATCGGTGTCTCCTCGTAGGCGGCGTCATCGTCGCAACGCTCGAACACCCACTTGAGCACCCGGCTATTGTCGCCAAACCCAGGCCAGAGAAAGCGCCCGTCATCGTCCTTGCGGAACCAGTTGACATAAAAGATGCGGGGCATTGTGCCCCAGTTGCCATCGTCATCGGCCCCGCCCTGCTTGCCCACTGCGAGCCAATGGGAGAAGTAGTCGCCCATGTTGTAACCACAGAACGGCAACATCGCCATCGGGTCACGACGCAGCTCGCCGACTTTACCGGCGGCGGCCGCGGTCTTTTCCGAAGCCACTGTGGCACCCAGAAAGGTGCCGTGGCGCCAGGAGAAGGCCTCGGTCACGAGTGGCTGAACCTTGGCTCTCCGACCGCCAAACAGCATGGCGCTGATGGGAACACCGTTGGGGTCCTCCCATTCCGGCGCGATCACCGGGCACTGCTTGGCGGGGGCGGTGAAGCGTGCGTTCGGGTGCGCTGCGGGCCGGTCGGAGTCCGGTGTCCAGGAGCGGCGCAGCCAGTCGACAGCCTGCTCGGGCTCTTCGTCGTACATGTCCTCCCAATAGACATCGCCATCCTTGGTCAGAGCACAATTCGTGAAGATGCTGTTCTCGGTGAGCGAAAGCATGGCGTTGGGATTGGAATGCATGCTGGTCCCGGGAGCCACGCCAAAGAAACCGGCCTCGGGGTTGATGGCCCGGAGCCGACCGTCGGGATCGAACTTCATCCAGGCGATGTCGTCACCCACCGTTTCCACCTTCCAGCCGGGTATGGTGGGTGTCATCATGGCGAGATTGGTTTTGCCACACGCCGACGGGAAGGCGGCGGTGATGAACTTGGTTGTGCCTTCGGGGTTGGTCAGCTTGAGGATCAGCATGTGCTCGGCCATCCAGCCCTCGTCGCGGGCCTGGACCGAAGCAATCCGCAGGGCGTGACACTTCTTGCCCAGCAGCGCGTTGCCGCCATAGCCCGAGCCGTACGACCAGATCTCCCGGGTGTCCGGAAAGTGAGAGATGTACTTGTTCTGTGCGTCGCACGGCCAGGGTAGATCCGGCTGTTTGGGCTCGGTCAGGGGATACCCCACCGAGTGGATACCGCGGACAAAGTCTTCGCTGTCCCCCAGGACCTCGAGAACCTTGGTTCCTACCCGAGCCATGGTGTGCATGTTGCAGACCACGTAAGGAGAGTCGGTTATCTCGAAACCGATCTTGGCGATGGGGCTACCGACAGGGCCCATCGAGTAGGGGATCACGAACATCGTGCGCCCCACCATGCAGCCGTTGTAGAACTTGCCGATCTCCGCTTTCATCTCCGCGGGGTCGGCCCAGTTGTTGGTCGGACCGGCTTCCTCGGCCGTCAGCGAGCAGATGTAGGTTTGGTCCTCGACCCGCGCGACATCGGCCGGATCGGAGCGGACCAGAAGGGAGTTGGGCCGCTTGTCGGCGTTCAGCCACATGGCGGTGCCGGTTTCGGTCAGCAGCTGAGCAAGCCGCTGATACTCGTCCCGCGATCCGTCGCACCATTGGACCTTGTCCGGCCGGCACATCCGGACGACCTGCTCCAACCATTCCAGAAGCTTGGGATTTGAAGTGGGAGCTTCGGAGATCCCCATCTCAGATTCGAGTGTTGGCATGAGCCCTCCTCATGAAAGTTCGCGAGACCTGGCGGGAGCTGGCCGAGATTCGCTCACCTTGTCTGATCGGCGAATCTTCGAGCCCAGGACTGGCAAGAATAACACATCGGGAGAGACCCTCCGGCGCCCGAAACGGCAGTGAACCCGCTCGATTCGGGGGGTCTTGTCGCGCGGCCAGAGTGAGTTGAAGCTTCAGAACAGAGGCGAGCGGCCCTTCGACTGAGGAGAGAGGGGCTCGGGTCTGGCGATAAAGAAGCCTTGAGCGTAGTCGATGCCTATCCGGGTGAGAGCTTCCAGCGTTTCCTCGTCCTCGACCGACTCGGCAATGGTCCGCAGGCCCATGACATCGCCGATCTCGTGAATGAGCGCGACAAGAGCTGCCTGGATGGGGTCGGTCAGCATCCGACGGACAAACTCGCCGTCGATCTTGAGGTAGTCCACGGGCAGGTTCTGGAGATAACCAAAGGAGCTGAGGCCGCGGCCGAAGTCGTCGAGAACGAATCGACAGCCCATCTCCTTGAGCACAGAGATAAAGCGAAGAGCGTTGGGCAGGTTACCGATGGCGGCCGTTTCGGTGATCTCGAACAGGATCCGCCCGGGTGCGACACCGCTGGTTTCGAACTCGTTGACGACCTGGCCGAGGAAACCGTCGACTCCGAGGCTCTGTCCGGAGACATTGATGGCATAGCGGGTCTCATCTGTCGTGTGCTCACCGTCGGCGATGATCTGAAGAGCCTTGCGCAGAACCCACTCGTCGATGGTGGAGATCAACCCATAGCGCTCGGCAGCGGCAACAAAAGCTCCCGGCGCCACCACGTCACCGTCGTCGTCGATGAGACGAACGAAAAGCTCGGTGAGCGGCGGCTCGACAAGGTCGCCGTTGAGTGGCTGAATGGTCTGATGGTAGAGGCAAAGACGATCGTCCTCGACCGCCTGGTTGATGCGGGAGATCCACTGCAACTCGCCACGCCGCTCGGCCACGGCGGTGTCCCCGGGTCGATAGACGTGAATGCGGTCACCGCCGCTTTCCTTGGCCACGTAACAGGCCGCGTCGGCCCAGCTCAACACCGCGCCGGGCTCGAAGCTGCCGGTGGTAAACGGTGCCAGACCGATACTGACGCGGGACGAGAAGAGGCGATCCTGCCAACGAAAGCGAAAGGCGCGGAGTGCCTCGAGGATCTCCTGGGCAAGACGCCGGGCCTCGTCGAGCGAACAGTCCCGGAAGAGGATGACGAACTCGTCGCCGCTGAAACGAGCCAGCACGTCACGTTTGCGGACCTTCTTGTGGATGTTCAAGGCGACCTGCCGAATCAATTGATCGCCGGCCTCGTGTCCACTGGTGTCGTTGACCAGCTTGAAATTGTCGAGATCGAGATGGCAAAGGGCGTGTTGGCGAGCTCGTTTGCCGGCCTCCTCGAGAGTCAGGGCGAGCGCCGACTCGAACGCTCGCCGGTTCATCCAGCCGGTAAGCGGATCGTGGTTGGCGAGGTGGATCATCTCTTCCTCGACCTGCCGGACGTGGCTGAGATCCTTGAAAACGAGAATGGCACCGATGACCCGGCCTTCTCGATTGCGGATGGGCGCCGCCGAATCGTGGATCGGAAACTCGGTGCCGTCACGGTGTATGACCCGACGGCCGCTGAGGAACACCACCTCTCGTCTGTCCTTGAGGCAGTGCCCGACCGGATCGAGGACCCGTTTGCCGGTGTCCTCGTCCACGACGTGATAAATCTCGCTGGAGGGGCGCCCGTAGGCCTCGGCAAGAGTCCATCCGGTGAGCCTTTGAGCCACGGGATTCAGGTAGTCGACGGCGCCGTTGGGGTCGGTCCTGATGACGCCGTCGGCGATCGAGGCCAGGGTTACGTGGGCGCGTTCCTTCTCCTGGAAGAGGGCCTCCTCGGTAATCTTCCGCTCGGTGATGTCGTGGGCGACGCCAATCACTCGATCTACCCAGCCTGTCGAGCTCCTGACCGCGAGCGCCTTTTCGGCCAGCCAGCGGATCTCACCGCGCGGAGAGATGACCCGAACTTCGAGCGACAGGTCCCGGTCGTCGCGGACGAGTCGCCCCAGGGCGCGGGCAAGACGATCTCGGTCTTCGGGGTGGACGAGATTGACGAAGTCCTCGCCGGTGCGGACGATCTTGTGCAGCGGCAGACCAAACAGCTGATCGGCGAGGTCGGAGACCGTGAGTTTGTCGGTCTCTGGGCACCACTCCCAGCTCACCGAGCGGGCGGCGCGGTGGGCCAGGTTGAGCCGCTCCTGGCTTTCGCGCAGGGCGAGCTCGCCTTGCTTGTGGTCGGTGATGTCGAAAGCCGATGCCAGGATCGTTGGCTCGCCGTGGAGATCGATGGTGGTGGTCGTCAGGTCGATCCAACGCTCGTCACCATTCTTGCGGACGATCTTCAGCTCCAGACGGTCGGACCCGGTTGGCGACGGGTTCCCGGCAAGAGTGTTCCCCTCGTTCAGCTCCAGGGAGTCCGGGTGCACCAGATCCCGGAATCTCATGGTCATCAGCTCGTCGGTCGTATAGCCGCTCAGGTGCTCGGCAGCGCTATTGACGTAGGCCAGCCTGTCGCGGTAAACGAAGATCGCCGTCGAGGTGGTCTCGGCGAGGATGCGAAACCAGTCCTTCTCTCCGGTCTGGGAGCTGGAGGACGGAACCGGCGATACCATTACGGAATTATAGTCACGATTCGCCGGAAAGTGTTTTGTTTTCTTGAACTTGGAAGGAGAGGCACACCTGTCGAGTTTGATCCGGACCGCCCGGGAGCTCGCCCGAGCAGTGGAGGAAATCAGGTTCGGGCCGCCGGTCACTCACGTCTACAACCCGCTTTGCTATGCCTGGAACGCCCATGAGCAATACCTACGGCGTTATGGCCGGGAACCAAAGGAAGCGGTGCTGGTGGGGATGAACCCCGGACCCTGGGGCATGGCCCAGACCGGTGTGCCGTTTGGCGAGGTGGAGCTGGTCCGCAGCTGGCTCGGCATCGAGGTGCCGGTGGAGCGACCACCGGTCGAGCACCCCAAGAGACCGGTGGAGGGGTTCGCCTGTCACCGCAGAGAGGTGAGCGGTCAGCGCCTCTGGGGTTGGGCCAGCCGGCGCTTCGGGACTCCCGATCACTTCTTCGAGCGCTTTTTTGTGGCCAACTATTGCCCACTCCTGTTCCTCGAGTCGAGCGGTCGCAATCGGACTCCCGATCGGCTGGCTGCCGGCGAGCGCTCGCAGCTTGAGACAGTCTGCGATCGGGCACTGCGTTTGAGTGTCGAGGCGCTCGCGCCCCGATATGTCGTCGGTGTGGGAAGATTTGCGGAGGACCGCTGTCGGCGTGCCCTCGAAGGAATGGAGGTGACGATCGGCCGCATCCTCCATCCCAGCCCGGCCAGCCCGGCGGCCAATCGGGATTGGGAGGGCCAGGCCGTGCGAGAGCTGCAGGAGCTTGGTATCGATGTCTGAGCGCGGGCAGGTTCTGGGATAACATCAGCCGAAGCTTCGCGATCGAATCTTTCTCCTTACGCTGCCTTGGAGGACCTTCCTCGATGATTCCCGTCAAGAGCGAGATCGCGGAGCGAGCCCACATCAACTCGATGGCGGAGTACCAGCGGCTGTATCGCGAGTCGCTGGATGAGCCCGAGGAGTTCTGGAGGCGACAGGCGGAGGAGTTGCTGACCTGGTATCACCCGCCGCAGACTGTCCTCGATGTGGACATGGAGGAGGTGGACTTCTCCTGGTTCGGTGGCGGGCGTCTCAATGCCTGCTTCAACTGTGTCGATCGCCACCTCGACACTCTCGGCGAGAAGACCGCCATCATCTGGGCGGCGGACGAACCGGGCGAGTATCACCACATCACCTATCGCGAGCTCAAGCACCAGGTGGCTCGGGTCGCCAATGTTCTGCTGGCCCACGGCGTGCGCAGCGGCGACCGGGTGGCGATCTACCTGCCGATGATTCCCGAGTTGGCCTACACGATGCTGGCCTGTGCGCGCATCGGGGCGGTGCACTCGGTGGTCTTTGCCGGCTTCTCCGCCGATTCCCTGCGCGAGCGCATCCTGGACGCCGGCTGCAAAGTCCTGGTGACGGCCAACGAGGGCTTGAGGGGTGGACGCCGGATCCGTCTCAAGGCGACGGCCGACCAGGCGGTGGCGGGATTGTCTCAGGTGGAGACGGTTCTCGTAGCACGCCGCACAGAGAACGATGTGCCGATGATCGCCGGGCGCGATTTCTGGCTACCCGAGGAGATGGAGAAGCAACGGTCCACCTGCCCGGTGGAATGGATGCACTCGGAGTCTCCACTGTTCGTCCTCTACACCTCGGGATCGACCGGCCAGCCCAAGGGCGTTCTCCACACCACCGCCGGCTATCTGCTCTATGCGGCGCTGACACACAAGTATGTCTTCGACTTCCACCCCGGAGACGTCTACTTCTGTGCCGCCGATATCGGTTGGATCACCGGCCACAGCTACATCATCTACGGTCCGCTTGCCAACGGCGCGACCACCGTGATGTTCGAGTCCACCCCGACGTATCCCGATGCCGGTCGCTATTGGCGGATCGTGGACGACCTGGGGGTCAATATCTTCTACACCGCGCCCACGGCCATACGCGCCATCGCTCGGGCCGGGAACCAGTGGGTCGAGAAGTACAAACGCGACAGTCTTAGAATACTGGGATCGGTGGGCGAGCCGATCAATCCGGAGGTCTGGCAGTGGTATCACGATGTGGTCGGCAGCGGACGCTGTGCCGTGGTCGACACCTGGTGGCAGACCGAGACCGGAGGGATCCTTATTACTCCGTTACCCGGAGCCATCGCGACCGAGCCCGGCTCGGCGACGGTGCCCTTCTTTGGCATCGAACCGGTGATCGTGGATGACGACGGCAGACAGCTGGAGGGTAACGACGTGCAGGGGAATCTCTGCATAAAACGGCCATGGCCGGGTCAGGCAAGAACCATCTGGGGTGATCACTCGCGCTTTCGGCGGACCTACTTTACGCGTTTTCCGGGGCTCTACTTCACCGGTGACGGCTGCCGACGGGACGAGCACGGCTACTACTGGATCACCGGACGGGTTGACGATGTCCTCAACGTTTCGGGCCACCGTCTGGGGACGGCGGAGATCGAAAGTGCCCTGGTGGGCCACGAGGCGGTGGCGGAGGCCGCCGTGGTCGGATTTCCCCACGAGCTCAAGGGCACGGGCATCTATGCTTTTGTGCTGATCACCCCCGAATTCGAGAGCACCGAGCGCGACCAACTCGTGGGCGCGCTCAAGGAGCAAGTCCGGCATGCCATCGGTCCCATCGCCACACCCGATCGGATTCACGTCGCAAGCGGTCTCCCCAAGACGCGCTCCGGCAAGATCATGCGGCGGATCCTGCGTCAGATAGCCGCGGGCGAATACGAAGATCTTGGTGACGTCTCCACGCTGGCCGAACCGGGCGTGGTGAAGGAATTGGTCGACAACATCCGCTCGAGGAGCTCGGTCGGCTCCTGAACCGTCGGCGAGAATGGTGGGGAAGATGTCGGCAGAAAGCACGCGTTCGCAGGGCAGCAAGACCCTTTTGGTGATGGCCTCGCTGGTGGTGGTCGTCGCCGGCCTCAAGGCCGGAGCGCCGGTCATCTTGCCCGTGGTTCTGGCCTTCTTCTTGAGCGTCTTGAGCTTTCCCATGTTGTACTGGTTGGTGCGACACCGGGTCCGGCTGCCGCTCGCCCTGCTGCTGACGGTCTTGGCCGTGGCCGCACTGTTGACGGCCTTCGGCTTCTTGATCAGCAGCACGGTCAGCGAGTTTGCACTGGCGGCTCCCGCCTATGTGGAGCAGCTGGTGGACAAGGCGCGGGGCTTCATCGAGACCCTGGAGGCTCGCGACATTCAGATCACCGATTGGCTGGCACTGGAGCCATTGGATCCCGGTTTCATGGTCGACAGGTTGGGTGGGATTCTCGGTGGCACCGTTTTGGGAATCACCTCGGCGGTCTCCAGTGTCGCCCTGGTCCTGATCATCATGATCTGCATGCTGGCGGAGGGAGCGTGGCTGCCGGAGAAGCTGCAGCGCGCTTTCGGTAAGGGCGATACCGCGATCCGCTATTTCACCGGTATCACCAAAGAGGTACAGCGCTATCTGGAGGTCAAGACCCTGGTCAGCCTCTTCACCGGAGTGGTCCTCTGGGGTTGGGCGGCGCTGCTCGATGTGCCTTTTCCGCTGCTCTGGGGACTGGTCGCCTTCGTCTTCAACTACGTACCGGTCATCGGCTCGATCCTGGCGGCAATCCTGCCGGTCCTGGTGACCCTGGTCCAGCATGGGATCGGCCGCGCGGCTCTCCTGGCGCTGGGCTATCTCGCGGTCAACTTCCTGGTGGGCAATCTGTTCGAGCCCATCTGGATGGGGCGCAGCTTCGGTCTGTCGACGCTTGTGGTCTTTCTGTCACTGGTCTTCTGGGGCTGGCTCTGGGGTCCGGTCGGCATGTTGCTCTCGGTGCCGTTGACCATGGTGATCAAGATCATGTTGGAGCACTCACCCAAGATGCGCTGGCTGGCAGTGCTCCTGGAACCGGGTCCGGGGACCACTGCCGTGCGGCCGGCTCGGGAGGGTGCTTGACGCTTCCCGCGCCGCTGTCCGTTGTCATTTCACAGCTAGTGTCTAACCTCATCCTGTAGACTTCAGCCGATTGGCGCGAGGTGGTTTTGGGGGAGCGGCCCCTTCGGGGGTCGAGGTATAGGGAACTCTTTTCTCAATGACGGGTGTACTCATCATCTCGACCGGAATCACGCTGCTGGCGGTGGTCTGGTCGCTCATCCTGGGGCGTCGGCAGCGCAATTGGCGCATGGGTCTGCTGACGGCGATGCTGGTGCTGATGGCCCTGCGCCAGCTGTTCTCGCTGCGCAGCCTGGTAGAGAGCGGGGCGCCGCTGTGGGAGAACGCCCTCTACGAGATTCCGGTCCTGGCGGTGAGTCTGTTGGCTTTCTTGTTCGTCTTTCTGCTCAACAGGCTCGAGATCGCACGCAAGAGAGAGGCGCAAGAGCGCCGCGAGATGGAGAGTGTGCTCCAGCGCTCACGGCAGCGGTATCGGGCGTTTATCGAAGGCACTCCTCACATGCTGGCGGTGGTCGGGGCCGACGGCCAGGTGACCTGGCTCAATGCCTCCTTCGAGAGGGTCACCGGGTGGTCGCGGGAGGACTGGGAGGGTCGGTTCTTCGAAGAGTTGGTGGTGCCGGAGGATCGGGACCGATACCGGGAGATGGTCAAACGGGCACTGGTGGGTGAAGCCGTATCGGGTTTCGAGCTCGGGCTCGAGGCGAGCTCCGGAGAGACTGTCGTTGGCGAGTTTGGTGTCGCCCCCGATCTCCACGAAGGTGTGGTCGATGGCTGGGTGGCGATCGTACGGAACGTCACTACGGCGCGGAGCATCGAAGCCGAACGCGACGCCGCGCTGGCCAAGTTCGAGCGTCTCGCCGATGGCGTTCCCGACTGCTTCTGGAGCTCGGAGCTGGATGAGGACGGCGATCTAACTGTCCGCTACGTCAGCCCGGCTTGGTCGAAGATATGGGGCTACGAACCCAAAGAGATCTATGCCGACCCCGAATTCTGGCTCAAAACGATTCTGCCCGAGGATGTCGATCTGGTGCGCCGGGTCTTCGAGGAGGCGCGAGTCAAAAAGACCACCCAGACGGTGACCTACCGTATCCAGCCGAAGACGGGCACGATTCGCTGGATCGAAGACACCATTTCACCGATTGTGGGCGAGGATGGAGAGGTTGTCGCCATCGACGGCATTGCGAGGGACATCACCGAGCGCAGGCGGGCGGAGGCGGCGATCCACTACGTCGCCGAAGGCGTGTCGAGAGCGACCGGCGAAGACTTTTTCAGCGATCTGGTGCGGCACCTGGCGGAGGCTCTCGACATGGATCACGCCTTTGTCGGCGAGTTGGTGCAGGCCGACGATGATCGCATCCACACCGTTGCGGCCTGGTCCCACGGCGAGGCAGCGGAGAATTTCGAGTACCTGCTTGCCGGCGCCCCGTGCCACAACGTCATCGACGGCGAGGTGTGTTGCTACCCGAAAGGCGTCAGCAAGCACTTTCCGGAAGACACCGGGCTCGAGAAGAAGGGGATCGAAAGCTACGTCGGGGCGCCGCTATTGGGCTCGGCGAGGCAGGTCCTGGGCCTGCTCGTGGTGATGGACTCGACGCCGCTGGCGAGTGCTGAGCCCGCCGAGTCGATCCTGCAGATTTTCGCACTGCGGGCCGCGGCCGAACTGGAGCGTGTCCGATCCGAGGAAGAGCTGCGCCGGCGGGAGGCGCGCTACCGGGATTTTGTCAATCGGAGCACCGAGGCGATCTGGCGCTACGAAGTCACGCCCCCGATGCCGCTCGGTCTGTCCGAGGACGAGCAGATCGCTCGACTCCAACGCTCCATGTTTCTTGCCGAGTGCAACGAGGCCGCGGCCAGGACGTTTGGGTTCTCGTCGGTCGGGGAGGTACTGGGGGCGCGAATGGACCGCCTGGAGCCTCCCGAGGAGTCAAGCGAGGACCTGAGGACCTTTATACGCTCGGGGTATCGCCAAGAGGTGGTGGAGACTGAGCAGACGGTCGACGGTGGCAGCACCCAGCATTATCTGGGGAATGTTCTCGGGGTGGTCGAGGACGGTCAGCTGACGCGCGTCTGGGGCACCTTGAGGGACGTTTCCGAGCTCAGGCGGGCGGAGAAGGCACTGCGGGAGTCGGAGCAGAAATTCCGGCGGCTATTCGAGGATTCGCAAGACGCGATATTTATCAGCACACACGAGGGCAAGCTGGTGGATATCAACGAGGCGGGTGTCGAAATGTTCGGCTATGAGTCCAAGGCCGAGCTGATGGAGGTGGACATCGGCAGCGAGCTCTACCGGGACACCGCCGAGCGTGAGCGGGCGGTGCGCAGTCTGATCGAGGACGGCAAGGTCAAGGACTTCGAGATCGCCCTGAAGAGGAAGGACGGCACCGAGCTCGTGGTCCTGGAAACCACCACCGCTGTGCGCAACGAGGCGGGCGAGGTCGTGGGCTTCCGCGGCATCCTCCGCGACGTCTCTCGGCAGCGGGCTCTGGAGCAACAGCTTCTCCAGGTGCAACGGATGGAGGCGGTCGGACAGTTGGCGGGGGGGCTGGCCCACGAGTTCAACAATCTGTTAACGGTCATCAACGGCCATGCCGACCTCATCCAGGTGCGGGTCGATCCCGCCGATCCGGTAATGCACGATGCCAAGGAGATCAAGGCGGCCGGGAAGAGTGCCGCCCGCCTGACCCGACAGCTTCTGGCCCTGAGCCGGCAGCAGGTCCTCTCCCCACGGGTGCTCGACCTCAATCAACTGATCCTGGGGATCGAGGAGATGCTGCAGCGATCGGTCGGCGAGCAGGTCGAAATCGTGACCCAGCTGGGCTCGGAGCTGGACAAGATTCACGCCGATGCCGGACAGTTGGAGCTGGTCTTGCTCAACCTGGCGGTCAACGCGCGGGATGCGATGCCGGATGGCGGCAAGCTCCTCATCACGACGGCGAATCTGGATGTAAACGAGGTTTCAAAGGAGCGCTATCCCGAGCTGGAGCCGGGCTCCTTCGTGGCTCTCAAGATCCAGGACACAGGCGTTGGGATCGATCCCGAGATCCTTCGGCACATCTTCGAGCCCTTCTTCACCACCAAGAACCGAGCGACAAGAACAGGACTGGGGCTGTCGACGGTCTACCGCATTGTCGAGCAGAGCGGCGGGCATATCCGGGTCGACAGTGAGCCGGGCGAGGGGGCGACCTTCCGAGTCTTTTTGAACAGTGTGATGACCGAAGCGGAGGAGCCCGAGCCGATGGCGCTAACCCTTCCCCTCGGTGGCAACGAGACGGTGTTGCTGGTAGAGGATGAAGACGCGGTGCGCGGTCTGCTGCGCCAGTTTCTCACCGGTCAGGGTTACCGAGTGCTCGAAGCCAGTGACGGTGAAGAGGCGGTGAAGCTGGTGGGGAAGGAGGAGGCCCCGATCGACCTCATGCTCAGCGACATTGTCATGCCGGGGATGAGCGGTACCGAGCTGGCGGAGAAGCTGGGGCGGATGCAGCCCAGTGTCCGGGTGCTCTTGATGTCGGGCTATACGGAGCGTCTGGAAGGATTCGTCGATCGTGGCGCCGGTAAGGGGGGTGTCAACTTCCTGCAGAAACCCTTCTCCATGGAGACCCTGGCGAGGAAGGTCCGGGAGATCCTGGACGAAGCCCCCTCCACGCCGGCGGTCGGCCGGCAGCACAGATAACCAGCAAACTGCTTGACAAACCAAGCGTCGCTGCTATTATGGGATCGAATCTGGACCGGCTCGGTCCGGTTTAGGTGAAGGGCTACATCCCGTGCTGCGGATTACCAAACAAGCCGACTACGGCATCGTGCTGCTGACCCGCATGGCCGGCGATGCGGACCGGCTCTATACCGCCAACGAGATGGCCGCCGAGGCCGGTCTCCCGCACCCGATCGTGAGCAAGGTCCTAAAGCTCCTGGTGCGGGGCGGCCTGCTGTCGTCGCACCGGGGGGTCAAGGGGGGCTACACCCTCGATCGAGCCGTCGAGGAGATCACCGTCTTCGACATCGTCACGGTGCTCGAAGGGCCGATCGCCATCACCGAGTGTATCGACGACAGCCCCAGCGAGTGCTCACAGGAGCCCAACTGTCCGGTGCGCGGCAACTGGCAGCGGATCAATCGCGCTATCCAGCGGGCACTCGAGGACATCACCCTGGCGGACATGACCCGTGGCAGCGCTCCGCGGCTCGTCATGCTGGGAGAGCCGACAGCAAAACAAATAGCGATGCCGAGCTCGCCTGAGGGCTTGGTGTCAGACCCTGGAGAGTCAAGGTAAAGATAATGCCAGCCGAAACTACCGACGTTCTCGAAGAACGCGTCAAGCAGGGCTACGAGGCCGGTTTCGTCACCGACGTCGAGCAGGAGACCATTCCCCCGGGCCTCGACGAAGACGTTATCCGGTTGATCTCGGAGAAGAAGGGCGAGCCGGAATGGCTTCTGGAGTGGCGCCTCAAAGCCTATCGTCACTGGCTGACGATGACCGAGCCCACTTGGGCCAACATCCATTACGAGCCGATCGATTATCAGTCGATCTCCTACTACTCGGCGCCAAAGTCGACAGAGGATGGGCCGCAGAGCCTGGACGACGTGGACCCGGAGATCTTGAGGACCTACGAGAAGCTGGGCATTCCGCTGGAAGAACAGAAGATGTTGGCGGGTGTTGCCGTCGACGCCGTTTTCGACAGCGTCTCGGTGGCGACCACCTTCAAGGAAAAACTGGCCGAGGCCGGCGTTATCTTCAGCCCCATCTCGGAAGCAGTCCGGAACCACCCCGAGCTGGTGCGCAAGTACCTGGGCTCGGTGGTGCCCGCGAGCGACAACTTCTTCGCCGCCTTGAACGCGGCGGTCTTCTCCGACGGCTCCTTCGTCTACATACCCAAGGGTGTGCGCTGTCCGATGGAGCTTTCGACCTATTTCCGGATCAATGCCCAGAACACCGGACAGTTCGAGCGTACTCTGATCATTGCCGAGGAGGGCGCCTACGTCAGCTACCTCGAGGGCTGCACCGCGCCGATGCGGGACGAGAACCAGTTGCATGCAGCCGTGGTCGAGATCTACGCTCATGAGAAAGCCCAGGTCAAATACTCCACGGTGCAGAACTGGTACCCGGGCGACCCCGAGACCGGCAAAGGCGGCATCTACAACTTCGTGACCAAGCGGGGTCTGGCGGCCGGGCGGGCGGCAAAGATCTCTTGGACTCAAGTGGAGACCGGTTCCGCCATCACCTGGAAATACCCGAGCGTCATTCTCAAGGGGGATGACTCGGTGGGTGAGTTCTACTCGGTTGCCCTGACCAAGGCCTATCAACAGGCCGACACCGGCACCAAGATGACCCACGTGGGTAAGAACACCACCTCCACCATCATTTCCAAGGGGATCTCGGCCGGGTATGGTCAGAACACCTACCGGGGAGCGGTCAAGATTCTCAAAGGCGCCGACAACGCGCGCAACTTCTCGCAATGCGACTCGATGCTGATCGGCGAGGAGTGCGGGGCTCACACCTTTCCCTATATCGATGTCCAGAACACCACAGCTCAGATGGAGCACGAGGCCTCGACTTCCAAGGTGGGCGAGGATCAGATCTTCTACTGCAACCAGCGGGGCATCGACACGGAGGACGCCCTGTCGATGATCGTCAACGGCTTCTGCAAGGAGATCTTCAACGAGCTGCCGATGGAATTCGCGGTGGAAGCACGCAAGCTCCTCGAAATCAGCCTCGAAGGAAGCGTAGGTTAGAAACAACCCGGCGAAACGAAGCGGCCGGCCCCCGTGCCGGCCGACTGACGATAACCAAACAAAAGAAGAGAGAAACAACAGATGACCATGCTGGAAATCAAAAACCTTCACGCCTCGGCGGAGGGAGTGGAAATCCTGAAAGGCGTCGACATCACGGTAGATCCCGGTGAGGTACACGCCATCATGGGACCCAACGGCTCGGGCAAATCGACTCTTGCCCAGGTGCTGGCAGGCAACGAGGTCTACGAGGTGACCGCGGGGCAGATTCTCTACAAGGGAGAGGATCTGCTGGAGCTGGCGCCGGAAGCGCGCGCCCGCGAGGGTCTGTTCATGGCCTTCCAGTATCCGGTAGAGATCCCGGGCGTGAGTAACGTCTATTTCCTCAAGGCGGCGCTGAATGCCATCCGCACCCACCGCGGTCTCGACGAGATGGATGCCATGGACTTCCTCACCTATGTGCGGGAGAAGATGAAGCTGGTGAAAATGGACGAAGCGCTACTCAACCGGCCGGTGAACGAGGGTTTCTCGGGTGGCGAGAAGAAGCGTAACGAGATCTTTCACATGGCGGTGCTCGACCCCGTTCTGGCGGTGCTGGACGAGACCGATTCCGGACTGGACATCGATGCGCTGCAGGTGGTCGCCGCGGGTGTCAACACGCTGCGCAACGACGAGCGCTCCTTTCTGGTCATCACCCACTATCAGCGGCTGCTCAACTACATCGTTCCCGACTTCGTGCACGTGTTGGTGGACGGTCAGATTGTCCGCTCCGGTGGCAAGGAGCTGGCTCTCGAGCTCGAGGAGAAGGGCTACGCCTGGCTCGAGCACCAGGTCTCCGCCAGCGAACCGGTGAGCGTCTGAGTGGAGCTACAACGATGACGATGACACTCACCGAGACCGGTGTCGACCGGTACGTAGTCGAGTTCGACCACTTCCTGCGAGATCTTCCCGTTGCCGGGCCGGAGAGAATCGAGAAGCTGCGGCACACCGCTTTCGAGCGCTTTGTCGACCTGGGCTTCCCCACCGTGCGCGAAGAGCAGTGGCGGTTCACCAATGTGGCGCCGATCGCGCGGACGGAGCTCCGGCTCGATTCCGCCCCGGCGGAGATCTCGGATCGGGATCTCGCGCCGTTCGACTACGAGGGCTGCGCCCAGTTGGTCGTCGTCAACGGCCGCTTCGTTCCCGAGCGCTCGCGCCTCGACGGGCTTCCCGAGGGGGTCGTCGCCTGTGGTCTGGCCGAAGCTCTGGAGCGTTATCCCGACCAGATCGAACGCCACCTGGCCCGCTACGCGCGTTTCGAGGAGCAGGCATTTGTGGCCCTCAACACGGCCTTTCTGCGCGACGGTGTCTTTCTCTACGTGCCGCGCAATGTCGTGGTCGAACAGCCCGTCAACATCGTGATGGTCGGCCGACCGGAAGAGCGTCCGATCGGCTTCTTCCCGCGCAACCTCTTCGTCGCGGAAGAGAGCAGCCAGGTGACCGTGGTCGAGCAGTACGTCACCGTCGGCGAAGGGAGCTATCTGTGCTCCCCCGTGACCGAGGTGGTGACCGGAGACAATGCCGTCATCGATCACTACAAGCTGCAGCGGGAGACGACCGAGGCCTTCCACACGGCGACCTTCCAGATCCAGCTCGGACGCGACAGCAACTTCTCCTCCCATTCCATCTCCTGGGGTGGAGCGATCGTGCGCAACGACGTCAAAGCGGTACTGGACGGGGAAGGGGCCGAGGCCACTCTGAACGGGCTCTACATGGTCGAAGGCACACAGTTGGTCGACAACCACATGCGGGTCGACCACGTCCAACCCCACTGCGACAGCCACGAGCTGTACAAGGGGATTCTGGAAGGTAAGGCCCGCGCCGTCTTCAGCGGGCTGATTCATGTCCATCCGGGGGCGCAGAAGACCGACGCCAAGCAGACCAACCGCAATCTGCTGATGTCGCCCGATGCGCTGTGCAACTCGCAACCGCAGCTCGAGATCTTCGCCGACGACGTCAAGTGCACCCACGGGTCGACGGTTGGTCAGCTCGACGACACCGCGGTCTTCTATCTGCGCTCACGCGGGATCGGCGAGGAGGCGGCAAGGAGTCTGCTGACCTACGCCTTCGCCTCCGACATCGTCGACCGGATCAAGGTCGGGTCGGTAAAGCGCGACCTGGAGGAGTTTCTCTTCCGCCGGCTGCCAAAGGGAGACATCGTCCGGCAAGCGGTGTGAGGAAGAAGGGCTTGGGGGCCCAGGGGCTTAAGGGCTTAGGGGCCGAATAGATTGACGAAGCGGCCGGCCTCTGTGCCGGCCGTCTTGGCGGATGGCACGAGAACAACCCGATCTGAGAAAATCGAGTGACTGAGATGACCACCCTGCAAACTCCCAAAAACTCACGCTCGGTCGCGGGTGAGCGCCCGGCCTTCGACGTCGAGCGCATCCGCGCCGACTTCCCGGCGCTCCACCAGACCGTCCACGGCAAACCGCTCGCCTATCTCGACAACGCCGCATCGGCGCAGAAGCCGGAGGCGGCGCTGGATGCCGAGGCCGAGTGCTACCGGCGGTTCTACTCCAACGTTCACCGCGGGGTGCACTACCTGTCGGAGAAGGCCACCGACGCCTACGAGGAGGCGCGGCGGAAGGTGCAGCGCTTTGTCAACGCCGCTCGGGAAGAGGAGATGGTCTTTGTCCGGGGCACGACGGAGGGGATCAATCTCGTGGCCTCGACCTACGGCCGGCAGCATGTTGGTGGCGGCGACGAGGTCTTGATCACCACCATGGAGCACCACTCGAACATCGTCCCCTGGCAACTGCTGTGCGCGGAGAAGGGTGCGAGCCTGGTGGTGGCTCCGATCAACGACCGGGGCGAGGTCGTTGTCGAGGAGTACGAGAAACTGCTCTCCGAGCGCACGCGGATCGTGGCGATCACCCATGTCTCCAACGCCCTGGGCACCATCAACCCGGTCGCGGAGATGATCCGCCTGGCCCACGCCAGGGATGTGCCGGTGCTGATCGACGGGGCACAGGCGGTGCCCCATCTCGAAGTGGACGTCCAGGATCTGGGCTGCGACTTCTACGCCTTCTCGTCCCACAAGCTTTTTGGACCAACCGGTGTCGGGGCCCTCTATGGCCGCTTGGATCTACTCGCTGACATGCCCCCCTACCAGGGCGGCGGCGAGATGATCCGGTCGGTGACCTTCGAGAAGACCGAGTTCAGCTCGCCCCCTGCCCGGTTCGAGGCGGGCACCCCCAACATCGCCGGCGCCATCGGCATGGGGGCCGCCATCGACTATCTCGAAGCTCTGGACATGAGCGGGGTGGCCGCCCATGAGCACGCTCTTCTGAGCTACGCCACCGCGGCGCTGGAGGCGATCCCCGAGGTGCGCATTATCGGCACGGCCGCGAACAAGGCGAGTGTGATCTCGTTTGTCGTCGGCGACGTTCATGCTCACGATGTGGGCACGATCCTCGACCGCGAGGGCGTGGCGGTGCGCGCCGGTCACCACTGTGCGCAGCCGGTCATGGATCGCTTCGGGCTGCCGGCGACAACGCGCGCCTCGTTCGCGCTCTACAACACCCGCGAAGAGGTCGACCGCCTGGTGGCGGGTGTCGAACGTGTCAGGGAGCTTTTTGGCTGATGTCGGAGTTGATGGATCTCTACCAGGAGGTCATCCTCGACCACAACAAGAAGCCGCGCAATCGCGGCGCGCTGGACGATGCCGACCACGAGGCGAAGGGCGACAATCCCCTGTGTGGCGACCAGCTGACGCTCTATCTCAAGATGGATGGAGATCGCGTCACCGAGATCCGTTTCGAGGGTCGGGGCTGCGCCATCTCGGTGGCCTCGGCCTCGCTGATGACCGAAGCGATCACCGGTAAGACCCTAGGCGAGATCGAGACCCTCTACGAGAGCTTCCACGAGCTGCTGACCGGTGACCCGAGCGTCGCCGGCGAGGCCGACGCCGAGCTCGGCAAGCTACGTGTCTTCGAGGGCGTGCGCGAATTCCCGGTGCGCGTCAAGTGCGCGACGCTGGCCTGGCACACACTGATGGCCGCGCTAGCGGACAAGGGCCAGCCGATCACCACCGAATAGTCCGCGCCCCTCCTCCCCTACGCCCCCAGGCCCTGCATCTCTTCAACTACCTGCCGCGCTAGGGTGAGGCCCCCTAGCTTGCTGGCGGCTAGGTGCTTTTTGCCGTCTTGGGTGGTGACCTCGATGCGGTAGTAGAGCTTGTTGCCGGCTTGCATGCCGCGGATGGGTCGGATGGCGGTGATTTGAGTGCGTGGGATGTGGTTGGTCTTGCCCTGGCCGAGGATGCCGCCGGAGAGCAGCAGCCGGTCGGGTCGGACTTCGACTCGGCGTTGGTCGAGCCAGATGTCGAGGACCGCCCAGAGCATGAGGAGGTCGAACAGGGCGAAGACGATGGGAAAGAGGAGCGGGGCGTCGGATACGAAGAGGAAGAAAGTGATCGCGGTCCAGAGGGCGAAGAAGGCCGTCAAGCCGAGGGCGGCCCCTTTGTGCCGCGCGGCAGGGAAGATCAGGGCGTAGCCCCCGGTCGGTAGGAACTCCTTGCGGATGCTTTCGGTTGCCAGCAGGGTGATCGGGTCCTGGGCGGAGAGGTGGCTGGTTTGGGGGCTGTCTTGGAGCTCGAAGTCGCGTCGGCTGTCGGCGGTTTTGAAAACCGGTACCTGGAATTTGGCGGCGTAGTCGATCCCCGGGGTCTCCGCCTCGAGCTCGAGCCGCCAGAGGATCTCGTCATCATCGCTCCGCTCCTCGGTCGGTTGGGTGTCGTAGGCGATGGCAAACAGCACCGGGATCGAGGAGCGGGTGGGGTCGTAGTCGAGGAGCTCGCGTTCGATGTGCTGTCGCTCCTGCCAAAGGATGCTCTCGGTGGTGCTGCGGCTGTCGCCGCTGCCCTTGGTGACCCGGTGGACGCAGTTGAGGGTGAGATCGAAGCCCGAAACCGTTTCGATGTTGACCGAAGTCAATATGCGGCCCTCGAGCTTCCCACCGACCACTCCCGGCACTTTCGACATCTCGAAGACCGAGTCGGCGTACTTCTTCCAACGCAAGAAGGCGCGACCGGCCCAGACGAGCAAGCCAAGCCCCACCAGGGGAAAGATGAATCCGAGCAGGGCGGCTCGATTTCCCTTCTCGAAGATCTCCTCGGGCAGTACGAAAAGCAGGGGCAGGGAGACTAGATTCCAGAACAGCGCCATGATTCCGGGCAAGACGAAGCCGGCGCGTCCCGAGGCGGTAATGCGACCGTTCGCCCACTCGGGCTTCCAGCGCCAGGGGTCTTCCGGATGCTGGCTGGCGAGCTGCTCCTCTTCTTGGACCTTGCGTTTGCCCAAGAACCCGGCGCCCATGAGGCCAAAGCCAACACCGGCGAAGACGCCACCAAACAGCATAAGAAAAGTGAACATCCCCAAGCGCATCTCGCGGTAGAGGATCGAGCGACTCGGCTCGTCGGCATCGACGTAGCAGCGGAAGAGCTCGCCGCTCTCCCGGTACCGCGCCAGCTCGGCCTGTCTGTCCTGGTGGAAGGAGCCGATGTTGTCGGCTCCCGGGCTGAGGCTCACCCGTCTGCCGACATAGGGCGTGCCGGCCCAGGTGTACTCATAGCTGGCCACGGCCTTGAAGGTCGTGCTGTCACTGCCGGTGTTGACCTGGAGGTCGGTGGAGATGATCCTGGCCGGTGTCTCGACCCAGGACTGTGCCTCGTACCAGCCCCACAGCATTCTTGCCGCCAGAAACATGACGAAGAGCCCAGCGCCGGCGAAGGGCAGGGCGAAGAGGACGAGGCAGCCGAGACCGCGGGAGGTTTTGGTCATGAGGTAGAAGCCGGGTTCGAGTATAAAGGGCTCAAGCCCTCACGGGGCGGGCGGTGGGGTCCCCGCAGCGAGCGATATTCGGGCTAGAATCCGTCCTTCATGTCGACGGGTCGGTCGGCAATTTGCTGGCGAGGAGTGGCGGCAGAGGATTGAATGTGACAGTTGCTACAAGACAGTACGAGCAGACCAGCTGGGATCTCTCCGAGCTTCTGCCGGAGCCCAGCGAAGCGATAATCACGGAGCGGCTGGCCAATTTGGAGAAGGCGGTCGAGGCCTTCGAGAAGCGGCGCGAGGATCTGACTTCTGGCCTCGAGAAGCCAGCATTTTTCGAGATCCTGGGCGAGTACGAGGCGCTGCTCGAGCGGGTCTGGGTCCTCGCTTCCTACGGCTCGCTCTGGTTTGCCGCCGACACCCAGTCGGAGGCGGCACTCACCTACAAGAACCGGATTGAGCAGGTTCTTACCGGCTACGAGAACCGCATCCTTTTCTTTACCCTCTGGTGGAAGGGTCTGAACGACGAGGAGGGCGCAAGGCTCCTGCCGAGCGCCGAGGAGAATGCGGACTACCGGCACTTCCTCGAGGATCTCCGGCGGCTCAAACCCTTCACCCTGGAAGAGAGCTCGGAGCAGATCGTCAATCTCAAGGACGCCAACGGCATGGGTGCGGTCCTCACCCTCTACGCCATGCTCACAAACCGGCTCGAGTTCGAGCTGGAGGTCGATGGCGAGACCAGGACCCTGACCAGGGACGAGCTCATGAGCCATGCCTTCTCGCCCGAGCCCGAACGGCGCGAAGCGGCCTACAAGGAGCTCTACCGGGTCTTCGGGCAGGAGGCCAAGATCCTCGCCCAGATGTATGTCAATCGGGTCCGGGACTGGTACAGCGAGAATGTCGAGCTCAGGGGGTTCAACTCGCCGATCGCGGTGCGCAACATCGCCAACGACATCCCCGACGCCGCGGTCGAGACCCTGCTCGACGTGACCAGCGAGAATGTCGGCCTCTTCCAGCGCTATTTCCGACAGAAAGCGGCATGGTTGGGGCTCGACCGTCTTCGGCGCTACGACATCTACGCACCGCTGGCGGCCTCGGAGCGGGAGATCGCCTATGGCGACGCCGTCGGTCTGGTGCTCGAGACCCTGGAAGCCTTTCACCCACTGGTGGCGGAGAAGGCCGAGCGGGTCTTTGCCGACACCCACATCGACAGTGAGCTCCGGCCGGGCAAGAAGGGGGGTGCCTTCTGTGCCACCGTGCTGCCGAGTCAAACCCCCTGGCTGCTGCTCAACTACACCGGCCGGGTGCGCGACGTGGCGACGCTCGCCCACGAGCTGGGTCACGCGCTACACAGCCTGCTGGCCGCGGACCATTCGCTACTCACCCAACACGCCTCTCTGCCGCTGGCCGAGACCGCCTCGGTCTTCGCCGAGATGCTGTTGACCGATCGGCTGCTGGCCGAAGAGTCCGACCCCCTGGCGAGGCGCGAGCTGCTGGCGAGCGCGCTCGACGACATCTACGCCACCGTCATGCGTCAGGCCTACTTCGTCCGTTTCGAGCTCGCCGCCCACGACGCCATCCGTGCGGGCAAGTCCCCTGATGAGCTCAACGAGATCTACCTGGGCACCCTCACCGAGCAGTTTGGCGACAGCATCGAGGTCGGCCCGGAGTTCCAGCGCGAGTGGGTCACCGTGCCGCACATCTATCAGACCCCTTTCTACTGCTACTCCTACAGCTTTGGCCAGCTGCTGGTGCTCGCTCTCTATCAGCGCTTCAAGGAACAGGGCGAGGCATTCATCCCCGGCTATCTGAAGCTTCTGGCCTATGGCGGCTCGGCATCGCCGGTCGCCATCCTGTCGGAGATCGGTGTGGACATCACAGACCCAGAGTTCTGGCGTGGCGGCTTCCGGGTGGTGGCCGATCTGCTGGACGAGATCGAAGCCATCCAGTAGACACGGACCGGTCGACCAGTTGTCGGCGGACGGCTGGTAGAGTCTTCAGCTGTCGAAATGAGAACGCCCGAGAAGAGGTTGTGGTCGGTGGCGCGGGTGGCGGCCGCCGCTCTGGGGTCACTGCTGCTGAGTGGCTGTCAGCCGGAGACCCAAACGCCGGCCAGCCGGCACTCCGGCGATAGTCTCCAGCCCACCCGGGGATACATCGTGATCGCGCTGGACGCTCTCCGGGCCGATCACCTGGGGTTCTACGGCTACGACCCGCCCACCAGTCCCTTCCTCGACTCGCTGGCGGCGCGCTCAGCCGTTGTCGACTGGGCGATCGCCCCCTATCCGGGGACTCTGGTGTCGAATCTGTCGCTCTTTACCGGGCTCTACCCGCCCCAGCATGGGGTCTACCCGCCGTCGGGAGTGTTGGCCGGGGAGATTCCCACTCTGCCCGAGCTCTTCCTCGCCAGCGGCTTCCGCACTGCCGGCCACACCGAGGGGGGGTTCATGGCCGGCGGCTACGGTTTTGCGCGCGGCTTCGAGGAGTTCACCGACACGGCGCACGCCGCCGACGCCGACATCGAGCGCACCTTCGAGCGGGGTTTGGATTTTCTACGGCGGCTGGCCGGAGAAGACCGGTTCTTTCTCTTTCTCCACACCTACTCGCCCCACGACCCCTACGATCCCCCCGAGCCCTACCGCTCCGAGCTCTGGCCGGGTGAGCCGCCGCCGGGACCTGCGCCGGTGGGGCCGACCCTGCGCGCCTTCAACGCCGGTGAAGTCGAGCTGACGGCTGAGACCCTCTCCTACTATCGAGCCCTTTACGACGCCTCGATCCGCTACACCGACGAGGTATTGGCGAGTTTTTTTGCCGAGCTCGAAGTGTTGGGGCTTAGCGGTGACACGACGATCATCATCACCGCCGACCACGGCGAGGAGCTTGCCGACCATGGGCGGCTCGGCCACACCCAGCTCTACCCCGAGTCCTTGCGGGTGCCGTTCGTTATCGTCCACCCGGAGCTCGCGAGCGGTCTCCGCATCCCGGGTCCGGTATCGAGCGTCGACCTGGCACCGACCCTCGTCGATCTTGCCGGTATCCCCTCTCCCCAAAAGCTGGCCGGCGCCAGCCTGAGGCCGTTGCTCGAAGGGGATGAAGAGCAAACACCGCGAGCGGTCTACGCCGAGGTCCGCGACCTGGAGACGGTGCGCTCGCTGGTCAGTGCCGAAGGGGGTGGGCTCCACCAGCTGCTCGCCTACTCGCCCAACTCCGAGCCGGGTGGCACCTGGATCAATCGCACGGTCGCTTTCGATGCCCCGGCTCCCCGGGTCAGGCTCGAGATCCAGAGCTTCCAGGAGCCACGGGCGATCCAGGTGTCGGTCGATGGGCTGGAGACGGACCGGCTCATGGCCGGGACCGAATGGCGCGAATTCGATATCGACCTGCCCCGCGACCGCGGGGTCCACCGGGTGGAGCTCGCCACCGATGATTGTGAGTCGCCGGCGAGCCTCGGGCTGAGCGACGACCCCCGCTGTCTGTCCTTCCAGATCCGAGAGACACCCCTGCATCGCCTCGAGCTCTACGATCTCTTAGCCGACCCGGGCGCCGGGCGCGATCTATCGCGGAGAGAAGCCGAGCTCACCCGCTGGATGGCCCGGCGACTGCAGCAGCTCCGCTGGTCTCCGGTGGCCGCGGCGGGCGACCAGACGCTGTCTGAAGAGGCGCGCGAAACCCTGCGCGCCCTGGGTTACCTCGACTAAGAGCTAGGTCCCGTCCTCGCCGAGAGTCGTCTCTGTGAGCCCCGGCAGATAGAGGGCGTTGAAGAGCAGTTTGAAGGTGCGGTGCGGCTGTGCCCGGTGTTGGGCGCGAAAGCCGATGAGCACCACCCGCCCCTCGCCGACCTTCACCTCGACGACCGCCGCCCTCCTGGTCAGCAGGTCGGCCCCCTTGATATACCCACTCACCGGGATGTCGTCCCGGTGGTCGGGGTAGCGGGCCACCACCCGCCGGTCGAACCGCGGATCGGGAACCTTGGTGCGGAAGGCGGGCGAGCTGGCGAAGTAACCGGCCTCGACCGGCCGCATACCAAAGCCGATCGGGTTGGAGGTGTCGATCTCGAGTCGAAGCAGCGAGCCCGGAGCCGAGAACGACTTGTCATCCACCTCCTCCAGGACATCGGTGACCGGCAGATCGAACAGCTCGATGAAGTAGGCGGTCGAGGAGTCGAGGGCCACGACCGTGCCGCCGTTCTCGACCCAGGTCTTGATGTGCTCGCCACCCTCGGGCTCGATGCCGCCGGAGTACTCGGGGGGCAGCGGGGTCCAGAATTGGCGCTGCTCGGTGTCGGGCTCGCCCTTCTCGATGACCGTCTTGGAAACGTCGGGGAAGAGCAGCACGTCCACCTTGGCCCCGAACGAGCTCTCTTTGATGTCGTCGTTGTTGAGATTGATGAACGGGATCTCGTAGCGTTCCAGGAGCCAGCGGGTCCACCCCTCGTCCATGCTGGCCACCCAGGGCTTGAACAACCCGACCCGGGTCGGGGCCACCTGGTAGGCGGGGCCGACCGGCTCGCTCTCGAGCGCCTCGACGGGGAGGTGGAGCTCGGCGGCCAGGCGCTCGAGCTCGTCGCGGGAGATCTCACCCGGGGGCAGATAGACGTCTCCCGGCTCTCGGTCGCCATCTTCCCCGGCCAGCCAAAATATCTTGTTGCCCGCCGCCAGCAGCCGGTTCATGGCGGTAAAGACCGAATCGGCGCTGTGTGGCAGCACCCAGCCTCCCGGTCCGTCGGCAACCTCGGTGCTCGGCCAAGTCGGTGCGTCGATCGGGCTGAGCAGACCTACCGGTGGGGTGTCGGCCTCGATCATCTCCACCCCCATGAGCAGCGGCAGCGACCAGGCGGTGACGTCGTAGGGTTCGAGGATGGGTCCACCGACGTAGGGCAGGATCTCGGGATAGCGCTGGGGTCGGAGCATGGTCAGCAGGAAGGGGCGGTAGGGCTGGTCCGCGGGGATAACCTGGGTACCGATCGGATAGGTCGCGTGACCCACACGCAGGGGCTGGGTACTCTGGAAGACACGGATGCCGTGCTCGAGCAGCAGCTCCACCAGCAGGCCGGCCGCGACCGGATCGTGCTGGTCGGGGGACAGGATCCAGGCGTAGGGGGCCTCGGTGCGGCCGGCGTCGATGGCGCCCCGGCCCATCGCGTAGAAGTTCGAGAGAAACTCCTCCCGGTACTCGGCGATGGTCTCGGTCAGCGCCCAGGTGGCAACCAGCTCGTAGTCGACGATGTCGCGCAAACGCCACCAGCCGCCCTCCCAGGGCGAAGGGAAGTTGGCGCGCCGTTTGTACTCGGGCAGCCCCTTGCTTCCTCCCTGCAGCTCCCCGGGGTCGATATAGATGGGTGTGGCGATCCGTGCGCTGGCGACCTCGGTCAGCAGCCCGGTGACGTTCTTCCACCAGGCGGTGTTACGGGTGCCCCCCGGCCAGTAGCTGTCGAAGATCATGTTGTGACCCACACCCAGCCTGCCGCTCTCCTCCAGGCGGTAACTCATGTTGGTCCCCAGCAGGTCGGCCTGCCGGAAAATCAGCGAAGGGATCTCGAGCGCCAGCGGATCGGTCTGTGGCGGCACGAACATCCGGGCGCCGGTCGAGCCCATCTGGTGCTCGTCGAGAAATACCTGCGGGAACCAGCGGTGGAAGAGCACCTGATTGGCTACCTGCGTCTCCTTTTGGGTGAGCATGTAGAAGTCGCGGTTGTTGTCGTGGCCCACATAGTGGTGGTAGAGCCAGGGCATCCGTCCGCCCTCGTACTCTGTGCCCAGGTATTTGTTGTACCAGTCGACAACCATGACCTGGCCGTCGGGATTGAGCGAGGGCATGATCAGCAGGATGACCTCCTCCATCCACTCGAGCTTGGCGGGGTCTTCGGTGGTGGCGAAGTCGTGGACAAACTCCATGCTCATCTGGGTAGAGCCCACCTCGGTGGAGTGGATCGTGCAGGTCACCAGGGCGATGGCCTTGCCCTCGTCGACCAGAACGCGGGCCTCTTCCTCGCCCAACTCATCGGGATTGGCCAGCTGCCGTGCGATCTCGCGATAGCGATCGAGATTCTGTTGGTTGCTCTCGGAGGTGAGGACAACGATCACCATCTCGTTGTCGAGGGTCGACCGACCGATCTCCTCGATCGAGACCCGATCGGAAGCGTCCGCTACCAGGCGTAGGTATTCGAGCACCGTGGGGTAGGGGGCGAGCTGGCGATCGGCTCCCACCGGATGGCCGAGAAAGCTCTCGGGGGAAGGCAGGTCGGCGGCGACGGCGAGTTGGGCGAACAGAAGGCCGGCGATGAGAGCGCTTAGTCGACGAGGCATCGATATCTCCGCAGGTTGGTTGACTCGTGGATAAGAAAGAGGTGCAGCGTGGTCGGCGCGTAGTTTAGCCTGCCGCATCGACGTGCCGTCAGGATGAGGTCTGCCT
Organism: Thermoanaerobaculia bacterium; assembly: GCA_049678185.1. Taxonomy (GTDB): domain Bacteria; phylum Acidobacteriota; class Thermoanaerobaculia; order Multivoradales; family JAHEKO01; genus M0029. Next base: position 28,770 of record JBAUDS010000317.1, read on the forward strand.
CGGTCTGGTGCCGGAGCCTGCTAGGATCGAGATGGAAGCCATCTCGTTTACCCGCTGGCTTGTCAATCCGAAGGAGAAAACTCATGTTCGAATGGAAGAAAGCCCTGATCTTGTGCGTCGTTGGTGCGCCGTTGCTGGTAGCCGGTTGCGCCAAGCAAGAAGAAGCTCCCGCTCCCGCCCCGGTGGTGGAAGCGCCGGCCGCCCCCGAGCCGGTGACGGCCATTGCCATGCTCCAGCCCCGCGGTGACCTCACTCTCACCGGTACCGTGAGCTTCACGCAGTTAGGTGACACCGTAACCATCGGCGGCCATGTGGAGGGAGTCTCCCCCGGCAAGCATGGTTTCCATCTGCACGAGTTGGGCGATTGCAGCGCCGAGGATTTCACCTCCACCGGTGGTCACTTCAATCCCACGGACGCTCCCCACGGCGGTCCGGCCGATCGAGTGCGCCACGCCGGTGACTTTGGCAACATCGAGGTGGGAGAAGACGGTGTCGGTCATCTCGAGCTGACCTCGGACATGATCACCGTTGCCGCGGGTCCCATCACGGTCGTGGGCCGGGCGGTCATCCTGCACGAAGGCGAGGACGACCTGGAGTCGCAACCCACCGGAGCGGCAGGCGGCCGCATCGCCTGTGGTGTAGTCGCGCCCCCCGGTGGATAGAGGTTTGGGGATCTCCCCCGCGCCGTTGAAGTGCCGCGAGGACGAAGCGGCCGGCCACCGTGCCGGCCGATCACCCGTCCGCCACAAGCTATCCATCGCAGCCATTCTCGGTGCGACCCTGGCGCTAGCCTGTTCCGGACCAACCCCGGACCCGCCAGCAGACGAGCCCCAGCACCCGTCCGCCACCGCCGATTACCGGCAACTCGATCCACCAGCCAGCGACCAGGCCTTCGCACCCAACCTCGCCGTCACCGGGGACGAGGTGGTGCACACCTGGCTCGAAAAGGTGGACATGGGTGAGGGCGGGGTAGGGCATCGTCTCCTCTTCTCGCGCCTGGCCGGCACCTGGACCGAGCCGGTGGTGATCGCCGAGGGTGACGACTTCTTTGCCAACTGGGCCGACCTGCCGGGCGTCGTGGCCGCGGCGGACGGGAGTCTCACCGCACACTGGCTGGCCAAGACCGATGAGGAGACCTACGCCTACTCGATCTTTCTCGCCCGCTCGACCGATAGGGGAGCGACCTGGACCCCGCTCGGCCGACTCAACGACGATGACACTCCGACCGAGCACGGGTTTGTCAGCTATGTTGCCGAGGGCGATGGGGTGCGGGCCTTCTGGCTCGATGGCCGGCAGATGGTCGAAGGTGGACCGATGTCGGTGCGGACGGCGCTCGTAGATGCGCAAGTCGGGCCGGTCGAGGTGCTCGACGAGCGGGTCTGCGAATGTTGCTCAACCGACACCGCGATGACCGCCGACGGACCGGTGGTGGTTTTTCGTGACCGGACCGAGACCGAGATTCGTGACATCTCGATCGTCCGCCGGGTCGGCAGCACATGGAGCCGGTCGCACCCGATCCACACGGACGGTTGGGAGATCGACGGTTGTCCGGTCAACGGGCCGGAGATCGCCGCCGCCGGCGATCTTGCAGCGGTGGCCTGGTTTACGGCCGCCGGCGCCGAGCCCCGGGTCCAGGTGACGTTCTCACAAGACGGCGGGGGTGACTTTGGCCCACCCGTGCTGGTCGACGGCGAGGGCCCTCTGGGCCGGGTGGATGTCGTCCTCGACGGCGAGGAGGCACTGGTCACCTGGCTGGCGGTCGGCGCCGAGATGGGCGAGGTCCGCCTTCGCCGGGTCGCCGCTGACGGCACCAGCGGCCCGTCGGTGACCGTAGCCCAGACGGCCGCCACCCGCGCCGCGGGTTTTCCACGCCTCGTCCGTAACGGTGATCTTCTATATCTCGCCTGGGTGGATGTGGGCGAAGGAGATAGCTCGAGCATCCGACTGCGCGCGATCCCGGTGTCCTCGATTCCCATGTCCTGACCAACCACCCACGCGTCCCGTGACGTACAATACGCGGACGTTTCGCGGTTGACAGCAGGGTTTTGCTGCGAATGACGGGTGCTGGCAGACCGCATCCGATGGGAAGCGAGGTCTGAGCCCTATGACAACGGACGCCGAAGAGAGCCGACACGAACGCGACATCGATCCGCAGGAGACCCAGGAGTGGAAAGATGCGCTCGAGGAGGTGGTCGAGCGTGACGGTCCCGAGCGGGCCCACTATCTGATCGAGTCGC
>JBAUDS010000318.1:0-1796 GCA_049678185.1 Thermoanaerobaculia bacterium
TGGCGATCCTGGAAAGCGCGGGTAGCGAGCAAGAAGAAGCATGAGCTCGCGGGGCACCCGCTCAACTCCCGGGCGTTAGGTGCTCGTGATGCAGCAAGCATAATTTCAATGATGCGTGGTTACACGAACCGCATATTAGCTATTTACAGGCTCAGCACAACTGGAGACCGACGATGAAAGCCGTTGCTTATAGAACCCCTGGTCCCATTGACCGCGAGGATGCCTTGCAGGACATCACCCTCGAGACACCTAAAGCCGAGGGCCGCGATTTGCTCGTCAAGATCATCGCCGTGTCGGTCAACCCCGTGGACACCAAATTGCGCCTCGGCGCTGCGCCCGAAGGGGGTGAATGGCGGGTCCTTGGATTTGACGCCGCCGGCGTTGTCGAGGCCGTCGGGCCTGAGGTGCAGGATTTTCAACCGGGCGATGCGGTATTTTACGCCGGATCCATCGCCCGACCTGGCACCAACAGCGAGTATCACCTGGTCGATGAACGCATCGTTGGCCGTAAACCCGCCAGCCTGAGCGATGCGGAGGCCGCAGCACTCCCACTCACGGCGATCACCGCCTGGGAAATGCTGTTCGACCGGCTCGATGTCCAGCGCCCGACCCCGCAGGGAGGAAATGCCATTCTGGTCATCGGTGGCGCAGGCGGCGTTGGCTCGATCACCATCCAGCTTCTGCGGGCCTTGACCGATCTGACGGTGATCGCCACCGCCTCGCGTCCTGAAACGCAGGATTGGGTGCGCGAATGCGGGGCCCATCACGTGATCGACCACCGCCAGCCTTTGGCACCCCAGGTCGAGGCTCTGGGTCTCGGCGCTCCCGGTTTCGTGTTCTCAACCACTCAGACCGGCCAGCATTTGGCTGATATCGTCGAACTGATTGCGCCGCAGGGTCGTTTTGGCCTGATCGACGACCCGGAAGAGCTCAACGCCATGCCGTTGAAGCTCAAAGCCCTGTCCCTTCACTGGGAAATGATGTTCACTCGCTCGCTCTTCGGCACACCGGATATGGTGGAACAGGGCAAGCTGTTGAACGAAGTGGCCGCGCTGGTCGATGCGGGGCGCATCCGTTCGACCGTGACCGAAGTCGCGGGCAAGATCGATGCCGCGACTCTGCGCGCGGTGCATGCGCAGCTCGAAAGCGGCTCTGCGCGCGGCAAGATTGTGCTTGAAGGGTTCTGATTAGCTGCCTAGTAGAGACGAATCACCCCATTGGAGGGCCGACATGCAGGACAACCTGGAAGCAAACAGGAAGAATGCCATTGCCTTTTACCGCACTGCGTATTTGGGTGATCCCGCCAAGGCTGTCGAAATGTACGTCGGTGCTGAATATATTCAACACAATCCGCTGGTAGGGGACGGGAAGCAGGCGTTCATTGATTATTTCACTGAAATGGCGACGCAATACCCCAGCAAGAAGATTGAGTTCGTGCGTGCGGTTGCCGAGGGAGACCTAGTTGCCTTACACACTCATCAGACTTGGCCAGGCAATGAAGAGTACGTAACGATGGACTTCTTCCGATTCGATGCGGACGGAAAGATCATTGAGCATTGGGACGCCATACAAGAAGTGCCAAATGAGACAAAGAACGGCAATCCGATGTATTGAATTCGCACCTGACCATGCGCTGCACAGGACAAACAACCCGCTGCGCGGGCTGTTTGCCTGTGAGCTCAGGCGTTAGGTGTTTCTGACGGGGATTGTGGTCGACCTAGTTGAGAGCTACCGCGACTGGGCGCCTCCCATTGACGTGAACCGGGTGGTTTCCCGGCTGCTAAGTGGTATCGCCT
>JBAUDS010000319.1:0-34494 GCA_049678185.1 Thermoanaerobaculia bacterium
TCGCTGGGCTGCGTGAGACCGCCCGGTTCTTTCTCAAGATGGGGCTGGTGGCCTTTGGCGGCCCCTCGGCACACATTGCCATGCTGGAAGACGAGGTGGTTACCCGGCGGCAGTGGATGTCGCGGGAGCACTTCCTGGATCTTGTGGGCGCCACCAATCTGATCCCGGGGCCGAACTCGACCGAGATGATGATGCACGTGGGTTACGAGCGTCACGGTTGGGTGGGCCTCGCGACCGCCGGCTCACTCTTTGTCCTGCCCGCGGCTCTGATCAGCGGCTTTGGCGCCTGGCTCTACGTCCGCTACGGCTCCCTGCCGGAGCTCTCACCGCTGCTCTTCGGCATCAAGCCGGCCATCCTGGCGATCATCCTGGCAGCGGTCTGGCGACTGGGAAAGACCGCCGTCAAGGGTCCGCCCTATGTCGTCATCGGCGCTGCCGTCTTCGTGGCGGTGCTCGCCGGTATGAACGAGGTGTTGGCTCTCTTCCTCGGTGCCCTTCTGGGAACGCTGGGTTTGAGAATTGGGGCCAGGATAAAGGGGGCCGCTGGCCTTCTGCCAATCCTGACTTTGGCGCCGCCGACGGCTGCGAGTGGGACGGCCGCCGGCGCCGCGGTGGCCGTGCCGGTCTCCCTCGGCAAGCTGGCGCTGTTTTTTCTCAAAGTGGGCTCGATCCTCTATGGGAGCGGCTACGTCCTGGTGGCGTTTATCAAGGGGGGGCTGGTCGAGCGGTTGGGGTGGATCTCCGAGAGCCAGCTGCTCGACGCCGTGGCGTTCGGGCAGATGACTCCGGGCCCGGTGCTCTCCACGGCCACCTTTATCGGCTATCTTGTTCTCGGCGCCCAGGGGGCGGCGGTGGCGACCGTAGCGATCTTCTTGCCGTCATTTCTCTTTGTGGCGCTGCTCAATCCGTGGATTCCGCGGCTGCGTCAGAACCCGGTTATGGCGTCCTTTCTGGATGCCGTGAATGTCACCGCAGTGGCGCTGATGGCCGCCGTCATGATCCAACTGGGGGTGCTGACCCTGACCAGCGGACCGGCCTGGTTGATCGCCATGGCCTCGGCGCTGGCGGTGCTCAAATGGAAGATCGCCGCCCCCTGGCTGGTCGTGGCGGGCGGCATTCTCGGATATGTGTTCTACTTTCTGGGACTATAGCTCGAGGCGCGACAGCGAGAGGAGGAGACAGGGTGTTTTGTCCCAAATGTAAAGCGGAGTACCGAGAAGGGATCCTCGAGTGTGCCGATTGCGGGGTGGCGCTGGTCGAGAGCCTGCCGGCGAAAGACGTTCATCCAGATGTAGAGCTCATCGCGGTGTTCGAGACCGCCGACCCGGCGCTGCTGCCGATCGTCAAATCGGTGTTGGAGGCGGCAGAAATACCCTTCTTTGTCCAGGGAGACGAGGCGATGGGATTGTTGCCGGTGGGGCGGTTCGCCACCGGTCTCACCCAGAAGGGTCAGGGGATGGTGGCCATCATCCATGTCGACAAAGACCACGAAGAGAGGGCCAGGGAGGTCCTGTTCCCCATCGAGTCGGAGGAGCCGGGCGAAAGCTGAGGCGCCCTGCGCTCGAACATGCCGTCGCCAGCGAGCAGACCGCTCCGATTGGAGGTCCTGCCGTCGCTTCTTGCCGTCTGCCGGCTGGGTGCGGACGACCCCCTGCCGGATTGGGCGCTTGCAAACACCTTCCTGTCGATAACCCGTACCAGCGATGAGCTGTCGGTGGTCTGCCTCCAGGAGGCGGTTCCTCCCGAGATCCGGTTCGAAAAGGGCTGGAAGTGCCTCAAGGTAGAAGGCCCTCTTGACTTCTCGGAGATCGGCATTCTTGCCTCTCTGACCTCGATCTTGGCGACAGCAGGTGTCAGCCTGTTCGCTCTTTCGACCTTCGATACCGACTACATCCTGGTGAAGGAAGGCGATCTTCAAATGGCCGAGACACAGTTGGGAGAGGCGGGTCATCGAGTCAATTGGCCCGACAAGGATGCCGCTCCTCTGGACTCCTCGGCCAAGGCCAGTCGCTGAGCGTGGTCGGCCCGGTGCTTCGCCACACGGACTGGAACGTCACCGCCGCGGCGCGGTTGCTCGGCCTACAGAGAACCTACCTGCACCGGAAAATGACCGACCTCGGCGCCGAGCGTCCCGGCCCGGACGACGACCCAAGCTAGAGGGCACTCTCCTCGAGCCGGCGGTTTCCACCTCGATCGAAGCCGCCACCGGGTAGACGACAGTCCCTGCTCGCGGCAAGAAATGAAGGCGAGCTTGGCCGGGCCTCCGTCGGGGAGAGTCAATTCTTGCGACTGTGCTCCTGATGGAGTCTCGTTATTGTCGGGAGGGGCGATGGGACGGTAAGCACCGGTATCGGTGCCGTTTGAACGACTCTCTTGGACACACTGCCGAGAAAGACACGCCCCGCTGCGAAGCCGCCGCGGCTACCCAAAGCGACCAGATCGACTTCTTCGCTGAGCGCAACCCGGACGATCTCTACGGCCGGAATACCCTCCCGGAGAATTGCGCGGCCGGAAAGACGCTGAGACTGGAATGAGCCCAGCAATCGATCCAACCTCTCCTGGAGCAATGCCCTGCACTCGCGGACGTAGTCGTGCCAGAGCTTCTTGGCTTCTGCTCCTTCCTCCAACCCCAGAGGGATTTGAAGCACCGATAACAGGAGAATCTCGGCAGACCGTTCCCGTTGCGGAAAGATCCTCTCCACTGCTCGCATTGCCGCGTCAGCCTCCGAGGAGAAATCGGTTGCCAGCAGTATTCTGGAGAGTTTTCCGGTCGGCCGTTTCGACTCTGGAGAGACTGTGAGTACGGGACAGGTGGCGCCTTGAACAACGCGCTCGGCCGTGCTTCCCAGGTGAAGCTGCGGGAAGCCGCCCTCCCCTCGGGTGCCCAACACGATCAGACCACCCCCCACCCTTTCGGCTACCGCAAGCGTAGCTTCTGAGGGCCTGTCGGGCACGAGATGACATTCGACCGGCTGATCGGGGCTGTGGAGGGTGCTTTCCAGTCGCCCCAGAAGTCGATCTTCCACCCCGGTCGAGATTTCGCCCAGGAGAGCGAAGGGTTCGAGACGATCCACAAACGGCAACGTTCGGGAGACCGCATGGACGATATGGAGAACCGCTCCGTGGATACGGCTGATCGCCATTGCCCAGGAGAGCGCAACCCTGGCCGGCTCAGAGAAATCGGTGGCTGCTACTACTGCCTTGATGTCTTGCTGGAGTGTCGCCTTCATCACGACGCCTGGGCTCAGGTGTGTTGCTGGTAGATCTCCGCCAGGGTCAGCTCCTTGAGATGCTCCACCAGGGCTACCAAGTGACTAATCGACGACTGCCACATGGCTTCGCCCTTTTCCCGGGTCGCCTTGGTGGGGTCGCCAAAGACACCCGTCTTGGATATGTGAGCTGTTCTCGCATACCAGCCGACGCTGTATTTGGATGTGAAATCCAGATACCGGCTCGAAAACTTCGGAACACTGCGACTGGCCTTCTCCATCTTTACGAGACCGGGACGGACCGCCAGCGCGGTACTGGTTTCGATCTCTCCCGCATGAACATCGTTATTGGTTTCCGCCAGGGCATAGATGTCGGGATCGCTTGTCTCGCCACTATCCACACAGGTGAAAATGCGCGCATCCCGATTGATCATTTGCGCAGCGAAATGAAGAGTGGCTGAGTTTCCACCATGGCCGTTGATGAAGATCAACTTCGTAATCCCGTTGCGGGCGGCGCTCATCCCCACATCGTAGGCGAATTTGGCCAGCGCCTCGTTGCCGACACTCAAGGTACCCGGAAAGTCGTCGTGGTGATAGGAGACACCGTAGGGTATGAGCGGCAACACCAGGGGCTTTGGCGATTGACACGCTTTTGCCACTTCACGCGCGAGGTAGTCCGCGTCGAATGCGTCCGTGTCCAAAGGAAGATGTGGACCGTGCTGCTCGATGGCTCCCACGGGCAGGAGTGCAATATCCACTCGTGAGAGAGCATTCTTCGCCTCGGGCCACGACAGCTCGGCCCAGATGTGCGTAGAGGCCTCGGAAATCTCATTGGTTCGCTTTCGGCTTCGTTGAGGGCGAGCGAAAGCCCCGTTGATTGGATAGGGCGAGCTCAGCCCTGGATCTCCGAGAAGGTCGAACTCTACCCATTGCCTTCCGTGGCGCCGAACAGAGCCCTCGGCATGGGAAAGAAAGATCTCGTAGAGAGGTCTTCTGATCTCGAGTGGCACTTCGTCGATCGGCGACTTTTCCGGATGGAAGCGGAGTTTTACTACTTCCGGCTGCTTTCTGGACCTCGCTTTGCCCAGGCGCGGTTCAGCAATCAGACCCTTGTCAAAAAGCAGAGAACCCAGATGCTGTGCGCCAACTCGTTCCTGATGTACTCCCCTCTCCATGAGACTCTTCATGATCGCTTCGACATGCGCAGCTCTATACCCACAAAGAGCCGGATCGACATCGCATGCCAGAAGCATCCCGACGATCCGGCGGCACTTCTCGCAGCGGCCGCACGGGCGCATCAAACCGCCCTCTTTGTGCGCGGCGTGGCAAGAGACCTGAAGCTCGAGTAGATCGGGATACCGTTTTGCAAGGGTGCCCTGGATCAGAAACTCCGACATCGGTCTCAGCAAAGAGTGCTGGGTCACAGCCCACCCTTTGGCTGCGTAGTAGCGGGTCAGGGCATGGTCGAAAAATCGACTCTGGTCATAGAGTCCATCGTAGTGCGAAATACCCTGGTAGGAGGCACGCACTGTCGTGTCGTATTCGTCGCCAATCAGCAGTCGACCGACCCCTCGTTTGCGTGCGAGTGGCAGAGCCCCGAACAGGAACACTGCCACCGTCCACAGGCGAATCGGGTATTCGTCGGACCGCAACCGATGGAAATCGGTGCGCACAAAGGGCAACTGGCGAAGCATCCAACCAAAGAGCCGATCCGAATTTGTCCACACACGCGAGGACGAGGGGACGGAGCGGCGAAACTCTCGATGGGCATTGACGGCAGTGAACCAATGGCGGCCGGACTCATTGACGAAGACCGGGTGGACATCCTGCCCTAGCTCGCGGAGAAGACCGAACGTCAGCAAGCTGTCCTTGCCGCCACTCGACAGAATCGCGTAGCGGTCGGGCGCGCCGATCCAATCGGGCGTTACGGCCGATAGATCCTCCGCATCGAACCGGATATCCGCCCTGACGTAGCTGTCGCGCTTTTCGACAGGGAGGTCGGCAACCCCCGCGGAGAGAAAAGGATTGGGCTCGAGAAACTTCTTGACATAGATCTCTCGCGCGGTGTTGGCCAGCATGTCGAGAAGAAACTTCTGATCCGCGGCGTCGAAATGCCCGCGAAACACGAGCTCTCGGCAGAAGAGGCCATAGTTCAAAGCCAACTGAGCGCCGATCAGGTTGGCCAGATTCAGGCTACCGGGATCGTCGAGATCGAAGACGGGCTCTTCGTAGCGAAAGACGAGCTTGGTTTCGTGGGTCTGCCCGCTCCGCGTCACCCGGTATGGGGTCGTCACCTGGTCCGGCGAGATTTCCGCCGGTCCCACTTCGAGGCGCTCGATGACTTCGAGGACGGCTAGCGGGTCACTCAACACATTCAGCTCTGCCATGGAGGGGCCTCTTCTCGAACCCCAGGAACGGCTCCAGTACTCGGACCACGACTCCGCAGCCATCCTGTAGCGGGTCGCAGACGACCAACTCGGTGTCTCGAGCGATCTTCTTCTTGGCTTCGTCGAGGGTTGTGGCGCTCAGATTCTCGTGATTCAAGGTGACCGCCACCACCGGTTTTCCGGAGATCAGCTCCAGAGCCTTGATCTGTTTCCTGAGCGGATGAATGCGGTAGCCGGGAAATCCGTCGTAGTCCTTCCGCGCTGGGGCGTGCTGGAGAACGATCACATCTGGCCGCCCCGCGGCCAGCAGCTCGAACCCCCCCGGATAAGCAGGATTCATCAGACTGCCCTGCCCTTCCAGCAGCAACACGTCGGGACGAGCTTCCTTCCAGGCGGACCAGACGGCATGCTCGATTTCTCCGGCCACGAAATCGCTGACGATGGAGTCGACCACTGTCCCGAACCGGGCACCCTGTATCCACGCGGTTTGCCCCGTTCCCACCAACTCGGCCGACCATCCCCGTTCCTCGAGGGCATCCTTCAGTAGCCAGGCGGTGGTTCGCTTTCCCACTGCCGAATCCGTACCCAGCGCCGCTACCTTGAGACATCTCACCGCTTCGATCTTGCCGCTGAAGAAGTGGAGCTCGTTTGGAGGTGGGGGTTTGCGAACGTCGTGAATCGTTACCGCATGAGATGCTGCAGCGACCGCCATTGCCGGGTCATCGCCAAGGAAGTCATGCAGGCCCGACACGATGTTGAGACCCTGCTCGATCGCCCACATGACATCGCGCCGTGCAAACTCCGGCAGGCGCCCGCCGTCGGGTGCCAAGCCGATAACAAAGTGTGTCGGCGCCTCACCCTTGGTCGCGGCGAATGTCAGGGTCGCCTCGAGAGATCGCAGTATCGGGATCCCCGCGGGCTTCCCGTCCAGCACCTCGCCGGCGTCCTTGCCCGAGTGCCTCGAGTCGATGATCGCCACCACTCGATAGCGCTCGGAGCGTCGCACGAGGCCGTGAGCCGTCTTGCCGTTGGTGGTGCCGAATGCCCTTTCGCAATAGACGATGGCTTCACCCTCTACAGCGCTCATCCTTTTCTCCCGGTGATGACGGCGACGTATCGGTCGCCGGGAAACGGGGACGTTGCGTGCTGGTCGAGGACGGCGATCAGGCCCGCTGTGGCCGCCGGCAGAACATTGAGGCTTTCCCTCTCCAACAGCTTGCGCGCAGTCGCAAGCATGGCGCGATCGCTGACGTAGGTGGCCCAGCCATCGCTCTGGCGGATGGACTCGAGGGCGTGATCGCCGTCGAGGGCCCGCCAGTTGATGAGTGGTTCGTTGGTTGCAGTTTCGCGGATCTTCTCCGGATTCAAGGGCTCGCAGTGGAGCAAGTTCTTCCGGTAGGACTGAACGATGGGGTTCTTGCCATGTGAAGATGCAGCGACCATGCGAGGAATACGGGAGGTCTTGCCCCTTCTGTACAAGCTCATGAAGCCTCGGTGAATCCCCGCCAGGGTGGTGCCGTTCGATACCGGCACCGCGACCACCGCCGGCGCATCGCGCAACTCGTCGTAAATCTCGTAGGCGATCTGCCCATAGGCTTGAAGCTGCATGGCGGTATTGGCCCCGCCCGGATTGGCGTCGTAGAAATCTTTCTGGTGCGCGAGGCGCTGCGATACCTCCACCGCCCTTTCGTAGTCACCCGATACCCTGCGGATCACGGCACCGGCGGCCTCGATCTCTGCGATCCGCCGAGTACGATACTCGGCGGGGATGATCACCACGGCCTTCATTCCCGCAACTTTCGCGGCCGCAGCAATTGCAGCTCCAAAGTTGCCGCATGTCGCGACGGTTACGGTGTCGAATCCCCGCCGCAAGGCGTCCATGACCTGTGAGAAGGCAATTCGGTCCTTCTGGGTCCCACTCGGATTGGCCCCCTCGAACTTGAGAAACAGCTGTCGAAGACCGGTTTCCCGCTCGAGGTGCCGACCTCTCGTCAGAGCCGTGTCCCCGACCTCCGATTCGAAGATATCCTCGAAAGCCTCCAAACGATTTTGGAGGCTTTCGTTGGGATCAGCCGCTATCCGCTGGGCCGGAGCGGATTGGGACAAGCGGAGCGACTGACCTTGCGCACCATCCAGAAGGTCGAAGAGACCCTCTTCAGCGACTGTCGTATTTTGATTATCCAAGGCACGCCCCTCGTTTCGGGATGGATTCGAATCGCCCTCCGCCGGCTGTGTGGCTACCACTTGGGTCCGATTCTTGGCGGGTGAACTTCTTGATGCGGCTCTGTCGCGAGATCGATCTCCGGCTCATCTTCGTTCCAATTCAAGGACTCATCGAAGGGTTCCTCTTCACCATCGTCATCATTTTCGGAGGTTGGGAGCACCGTGATGGGTGGCCATGGCGCCAAGTTCTCCTCGAGCTCATCAAAAGACTCTCTTAGCTGTTGCCAGGTTCCTTCCACGTGATCGATCATCATTTCCGCGCTCCGACCCCCCATCGCGAGGAACTCCCGAATCTCGGCTCGCAAGAGAAGGGTCTCCCTGTGCAGCAATTCGACCGCAATCATCAGGTCGCCCCCATCACTGATCTCTGCTCGACTGGCCTTCTCCTCCAATGAAGCAACTCGATCCCTGAATAGCTGAAGCTCGCGATCGACGTGCTTCAGAAACTTCCCACTGCCTGCTGACCCGGGGAAACTGCCAGATTCTTCATCAGATCGTCTGGGTTGGTGGTTGCTGCTGCGAGGCGACCTGCCAGCTCTTCTTCTCATACCCATACTCCGGATAAGTTCAGCTGCTCCGCCGCAATAGGGCGGCGTCTCGGACTCGATCAGCAAAGACAATGCCATCCCGGCGACCTGCCAGCAAAAGGTGCTAAGTTGTTTAATAGCAATAATTGGGCATGCCTGTGCCGCCGCGTATCCAGGGTGCTCTCTTGCTCCTATCGGAATTGAAATGCCGAGTACTTTCGGTATAACCTAGCCGATCGGAACTTGACTGCAATTCGCAATGAGGAGTTGAAGAAATGCTGATCCGGGTGTTGTTGCTGGTCGAGGCCACGAATCTCCGTACCCGGCTTCTCGGCTCGCTGACTGATCTCGGCGTTGTGGTCTTTGCAGAATCGGATCCAACTCGACTCTGGGATCGTCTTGGGCAAGAGAACTACGATCTGGTTGTGGCAACACGAAACACACTACCCGATGATGTCGAGGGATCGATCGCTGCCATCCGCAAATTGCCGGATCGACCCGAGGTAATTGTCTTGATCGATAGTGCTCAACAGAAGGAGAGAGCAGCTCTCCAGGCAGCCGGAGCGTTTGCGGTAATCGACCAGAACCTTTCGATGCCTCCCTTGTTCGAGGCACTCGAGACAGTTCTAAGTAGATATCGCGAGATCGGTGTGAGCCGCCAGAGCGAAGAACATCAGCGACAGTCGAAGCTGGATGACTTCTCCTCGGAAAGTCCGGTCATGAGGCGGCTGCTCGAGCTGGCGAGACGTGTGGTTGCTTCAAACACTTCGCTGCTTATTCTGGGGGAGACGGGCGTGGGTAAGGAGTGGCTGGCTCGAGCCATCCATGCCGAAGGGACGAGAAGGGAAGCCCCATTTATCGCCGTCAATTGCGCTGCTGTCCCGGAGACTCTTTTGGAAAGCGAGCTCTTCGGACATGAGAGGGGGGCATTTACAGGCGCGGTTCGGGCTCGGAGAGGCTGCTTCGAAATGTCTCATCGAGGAACTCTCTTCTTGGACGAGATCGCTGATGTTCCCGTCCACCTGCAGGCAAAACTGCTCAGGGCCTTGCAGGAGCGCAATATCCAGCGCCTGGGTGCGGAGAAGCCTGTCCAGGTAGACGTGCGAGTGATGGCTGCCACCAACCAGGACCTGGAGGCGGCGATGGAAGATGGCAGATTTCGACGAGATCTCTTCTATCGGCTCAGTGTGGTAACGCTGACTGTGCCTCCACTTAGGGACCGGCGAGAAGACATCGCACCCCTGGTCGAGAACTACCTCGCAGAGTTTCGTCAGCAACTCGGTCGACTCCAAATCGAGGGAATCGAGGAGTCTGCACTTGCGAGGATGCTCGGCTACGGCTGGCCCGGCAACGTTCGGGAGCTCATCAACGTCGTAGAGCGAGCGGTTCTGCTGTGCGACGGCCCGGTGCTTTCCTCGGGCCATCTGCCAGATGCCGTCAGCGGCAGACCATTGGGCAGACTTTCGCGCCTACGCTTCGGGCCGACCTCCCCTGGTTTCGATGGCCTCATGTCTGGAACACTCGAAGATGGAAGGAGCCAGCTGGTGGATGCATTCGAGCGCGAGTATTTGTCCCGTCTCCTTGCCAAGACGGCCGGCAACATAGGGGGTACGGCCCACCTGGCCGGCATTGATCCGCGGACTCTGTACAACAAGATGAAGGCCTACGGCTTACGGAAGAAGGAGTTTCGCCGCCAGGGCGGCTGAGACTCCGAGGAGACTGTATGCACTGTCTGCGGGAAAGAACTCCGATCACCATGAGCATCGGCATGAGAGCCAGATCATCGACCAAGAGGAGCTGCCAATGAAAAAGAAACATGGAGGGGCGCGAGAGCGTTACCGACTCCGGCACAAGGGCAGGCGCCGCGTGCCAAAAGCCGGTGCACCGCCAGGCCTGGTGACCGTCGATCCAGAGGCTCGACTGTCGAGCACCAGCATCATCCAATACGGGCCAGATTTCTTTTCCGAACAGCCGGTCGAGGCCTTCGGTCAGATCGGTGACCCGAGGGGGGATCAGCCGGTCACATGGATCGATGTGGATGGCCTCGGAGACGAGGCGATCCTGCGACAGCTCGCCCAGAGGTACGGTATTCACCGATTGACCATGGAAGACGTGGTGAATCTGGGGCAGCGCGCCAAGGTCGAAGCCTACGACGAGTATCTATTCGTGGTCGTCCATTTGCCGTTAGGACTAGGACCAACATTCGAGCAAGTGAGTTTGGTCATTGGCTCCGACTTCGTTTTGACATTTCAGGAAACCGGGGCCGATTGTTTCGATCGTGTTCGTAGTCGTTTGCGAGAAGGCCAGGGTCGAATTCGAAAGAACGGGGCGGACTATTTGGCCTATGCACTCATTGATGCGGTCGTCGACAGCTACTTCCCCGTCCTCGACGCTCTTGGTGAAGAGTTGTACTCGATCGAAGAGCGGATTCTCAGTGGCGTTGGATCGAACGACACTGGCGAGCTGCATGAGTCGAAAGGCAAACTGTTGGAGCTGAGAAGGATCATTCTTCCTCACGTACAAGCTATAAGCGCTCTGCTTGGCCAGGAAGAGTTGATCGGGGCGAATACTCGTATCCACCTCAGGGATTGCTACGACCATGCTTTGCGCGCCTCCGAGCTTGCGGAAACGCTGCGAGAGATAAGCTCCGATCTCATGACAACGCATCTCTCCATTGTCAGCCATCGCATGAATGAAGTCATGCGCGTTCTCACGATCATCGCGACGATCTTCATTCCTCTGAGCTTTATTGCTGGCATCTACGGCATGAACTTCGACCCCTCGGTGTCGCCCGTGAACATGCCGGAGCTGAGCTGGTATTGGGGCTACCCCTTCGCTCTGGGCCTGATGTTGGCAACCATGGCGGCGATGCTGTTTTTCTTCTGGCGCAGGGGGTGGTTCCGCTAAGCGCGTTGCCACAGTCCCGGGTACCTGGAGGGACGAAAGATGAGCTCCATCCAGCCGCGTTCGTGACGGTCTCCGATGTCAGGATCGCTAGCCGGGGCTACTTTCGGCCAGAAGGCCCCGCTCTCCAAGGGCGACTCGAGCAGCTGAAGACGAAATAAAAGTTCAATGACGGGGGGCGGGCCCGCCGCCTATTTTCGAAGCGGTCCGCCCCAATGCGGCCAGCCCCCGCCCAGCCGGGATCCGTTATTTCTGGAACATCTCACCCACCGGTACGATCTCGATCTCGGTGGGCCCGACCTTGATGTTCTCGATCATCGTATCGGCGTCGAGCACCTGCTGCTCGGGTGGGGCGTTGTACTTCATCGGGCTGGGCTGATCCTGCTCGAGATAGGCCTTGACCTCCGCGGCGTTGTTGGTCACCAATACCGCGTGGTAGTCGTCGGTCCGGATGTACTTCTTGGCCGCCGCGTTGACCTCCTCCAGCGTGAGCTTCTCAAGCCGTTTGTCGATCTCGTCGATGTAGTAGGGCATGCCGTAGTAGCGGCTATCCATGTGCCAAGCCAGCCGGTTGGGCAGCGTCTGGCCCCAGAGCTTCGAATAGTTGACGAGGAAGTCGCGGGCGAGCTCGAACTCCTCCTGGGTAAGACCCCGGTTGGCGAGACGATCGACCTCGAAGAGAGCGTCGCGCAGGGCGAAGTGGGCCGTCTCGGGCACCACCGGTCGCACCCAGACCGAAAAGTACTGCTGGCGGCGGGGCACGTTGGGTGTGGGGTTCATGGTGAAAGGCGGTACGTACCAGTATTCGATATAGGAGTAGTCGCCGTAGTTGAGACCCCGCTGGCCGCGGAGCTGCTGCATCAGACGCCCGTGGAAGGTCCGGTGCTCACCCAGATAGCTGTTGGCCACCATCAGCGGGTAGTAGTCGGGGTCGGTCCGATTGATGGGCAGGGCGTAGCCGATGTGGATGCCCACCGAATCGGTCTCCTTGTCGATGATGGTGAAATTCTTGCCCTCGACCTTGCCCGGTGCCGGCAGCTCGGTGAGCTTGCCAGGCTCGCCCTTGGGCAGGGAGGTCAGGGTCCTCTCCAGCGACTCGACGTAGCCCTCCGGGTACCCGCCGGCGACTCCCAGCATCAGATTGGCCTGGGTGTAGTGATCTCGATAGAACTTCTTGACGTCTTCGAGGGTAATCGACTCCAGGGCCTCGACGGTCCCGGCCGGCGAATGTTGGTAGGGGTGACCGTCGAAGATCACCTGCTGGATCGCTTCCAGCCCCAGGAGCTCGTCGTTGGATGCCCGCAGCGTCGTCGTGAGGTAGGCCAACGCCTGCTCCTTGTTGCGGCTGAAGTCGCTCTCGCTGAAGGCCGGCTCGAGCATGGCCTCGGTCAGCAGCGCCGTGTACTCCGCGAGTTTTTCCCGGTGTACCTCACCGCTGATGACGGTGACCTCGCGGTCGGTCTCGACCTCGATGGAAGACGCCATCGGGTAGAGGGCGTCGATGAGCTCGCTGTAGGAGCGCTTCTGGGTGCCTGCGTCACCGACCATCATGCCGGTCAGGGAAGCGAGGCCCTCCTTGCCGGCGGGGTCGTGGATCGAGCCGGTCTTCAGCAGCAGCCGCACGGCGATGATCGGTGAGTCCGGATTGGGGAGGGTGACGGTCTCGATGGCGCCGTCAGCGGCAACCGTGGTGGCGACCCCACCCATCGACAACAGGGCGAGGATCATGGCTGTGATCAGGAATGTGCGCGACATGGCTTATCGTCCCTCCGCGGTCGCCTCGGCCTCGCCATCTGCTGCCGGCTCGGTGTAGGAGAGGGTGACCACGGTGTAGTTGGTGGGTTTGAAAACCTCTTTGGCGACGCGCTGGATATCCGCCGGTGTGACCTTCTGATACTGCGCGTAGACCTCGTTGACGGTCAGCGGATCGCCGGTGAGGCTGAGGTAGTTGGTGACGGTCCCGGAGATGGCGTTCGGGCTGTCGAGGCTGAGCGCGAAGCTATAACGTAGATGAGACTTGATCCGCTCGAGCTTCTCGGGGTCGACCGGATTCTTCTGCAGATCCGCGATGGCCTTGTCGATGGCCGCCTGCACGTCGTCCATCAGGTCTTCGGACTTGACGCGGCTGTAGATCATGAAGAGATAGGGATCTCGATGGTCGTTATAGCTGCCCGAGACAAAGTCCACCCACTGCTCATCGACCACCAGCTGCTGGTAGAGCCGCGCCGATTCGCTGAAGAGCAACTGGCCGATGAGGTCGAGGGCAGCCGTGTCGACCGTCTCGGCGGAAAATGCCGGTACCCGGTAACCCGCCATCATGTGGGGTCGGATGGGAGCGGCCCAGTCGATATGGCCCTCCTTGGTCTCGGTCTGTGCGGGCTCGGCTGCAATCTTGGGCGACTGATAGCCCCTCTCCCAATCGCCGTAGTACTTCTTGGCCATGGCAAAGGCCTTCGCGGGGTCGACATCACCTACCACCAGCACTACGATGTTCTCCGGCCGGTAGAAGCGATTGAAGAAGGAGAGGCTGTAGTCGTAGTAGTCGGGCATGGCCTTGATGTCTGCGAGAAAACCCATGGTGGTGTGACTGTAGGTGTGCTCCTGGAAGGCGAGCTCGCGCATCCGCTCGTACAGGGGCAGAAAGGGGTTGGAGATATTCTTGTTGTACTCGCCCAGTACCGCCAGCGCCTCGCGCCGGAAGTCCTCCTCGTCGTAGTCGAGGTTCTTGAAGCGATCCGACTCGATGTCCATCATGACCTCGAGCTCCGCCGCCGGGCCGACCATGTGGTAGACGGTCCTGTCGTCGTTGGTGTAGGCGTTGGTGTCGGCGCCCATCCTTTTGATCACATCGTTGTATTCGTCGGAGGAGTGGCGTTCCGTGCCGCGAAACATCATGTGCTCGAAGAAGTGGGCAAAACCGCTGTGGCCGGGCTCCACCTCGTCGCGGGAACCGGTGCGGGCGATGACGTAATAAGCGACGGTGCCCGGGCTGTCGTAGGGGATCACCACCACCTTGAGTCCGTTGTCCAAGGTCGTCTGGTGAACCTTGTAGGGGAAGATGTCGTCCGCGGCCGCCGGCAGTGCCACGAGGGCGCCGAGCAGGCACAGGCCGACGGTCAAAAGACGGGGTTGTGTCAACACAATCTAGACCTCCTCTGATTTGAATCCACGGGCTGCTGACGGGGCGGGCATTCTAACCCGGTTCCCCGGTCAGTCGAGATCGATGGGGCGCAGCGGCGGCCCCTCGTCGGGATCTTCCTCGGCTCTCTTCAGGGCCTGCTGGAATTTCTCCTCGAGCAACCGGTCCCGGTCCTCCATGGCGGCCATCTCCCGCTGGAAGACGTTCTCGGCCTCCACCTTGCCCTGCTCGAGCTCGGCCAGGAGAGTCTCCATGTCCTTGCCCTCGGCTGGAGGCTTCTTGATACCCCGGTGCGCGAGGACTTCTCCGGTGGCGGCATCGATCACCAGGGTCGCTTCGCATTCGGGGCAACGCAGGGTCCATTGCTTTTTTTCGCTCACAACCCGGATCTTATTTCACCTGCGGGCAAAAGGGTCTACCTTTGAACTTCAGCGGAAGATGGAGCAGGTGGCGTACAATCACCCTCAAGTCGGCTTGACAGCCGTTCGGGGCTGGGTTAGAAAGATTTGGTTAGGGATCTGAAATCGAGACTAGGTGGTGCGATGAAGAAGCGACGAATCCTGGTATTCCTCGCTCTGCTGCCGGTGGTTCTGGGCTGCCCGGGTGAGGAGGTCGTGAAGCTTGGCGCCGTTCTGCCGCTCACCGGTGAAGCCGCCATCTACGGGCTGCCGGTCCAGAGGGGGGTCGAGCTCGCCTTCGAGCACTTCCAGAGCCAGCAGGACCTTCCGTACCAGTTGGAGCTGGTCGTGGTCGATTCGGAGAGCGACCCGGAAAAGGCGAAAAACCTGCTTATCCAGGTCTACCGAGACGGGGCTCTGGCGTCGATCGGAGGAGTCACCACCGCAGAGGCGCTGCAGATGGTCGCCGTCGCCGACGAGTTCGACAGGGTCCTGATATCCCCTTCGGCTTCCACGCCGCAGCTCTCGGGCATCTCCAAGAACTTCTACCGGGTGTTTCCCTCCGATGCTCGCGAAGGGGCCACGATGGGCAACTTCGCCACCCAGAAACTGAAGGCCGAAAAGGTGGTAATCCTGGCCAAGGAGGATGCTTACGCCAAGGGCATCCAGCAGGTGTTCAAGACCGAGTTCGAGCGCTATGGCGGCGAGGTACTGGATCTGATCGAGTTTCCCTCCCTCGGTTCCGAACTTTCTGGGTTGGTGGAGCGGGTGATGACCCTGGGGCCCGACGCCGTGTATCTCGCGGCCTATGCCGCGGATCTCGCGCAGATGATCAAACATCTGCGTGATCAGGGCTACAAGGGGACCATCTTCACCACCTCCGCCTTTGCGGCACCGGAGATCATCGCGCAGGTCGGAAGACCGGCCGAAGGGGTCTTTCTCACGCAGGCCGTGTTCGATATCGACAGCGAAGACCCGGTGATCCGCAACTTCATCGATGGCTACCGTGCAAAGTACAACCTGGAACCCGATCTCTACGCCGCCCACGGTTACGACTCCGTGATGGTCCTGGTAGAGGCCCTGAGGATAGGCGGCCGGACGTCGAGTGAGCTCTGGAAGGGAATTCGCTCGATCCGAGACTTCAGCGGCGCCACGGGTACGGTGCAATTCGACGAACGCGGTGACGTGCAGAAATTCCCGCGGGTCTACGTCGTCAACGAAGGCGTTCTTGTCGACTACGAGGCCGAGGTGGAGCGTCGTCGACGGGAGCTGCTCGAGCGACTCCGCGACCTGGAAAAAGAGCAGCGTCGAACCAGGGCAGGCGACTAATTCTTCCGCGAAGCGCCGGCGATCTGATGTGGCCCGGTTTATGAGGGCCGGTTGAGGAATGCTGCAAGCGACGCAAAAAATACTGAGCTTCCGCGGTCTCCTCGCCACCCTGGTGAGCCGGGAGCTCAAGGCTCGCTATCGGGGCTCGGTCCTCGGCTTCTTCTGGTCGCTGGTCAATCCGCTGCTTCTGCTAGCGGTCTACACCTTCGTCTTTAGCTTTGTCTTTCGCCCGCGAATCGGTGGGGCCGAGCCGTACGCCCTGTTCCTCATGACCGGTCTCTTCCCCTGGATCTGGGTCGCGGGGTCGCTTCTCGAAGGCACGCAGTCGTTGACCGCCAACGCGGGTCTGATTCGCAAGGCCGTCTTTCCGGCCCAGGTCCTGCCCCTGGTACCGGTGGTGTCGAACCTGGTGCATTTTCTTCTGGCAGTGCCCATTCTGGCGGGTGCTCTGGTCGTGGGGCGGCTGGCGGGCTTCGATGTGGGGGGTTGGTCGGCGCTGCTGCTGCCGGTGATCGTCGCCCTCCAACTGCCGGTCGTGGGCGGATTCGCCATGGGCTTTGCGGCGCTCAGTGTCCACTTCAAAGACATCAGGGACATCGTCAACAACCTGGTGCTCCTGTGGTTCTATCTGACACCAATCATCTACCCTCTGGAGTGGATTCGAATCCCAGTGTTGCACCGGGTAGTGGCGTGGTCGAATCCCTTCACGCCGTTTACCCGGGCCTATCAGGATGTGCTGTTTCACGGGTCTCTCCCAGCGTGGGAGCTCTGGTTGCAGATGCTCGGCTGGGGAGCGCTGATTTGGTGGCTGGGGACCTGGCTCTTCGACAGGTTGAGCGAGAGCCTGGCGGAGGCAGTGTGACGACAGCGATCCGGGCCGAGGGACTCACCAAGCTCTTCCGTCGGGCGTCGCCGGGATTCAAGCTGCGCACGCTGAAGAGCGCACTGCTCGAGGGCAACCTGACAAAGGGCTTGCGTGCTGAAGAGACCATCCGCGCCCTGTCCGAGGTGTCGTTCGAGGTCGAGAAGGGAAAGGCCTTCGGAGTCATCGGCAGCAACGGATCGGGCAAGTCGACCCTGCTCAAGACGGTGGCGGGGATGATCAAGCCGACTGCCGGACGGGTGGTCGTCGATGGCCGGGTGGCGGCGCTTATCGAGCTCGGAGCCGGGTTTCACCCCGAGATCTCGGGGCGAGAGAATATCTACATCAACGGCGCGGTCCTCGGATTGAGACGCAAGGAGATTGATCGGCGCTACGACGACATTGTGGAGTTTTCTGGTCTGGCGGATTTCATCGAAGAGCCGGTCAAGAACTACTCCTCGGGCATGTATGTGCGTCTCGGCTTTGCGGTGGCCATCCACACCGACCCTGATGTCCTGCTGGTGGACGAAGTGCTGGCCGTGGGCGACGAGGCCTTTCAACATCGGTGCATTCGACGGATAGAAGAGTTCCTCGGTACTGGCAAGACGTTGCTGTTGGTGAGCCACACCCTGGATCTCATCGAGGAGTATGCCGACATGGCGCTCTGGCTGGAGGGTGGCAGCAACCGCATGCTGGGAGATCCGCGTCAGGTGGCGGACGCCTACCGTCAGGGCGTGGCCGAAGAGGAAGGTCGACTTCACCGGCGGGCCAAAGAACAACGGCTACAGAAGGAAAAGGCGGAGCCGCCAGATGGTGTGGAGGGATCGGCACGCTGGGGCTCACGGGAGGCGGAGATCGAGGCCGTCCGCATGTTGGATGCCGGCGGGCAGGAGCGCTACTACTTGGACACGGGTGATCCGATCACGTTCGAGATCGACGTGCACTGCCGCGAGCCGTTGACCGATTTTGTCTTTGGTGTCGGTGTATTTACCCCGCGAGGAGCCGAGTGCTGGGGGACCAATACCCATTTGGAGGGCTTCACCTCGGAGGGCTTGGAGGGTGCTACGACAGTCCGTCTGGTCTGTCCGGCCCTCCGGCTGGCTCCCGGCGAGTACCTCCTGGATGTGGCCGTCCACGGCCGCGACGGGTATCCTTACGACTATCGGCGGAGGATTCTGAGCTTTACCGTTACCTCCCCCCACGGGGGCGTGGGGATCTACTTCCCCGAGCACCGATGGGAGTTCGACGCGTCTGTGCGGTGGAAGAAGCGACCATAGCCCCCCCCTGGGCTGATCATCTTCGCCTCGCCGTCTGACGGAGCCGCCGGCTCTCCCACCGGGTATTGAGAGATGGCTATCTCGAGTCACAGTCCCGGCAAGCTATTCGCTTTGGTGCTGCTGGTCGCATCGATGTGGGCAGGCGCTTGTCGGTCGACCACGTCTGCAGGCACCGGTCAGGAGCTGATGCGCTGGGCGGAAGGACCGGTCTCCTGGCTGATCCAACCTGAAGAGTGGAAGGACCTGCGGCAGGCTACTCGCCCCGGTGAGGCGATGGCCTTTATCGAGGAATTCTGGGCGAGAAGAGACCCCGATCCGGCGACAGCGGAGAACACGTTTCACGACAGCTTCTTCAGCCGGGTCGAGGCGGCCGATATTCTCTACTCCGAGGCCACGGTAGAAGGGAGCATGAGCGATCGCGGACGGGCGCTGATCCTGCTGGGCTCACCGAGCGTGGTGCGGATCGGCAATGAGTCGACCCTGGCGTGGGAGCAGGGAGAAGAAAACAAGCGCGGCGTTGGGACCCGGAACCAGAGGATCGAGATCTGGGGCTATCGGCTGGAAGACCTGCCGGCCAATCTGGTGCGCTCGGCCACGGCGTCCAAGAAGGGCAACGGCGACGTGTTGGAGCTCACCCTGACCTTTGTCATCGAGGCTCGCGGGGCACACCTCCACGAAGGGGAGGAGCTGCTGGAGCTGGCGGCCCGCTCGGCGGTGCAAAGACCGTGATCCCCGCCCACCCGCCCGGGGCTCGAGGGCGAGGCTCGCTGAGCTCGCCCGTGCTCAAGTCGCGCCCACCGAGAGCCTCGCCCTCGAGCCCCCAAGCCCAGCGGGATCAGCGGGGGCTGACAGTGTGGACGAGGGCGCCTCGTTTGACGACGGCGGCTACTGGGTTGACTCCGTAGTGGTAGGCCAGATGGAGGAGGTTGGGCTCGTCGAGCAGCACCAGATCGGCTTGCTTGCCGACCTCGATCGAGCCGATTTTCTCGCCTAGACCGAGGCAGCAGGCGGCGTTCAGGGTGCTGGCGGTCAGGGCCTCTTCGATGGTCAAGCCCAGCTCGTAGACTGCCAGGACAAAGATCATGGGCAGCGATTCGGTGTTGGAGGAGCCGGGGTTGCAGTCGGTGGCGAGAGCGATCGGCACGCCGGCCTCGACCAGACGGCGGGCGGGGGCGTAGGTGTGTTTCATGAGAAAGAAGCTGGTGCCCGGTAGCAGCACCGCCGTCACACCGGCCGCGGCCAGGGCCGCGATGCCGGCATCAGAGACGGCAATCAAGTGATCGGCCGACAGGGCCCCCAGCTCGGCGGCAAGCTCGGCGCCACCCGAGTCCACGAACTCGTCGGCGTGGAGACGCGGGGCGAGCCCATGCTCGCGGCCGGCGGTCAGGACCTGGCGGGACTCCTCGACGCTGAAGACCCCCTCTTCACAAAAGACATCGCAAAAGCTCGCCAGTCCTTCTTCGGCAGCGGCGGGGATGATCTCCCGACAGACGAGGTCGAGGTAGCGCTGCCGGTCCTGGCGGTACTCGGGTGGCGTCTCGTGAGCCGCGAGCAGGGTGGGGACCAGATCGATGGGGTGGCTCATAGAGGCCTGCCGGATCGCCCGCAGCTGCTTGAGCTCGTCCGCTCGGGTGAGTCCATAGCCGCTCTTGGCTTCGGCTGTCGTGGTACCCAGCCCGAGCATCCGGTCGAGACGGCCGAGGACACCACCGGTCAGATCGGCCTCGGAGGCCGAGCGGGTCGACCTCACCGTAGATAGGATGCCGCCCCCGGCGGCCGCAATCTCGAGATAGGTCTTGCCCGCGAGTCGCTGCGCGAACTCCTCTTCCCGGCTGCCAGCCCAGGGCAGGTGGGTGTGTGGATCTACCAGACCGGGCAGCAGGGTGCCGCCGCGTCCGTCCAGGCGTTCTGCCTCCGGCAATGGACCGTGAGCTCGCTCGAGCTCCGCCGGCGGACCGACAAAGGCAATCTCTCCTTCGCGGCAAAGGACTACAGCGTCGCCAAGTCTCTCCACCTGGCCTTGCTCGGGTCCCAGGCGGGGGGTGGTGCCGAGGGGGGTGGCAACCTCGCCCAGATTCTCGATCAGCAGATCCGACATGGCTCTCTCCTACAAGGGTGTGCCGCCGGAGCTCGACATGGAGACGGCGGCAGCTATCAGACCGTAGCGGATGAGCTGGATGGCCAAGATGGCGAGGATGGGGGAGACATCGATTCCCCGGAGGGCGCTGGGTGGGACCAAACGTCGTAGGGGCTTGAGAACCGGCTCTGTGACATTGACCAGGATCTGCGCCAATGGGTGGCTGGGAACCGGGGCCACCCAAGACATCACAGCGCGGAGGATGATCACCCAGATGTAGATTTCGAGAAGCATGACGAGCATGTTGATCAGAGTCATCATCCGTCTTTCCTCTGTTCGGTAGAGATCTAGGGCCGGGGTCCAAACAGCGCGGTGCCGACCCGGATATGGGTCGCCCCCTCTTCGACGGCGACCTCGAAGTCGTTGCTCATGCCCATCGACAGGTAACCGGGACAGTGAGCCCACTCGGCCCGCGAGCAGAGCTCGTCCCGGAGCTGGCTGAGCCTGCGAAACCAGACGCGCATCTGCTCGATCTCGGGCTCGAACGGGGGAATGGCCATCAGCCCGACGATCTCGAGCCCTTGGAGGTCGGCCAAGGGCTCTGCCCGGTCGAGGAGAGCGTCGGGTTCGAATCCGTGTTTGGTCGACTCACCTCCGAGGTTCACCTCCAGAAATCCCTGCAGCCGGGCACCCTGCTTGCGAGCCTCGCCAGCCAGTGCCTTGGCGATCTTTGTCCGATCGATCGAGTGGACAGTGGTAAACCGGGGCACCACCTTGCGGGCCTTGTTGGACTGGAGCGGGCCGATCAGGTGCCACTCGACCTCGGGTGGCAGCTGGTCCATCTTGGTGAGCGCCTCTTGCACCCGATTCTCGCCAAAGATCTCGAGCCCTGCCTCCCAGGCC
This sequence comes from Thermoanaerobaculia bacterium, assembly GCA_049678185.1. Lineage (GTDB taxonomy): Bacteria > Acidobacteriota > Thermoanaerobaculia > Multivoradales > JAHEKO01 > M0029. The sequence goes on from JBAUDS010000319.1 coordinate 21,236, forward strand.
GCTCGCATACGGTCGAGCGGTTGGCTCTTGCTGGCGCCGATGAGCGTCACCTGGGAGGGATCACGCCCGCTGCGCTCGCAGGCGGCCGTCACTCGATTCATGACGGCGCCAAAGCGGTCGCTTGCCGACTCGGTCATTGAGCGGGGAGCTCGAGCTCCAGCCAATCGGGTACCGGGAGACGTTGATCGATGGCGGTGTTGGCCAGTCGATCGGCCTGCTGGTTCTGCTCCCGCGGCAGGTGTTGTATGTCGCAGCGGGTAATGCTCCGGCGCAGTTTCAATACCTTGAGAAAGATGGGGACCAGGTGGGGAGCCTTGACCTTGTAGGCTCCGTTTAGCTGTCGGACCAGAAGCTGGCTGTCGCTGAAGAGGGTCAGGTTCTCGAGTCCCTGGCGCTCGGCGAACGTGAGAGCCGCTACCAGGCCGGCGTATTCAGCGACATTGTTGGTCGTGCGGCCCAGGAAACCCGCTATCTCGTGAGTCTCGCCGTTGGCTTCGACGATCACCCCAAAACCGGCCTCGCCGGGATTACCTCGCGAGGCGCCGTCGATCCAGGCTCGCGCCTCGTTGCTCTTCAGGGCGCGACCTCGTCCAGGTAGAGGATGCGCTTGCAGGTATCGCAGAACTCCAGGGTGCCGTGGTTCTGGATCTGCACCACGGCCTGAGGTCGAACCCGGTAGTTGCAGGCTCCGCAGTGCCACATGTTGGCTCCGCGCCCACTCCTGTCGATCTTGACAATCACCGCCAGAGCCTCGCCGCCGTAACGAGCTGAGATACGCTCGTACTGGGCCCGAATAGGCACCGGCAACCTCTCTTCGAGGACCTCGACCTGGCCCCGAAGCCGCTCGGCCTCTTCGGCAACTTGAGGTTTCTGGGCTTCCCATTTCTCCAACTCGATGGCGTAGCGAGCGTCGAGCTCAGCGAATTCCTGACGCTCTTCGCCCAGCTTCGACTCGGCCTCCTCTTGTCGCTCCATAGCGGCCAGTGCCAGCTCTTCGAGCCCCTTGATCTGCTCCTTGGCGGTGTCGATCTCCTGCAGCAGCGCTCCGTACTCCCGCTGGTTGCGCACCAGGCTGATCTGCTCCTGGTACTGCTTGACCTTCTCGCGGATCTCGTTGATCTCTCCCTCGGTACCGCGTCTCTCCTGGGTGGCTTCCGCGATTGCCGCGTCGAGCTCAGCGATCTCGGATTTGCGGGCGCTGTGTTCCTGGTGGAGCTCCTGCATCCAGTCGGGAATCCCATCCAGCAACTCTTCTGCCGTGCGCAGCTTGGTCATGGCTGCGTGCAGCTCGATGACGGTGGGTAGGTATTGATTCATGATTTCGGCTCACCCTGAACGAGGAAGGGGTGCCCTTGATGGGACACCCCTTCGGCAAGCACACAACGACGGCTGACATCGCTGTGCTTGCTCACCACGCGGACTCGTCGAGAGTTATTGTCTATCGGTCTCCCTTTCCTCAGTGTCGCGTCCTGCCACCACCAGATGTGGGCCCACCTGGATTCGAACCAGGGACCTGCCGGTTATGAGCCGGATGCTCTAACCGCTGAGCTATGGACCCCAAGCCCCCATTTCTGGGACTGGAGAGTATAGCACCGCAGAGAGTACGGAATGGGCTCAACCGAGCCCGTGGTAGAGCTGGCGGTAGCTGTCGGCGAAAAGCAGGATGCGCTTTACGTAGGTCTTGGTCTCGGGCAGGCTCAGTCCTTCGACGAAATAGTCGAGCTCGGCGTTGCTACCGCTCTTTCTCCACAAGCGTTTGATGCGGTAGGGGCCACCGTTGTACCCGGCCAGGGCGAGCACCTCGTTGCCTTCGAACATCTCGAGCACCTGGCTGAAGTAGGTCGTTCCCAGGCGGATGCTGAAATCGGGATCGGAGAGACGAGCCGTCGTGTATTTGACCCCGAGGCGGCTGGCGAGCTCCCTGCCCGTGGCAGGCATCAGCTGCATCAACCCGCGGGCGCCGGCCCAGCTTCTGGCGGACGGATCAAAAGCACTCTCCTGACGGATCATCGCCAGCACCAGGGTGGGGGGCAGATTGTGGGCCTCGGCGTGCCGGTTGACCAGCTCTTGGAAGTCGAGCGGATAGTACATTTGTCTTGCTTCTATTGGGATCGACGCCTGATGAGGGCCACCGAGGGCGGGGAAGGTCATCGAGAGCGAGTGGATGCTCTCACGCCGCTGTCCGAGGCGTTCCAGGACAACAGCCTTGAGACCTTGAAACGCTCTGGCGTCGCTTTGCGACTCGAGCCCTTCGAGCTCCATCAGCGCCAGCTCGTCCAGCGCCAGATCGGTGAGCCAGCGAGCTCTCGCCAGCAGGGGGTCTTGCGGCCAGGGCTCGGTGGGTGTCGACGCCCAAGAGCTGTCGGGTTCCGGCTGACTGCCGAGTCGAGAGAGTGCAAGGCGACGATAAAAGTCGGTAGTGTCGGAGGCTGTCAGGGCCTGGTAGAGGGAGTGCGCGCGGGCTGTGTTGCCCAGCCGCTCGTGAGCCCGTGCCGCCCAGTAGCCGCCGCTGCGAGCGAACCGGCTCTCCGGGTAGAGCCCCTCGAGCTCGCTCCAGTAGCCGATGGCGCCGGAGAGGTTCCTCTGGGTGTACTCGCTCCACCCTTCCCGCCACAAATGGCGAGCCCCCGTGGTGTCGGCCGGCTCGAGGCGACGCAGCTCGCGCAACTCCTCCATGGCCTCCTCGAAGCGGTTGTCGTCGGCCAGCTCTTCGAAGCGCAACCGCGAGGCCTCGACCACCATCTCTCTGTCCGGCGAGATGAGGCCTATCTTGTAGAGATGCTCGAGTGCCAATTCCTTCATCCGCTGGCGCTCGCTCGCCGGCAGATTGGTGCGCCCCCGGCGGACGGTAGCCAGGTCCATCTCGGCTCGGGCTCGCTGCCAGAGTAGCCGCGACCTCTCGCCGACGCTTCTTGCCTGAGCTCGGTCGAGAACGACCAGCGCATCCGAGCTCTGGTGGCGAGAGGTTTGTACAGCTGCCATCGTCAGGTGCCAATCCAGACCGCGGTAGCTTTCAGGCACGGCCTCGAGAGTGACGAGGGCTCCATCGGGCAACTCGATGGCGAGCAGGTTACGGGCTCGGAGCTCGAGCTCGGCCGGCGTCAAGAATGCGAGCCAATCGATCTCCCCGGTCGGTGAGCGGAAGATTTCAATGACCTGAAGCTTGGAAGCTTCCAACGGGTGGTGCACCAGCAGCCTGAGGGCGGCTTCCTGCTGCCGAGGCCGATCCTCGAGGGTGAGAGCCGCCTCCCAGGCAGCGGTCTCGAGGATGGCGGCGGTGTCGGTGTCGAGGGGCTCGAGCCGAGCCCGCTCGGTCCAATCCAGAACCAGCTCCGAGTCGCCATCGGCCTGGGCCATCTCCAACCCCCGGACAAGGCTGTGACTTCGAAGGGGAGAATGTGGGTAAGCGGTGAGCAGCTCGCTGAGGAAGGCGAGCGCCGCAGGGAAGTCGCCCCGGGCTTGAGCACTGTCCGCCAGTAGAAAGAGGCGCCAGTCTTCGAGCTCACCGGGTGGGTCTCCGGCCGACAGGAGCATCTCATGAGCAAGGTCGACATCTTCGTTGGCGTGAGCATAGAAACCCACGAGCAGACGAGCATTGCCGCCGTCGGGACTCGACTGCCGCAAAAGGGGCGTCAGAATCCGGCGGACGGCGGCGAAGTCCTGCTGACGGTTGGCGGCCGCGGCCTCGCGGAAGGGAGATGCGCTCGGTAGCGCCAACAGGGAAGTGGCTTCCGGGGCGTTGGCCAAAGGCTCGGTGCCCCCGTCGACGCGCTTGTCGAGCGGGGCGGCCGCCGGAAAGCTGAGCGCCAATAGGAGTATCGCCGGGCGGAGCAAAGATCTGAATGTCACCCTAGGGGGATTGTACGCGCACGCATCCGGCCCCAGATGTGAAGTGTCAACATTGAGCTGCCCGCGGGACTCCTACCGCGGGCTGCATGCCCTTGTCGCCGCTACATTCCGAGGGCGTCGGCGTCGCCGCCGGCGAGAATCCTGACCAACTCTTCGTGAAAGTAATCGGTCTCGGCGCGGATCTTTTCGTCGATCCGCTCTTCGTAGATCTGGCGGGATCGATTGATGTCTTCTCGGAGTGTCTGGTAGATGTTGCGGTTCCGGCGGCCCTCTTCGACCTCTTCTTCGTTGTAGAGCTTGATCTCGGTGACCAACAGCCGAGCGAGCCGCTGCGCCTCTTCGTGCAGCGAATCGTCGCCGGTCTCGGCCGGGATCTGGCTCGTGGTGAAGGCCCAACCCGGTCCGTCCAGGTCCTCCGGCGGTGCGATCTCGGTGGCCGCCCGGGCAGCCGGGCGCGCCGCTGGGGCCGGGATGGCCACCGTGGGCTCGATCACCGGTTCCGCCTCCACCGGCTCTGGTTCCGCTTCCACCGTGGGAATAATCGGCTCGGTGGGCTCGATCGGTGCGGGTGGCGGCGGTGTGACTTCAGGCGTCACATAGTCGCCGGTGGAGAAAGTCTGAGTCGGCTCGGTGCTGGTCGAGGCGTCCTCTCCGATCTCCATCAAGGGCTGCGCTTCGACCTCGACTTCCTCTTCCTCTGTGCCCTCGAGAGTGAAGCCGGTAGACGCGAACGGTTGGAGCTCGCCGGTGTCCAGTGGTGAGGGAAGTTCCTCGATCTCGATGCCCGCGTCTTCGACCTCCGGCTCGGGCAGGACAGTGACTCGGGGAGTGATGTCCTCCTGCACCACCTCGTCCTGTTCCCAAGGCTCGGCGATCGCTTCCAGCGGGACATCCACCGCGGGGACCTCTTCCACCGTGGTCACCTCGGGGATTGCCGGCTCGGGGGCAACGGTCTCGATCTCGGGGGGCACGACTTCGACGGTCGGTACCCCGGGGACTATCGGTTCTGGGGTGACGGTCTCGATCTCGGGAGGCACGACCTCGACGGTTGGTACCTCGGGGACCACCGACTCGGGGACGACGATCTCGGGCACCATGGCCGGGGGCGCAGCCGCGGGTGCCGTCGAACTACTCCACAGATCCAGACCGGGATCTTCCGCCAGCTGAGATTCCTCGAAAAGTCTCAGCGTTACGGTCCTCGGTCGATCACGCAGGGGAAGAGTCTCGATGGCTTGTGCAGCCACATAGGTGAGCAATTGGAGTGCCATCAGGTCGATCGACCCCTCGTCCTCGAGTCGGTCGGCATAGACGGCGGCAGCGAGCTGGTCGCGCAACACCATGGGAATGAGAATCCCCTCGGCCGGATGGCTGCCATCGATGCGGGCACACATCCCAGCGCAGTCACTCCCGGTGAGCGACACGCCTCCGTGTCCTGTCGCCACCCGCGACCACGGAGTCCCTTGGCCATAACCCATGACCAGGTCGCTCACATTCTGAGACGAGGCGTTGAACCCGCTTCCCGACCAGCCGTAGAGTCCATCCTGGCGGGTGAGGAAGAGTGCGGAGCGGCCGGCGAAGCAGCAGCATCGGTCGAGCAGTGTGGAGAGTATCTCCGCCTGTGACCGTGCACCGTCGATGGCTGCGATTGCGGCGAACAATTCTTGTGACGCATCCGCCGCAACCGGGGTAGGTTCCGTGTCAGCCAAGCCCAATTGAACCTTGAGCTCCGTCAGGTGCGCGGCGAACTCCTCGCGGACCTTTTCGATCGCTTGTTCGACGAAACTCTTGATTTTCTGATCTTGATCGCCAATCTGCCCTGACGACGCCATAGTAGAACCTCCAGGGGAACAGTCGTCAATTCTCGCGAGAACTTCTGGATTATTCTGTAGGGTTTTGTACCCTGTCAAGGGAACAGGGCGTGAAAACCATTGAGGATAATGGGGGTTAGCAACACGCCCGGGTGAGTTTTCGAGGTCGGCGAAGGGTTGTGGCGGCTGGAATCGCTGTGGTAGGTTGGATTTCTGCTTTTATTGACCCGTCTCAGAGGGAGGCAAAACCATGCGGAGAACTAGTGAGGGAGTCTGGGTTGGATTTGTCCTGCTCGTGGCATTGATCCATGTGGCTTGTGGACCGTCAGGCCAATCCAAGCAGGAGCTCGCGCTGCAGGAAGAGTTCGTAGCCCTGCAGGAGATGCAAACAGAGCTCAACGGCAAACGCCAGGAGCTCGCCGACCTGAGGTTGGAGCAGGTTGCGGCCGTTGTCGAGGGGGTCGAAGCAGAGACCGAGGCTGGGGAGGAAGAGGCAGTCGAGGAAGAGGTCGACCTGGCGTCGGAGATCATCGCGCTGGAGGAGGAGATCGCGGCGCTAACGGACGAGTACGGCGGGCGGCTAGTGGGTGCTCTCAACGCCAACCCCATGATCGAGGGTGAGGAGCCGACAGAGATGCAGCACACCCTCATCGCAATGAAGAGCGACGAGGACATCGCGCTTGCCCGTGACTGGATCGAAAAAGGTGGCGACTACAAGCGCGCGATCGAGATCTACAACACCGCTCTGTTGATCGACCCGGACAACGAGAAGGTTCTGGCGGCTCTGGCCGAGGCCGACAGCGCACGCTACATGAACGCCGAACTCTTCGAGCAGGCAAAGAAGGGTATGACCCAGGAGCAGATCAAGGCGATTCTGGGTCAAGTCAATCTCCACAACATCAGGGAGTACCCGGACCGCGGCGTCGTGGCCTGGTTCTATCCCACCACCGAGGCGGGAGGGGCTGCGGCCGTCTGGTTCCGAGAGAGCAAGAAGACCGGGGAGCTGGAGGCCTACCTGATCAAGTTCGAGGGGGTGAGGGGCCAGGGAGAGGAACCGGAAGAAGAGGGTTGATCGGCCGGCTGACGGGTGCGGTCCAATTGACATCCGCTCGTCAATAGCGGATACTTTCGCGCTCGCGCCAGGAGCGCGAAGATCTCAGGAAGGCGAGGTGATAGCCAAGTGCCGGTAGTGACCGTAAGAGAAGACGAGCCGTTCGAGAATGCGCTGCGACGATTCAAGCGGAAGTGTGAGAAATCAGGCATCCTGACCGAGTTGAAGAAGCGGCAGTATTTCGAGAAGCCGTCGGTCAAGCGGAAGCGCAAGGCTATACAGGCGCGCAAAAAGATACTGCGTAAGTTGGTCGAGGAGCGCCGTCTGGGACTTCGCTGAGCGAAACCCAATTTACACTCTAGGAAGCGCGGGGCAATGCCCCGCGCTTTTTTGTTATTGGCACCGTGTAGACTTCGTTTCCACGATGAGTCACACCGGTGCCGAACTGGTTTCACGGTCCTCTGCCGAGGCACTGGAGCTGCCGACGGTGCTGGCCACGCTGGCGGAGTTGACGGCCACGGATGGAGGCCGACGAAAGCTCTTGGACCTGCGTCCCTCGACCTCCGAGGCATGGCTCCATCAACGGCGGCAAAGCTACGAAGAGGCTGTCCGGCTGCTGGGCGAAGAGCGGCTGGTCGCCGAGCTCGAGGAGCCTCTTCTACCCCTGATGGCGAAGCTCGCGAGGGTGGACAAGGCCATCGCCGGCACCGAGCTGCTACAGGTGGCGGGTCTGCTCATGATCTCGCGGCGAGCCGCAGATCTGATCGAGGCCGGTGCCGCCGAATGCCCGTTGCTGGGTGAGCTCGCCAGTTCCTTGCCCCAGCTCGACGAGCTGGGACGAAAGATCAAGAAGAGTCTCGATCGTCGTGGTGCGGTGCGCGACGACGCCTCATCCAAGCTGACATCCCTTCGTCGTCAGGTGCGCACGGTTCGCGACGGTCTCTACCAGGATCTCCGCGGCTCGGTGGATCGCTATCGGGAGCACCTGAGCGAGGAGACCATCCCGCTCAAGGACGGGCGGCTGCTCCTGGTGCTCCAGGCGGGGGCGAAGGGGCGGGTAGAGGGCCTGGTGCACGGACGCTCGGGCACCGGCAGGAGCTTCTACTTCGAGCCCTTCGAGGTCGTGGAGGCCAACAACCGCCTGCAAGAGACCCTCGACGAAGAGGAGGCCGAGCGGCGCCGAATACTTGGCGAGCTGGCAGCCGATGTACGGAGCTCGCTGCCCGAGATCGAAACCCACCTCGAGTTTGTCGCCGAGCTGGATCTACTCCAGGCCGCCTGGCGCTTCGCCGAGCTCTGCGATGGACGCTTGACGACGATCGGGGACCGGCACGACCTGGTGCTCAAAGCCGCCCGCCATCCACTGCTGGATCCGAGGCTGGCGGAGCTGCGCCGCGCGGCACTCGACCAGGAGGGTCATACCGAGCCGGTAGTGCCCCTGGACCTGGAGCTCGTCGGGGATGACCGAGTCCTGGTGATCACCGGACCCAACGCCGGTGGCAAGACTGTGGCGCTGAAGACCGTCGGACTGCTGGCGCTCCTGGCCCAATGTGGACTACCGGTACCGGTCGATGCCGGGTCCCGTTTGCCCGTGTTCTCTCGGGTGATGGCGATGGTGGGAGACGAGCAGGACCTGCTTTCCGACCGCTCGACATTCAGCGGACGGCTGTTGCGGCTCAAGGAGGCCTGGCAGGCCGCGGAGCCCGACAGCTTGATTCTGCTCGACGAGCTCGGTTCGGGGACCGATCCGGAGGAGGGTGCGGCGCTGGCCATCGCGTTGCTGGAGGGGCTGGTAGCAAAAGAGGCGCTGGCCGTTCTGACGACCCACCTGACACAACTGGCGGCGGCGGCGTTGGAGATCGAAGCGGCAGCCTGTGCGGCGATGGAGTTCGATCCGGCCACCGACCGGCCGACCTATCGCCTGCGGCCGGGGTCACCCGGCGGCAGCGAGGCGCTGGCTCTCGCCCAGCGGCTCGGGCTGCCCGCCGATTGGATCGAGCGCGCCGAAGAGCTGCTGGGAAGCGAGCACCGGGATCTCCGCCGGCTGCTGGCCGAAGTCGAGAGGGTGCGATCGCAGTTGGCGGGTGAGCAGCTCCGTCTGGAGCAGGAGACCGCGGGTCTGGCCCAGGCGCGGGAGCAGACCGAGCAGGAGACGATGGCCCTGGCGGATGAACGGCGCCGTCTTGGCGCCAAAATGGGTCACGAGCTGGATGCCTTTCGCCGCGAGACGACCGAGCGCCTGCGTGGAGAGCTCGAGTCCATGATGGAGCAGCTCGAACGGGGCAGGAAGCGGGGGCTGGTCACCAAATCGGTCGAGCGGCTTTTCGAGGAGGCGCCACCGCTCCCCGAGCAAGAGCCACGCCCGGAAGGGCCGCTGGTGATCGGCGAGCACGCCCGTCACGCCGGTCTGGGCTGGGAGGGCAGGGTCGAGAAGATCCACAAAGGGGTGGCCGAGGTCAGTGTTCGCGGCAAGCGGGTCAGTTGTCCCGAGGACGAGCTGATCCCGGTGAAAGGAGGGGGCTCGGTGTCGACGGCCAAGGCACCACCGGTCCGGGTCGACCGCGGGACGGGCGACGAGGTGCTACCGGTCGAGCTCAACCTCATCGGCTGGCGGGTGGAGCCGGCGCTCGAGGCTCTCGACAGCTATCTCGATCGTGCACTGCTGGCTGCCCACCACGAGGTCAGGGTGGTGCACGGCTTTGGCACCGGCCGGCTCCGGCAGGCGGTACGCCACCACCTGCGGCCCCATCCGGCGGTAGAGGGATTTCGCGGCGGCAAGGCCAACGAGGGCGGTGATGGCGCCACCGTGGTGATCCTGAAGGACGGCTAGATGGCTCTGGGAAACATCCATCTGACCCCACAGCTCGTGCAGGCGGTGCGTGATGCCGTCGATATCGTCGACATAGCGGGCGAGCACACCAAGCTGAGAAAGGCCGGACGCCGGCACACGGGTCTCTGCCCGCTCCACAAAGAAAAGACGCCTTCGTTCAGTGTCGACTCGACCCAGGGCCTCTACTACTGCTTTGGCTGTGGGCAGGGTGGGGACGCCATCAAGCTCTACATGTTGCTGAGCGGCGACGATTTTCCGGCAGCCATCGAAACGCTGGCCAAGCGCTATGGCATCCCCTTGCCCCAGCGCGCCGCCCGACGCCCCGGTGGGCGGGAGGAACCCGATCTCGAAGCGGTTCTCGAGGCAGCGGCCGAGTACTTTCGGGCCCAGTTGCGCGAGCACAAGGGACCGGAGGCCTATCTCCGGCGGCGGAAGATCTCACCCGATACCGTCGAGCGCTTTGGTCTTGGCTATGCGCCGGAAGGCTGGCGCCATCTGGTGGAGGCGCTCCACCCCCGGATCCCCATGGCCGAGCTCGAGGCGGCGGGACTGGTAGGCCGGTCGGAGAAGGACGAGACCCGGCCCTACGACCGTTTTCGTCATCGGCTGATGTTCCCCATCCGCACGGCTGCCGGCAGGCTGGTGGGATTTGGCGGGCGCACCCTGGGAGACGACCGGGCCAAGTACATCAATACCCAGGAGACCGAGCAATTCAGTAAGGGCTACCTGCTGTACGGTCTGGATGCGGCCAAGCGGGCGATCCGGGAGTCGGGTTGCACCCTTCTCGTGGAGGGCTACTTCGACGTGCTGGGTGCGGTGGAGTCGGGAATCGAGTGGACGGTGGCCTCGATGGGCACCGCTCTGACCGAGAACCAGGCCAGAGTACTCAGACGTCACTGCGAAGAAGTCGTCGTCGGTTACGACGGCGACGAGGCGGGGGAGAAGGCATTCCGGCGCTGCCTACCACTGCTGCTGGCGCAAGGGCTCGGCGTCCGGCGGGCGCGTTTCGGCAGCGGTCAGGACCCCGACTCCCTACGGCTCGAGGCGGGTCCCGAAGCGGTGGTCAAAGCGGTGGAGGAGGCTCCCGATGGGGTGATGCTCGAGCTCGATCGGCTGATTCCCGATCGGGGTCTTCTCGACCCCAAGGCCAAGGCGCGCGCCGCGCAGGCGGCCACCGAGATTCTGTCTTCCATTCCGGACGGTGTGCTGCGCTATAGCTATAGCCGGCAGGTGGCCGACCGGCTGGGGGTGCCGGTCGAGCTGCTCTGGCGCCGACTGGCACGCCAGGGCGAGCGGGCCGACGAGGCAGCAGTGGAGCCGGTGCGGAAAAGGGGCTTGGTCCGCAGCCTGGAAGAAAGAGTGCTTCAACTGCTGCTTGCTGGGGCCGAGGCGCCCCCCGCCGCCAAAGATCTACCCTCCGCAGAGGTGTTCTTCGATAAGGAATGCCGGAATATTTACCAGGCTTTTTACGATCTATATAGAGGCGGCAACGAACAGCGTCCAGAGGTGAGACTCGTTCACGCCGGTCTGGAGGGGAACAGCAGCGAAGTTGACCTTCTGGCTCGACTTCTGCTAGAAGAACCCTCCGAATCGCGGGTCGGGGAGCTCGAGGAGCCACTTCGGCAGCTGGAGCGACGTTGGCAGCAACAACGTCTTCGGGAGCTGGCCAGCGAGATATCGAGGGCGCAGCAGGACGGAGACAGCGAGTGCCTCGACAGTCTGTTGAGGGAAAAGACGGAGATCAGCCGCGCCTTGCACAATCGCACGTGAGCAAGAGGCCAGTCGAGATCGTTCGCACGGCCATGCGGCTCGTAGGTAGGTAACTAAGGGGACAACACTCTTGGCCGTATCCACTGCATCATCGGTAGAAGAGAGATTTCCGTCAGTTAGGCAGCTCATCGAGGTGGGCAAGGAGAAGGGCTACCTTCTCTACGACGAGATGTACGATCTTCTCCCGGTCGAGGTGGCGAGTGTTGCCGACGAGCTGGATGGCATCTACATCCGCTTCAGCGAGCTGGGTATCGAGGTCATCGACCGACCCGATCGCTACCGCAACCGCGAGGATGTCGACGGGGTCGATACCGCCTTCGACAAAACAGACGGGGAACAGGCCCAGGACTATGGCGTTCCCGATCAGGAAAAGACCAACGACCCCGTGCGGATGTACCTGCGGGAGATGGGTACGGTGCCGCTGCTGGACCGTGAGGGGGAAGTGGCAATCGCCCAGCGCATCGAGCAGGGCGAGTGGATGATCTACGAGGCGCTGTGTGAGAACCCCGTAGTGCTACGTGAGCTCTTGCGTCTCAACGAGCTGGCCGAGAAGGACGAGACAGTCCTCAAGCAGCTGGCGACGACCGACGCCGACGAGCCACTCGACTCGAGGGCCTCCGATCGGATCAAAGCCAACCTCAAAATCTTCAAGCAGATCGCCAGGAACGACAAGAAGATCGACGCCCTCCGCAAACGCCAGAAGAAGTACAAGAAGGGCGGGCCGAAGTACCAGGAGGTCGAGCGTGAGATCGACCGGGTAGTGGCCAAGATCGCCAAAGACATCCGGTCCATAGATTTTTCGGTTCAAACCCGAAATCGACTGGTGGATTTCTTGAAGGATCTGGATCGTCGCTACGCTGTCACCGAACGTGACATCCGACGAGCCAAGGTCGCTCTCGACCGGGAGGCGAACAAGGAGCTGCGGTCTCTTCATCGACGCCGGATCGAGAAGTATCGTCGCGGGATCAAGGAGTTGGACGAGCGCTACGGCACCACCCGCTCGCAGGTGGCGGCGACAATCAGCAAGATCCGGCAGGGTGAGGCGCTGTGCGAGTTGGCCAAGGACGAGCTCATCGTGGCCAATCTGCGCCTGGTGGTCTCCATTGCCAAGAAGTACACCAACCGCGGGCTCCAGTTCCTGGACCTGATCCAGGAGGGGAACATCGGGTTGATGAAGGCGGTGGAGAAGTTCGAGTACCGCCGCGGGTACAAGTTCTCTACTTACGCCACCTGGTGGATTCGGCAGGCGATCACTCGTGCTATCGCCGACCAGGCCCGCACCATCCGCATCCCGGTGCACATGATCGAGACCATCAACAAGCTGACCCGTACCAGCCGCTCGCTGGTTCAGGAGTTGGGTCGCGAGCCCACCGCCGCCGAGATCGGGGAACGGATGGACCTGTCGGCCTCGAAGGTGCGCAAGATCATGAAGATCGCCCAGGATCCGATCTCTCTGGAGACTCCCATCGGCGAAGAGGAAGACTCCCACCTCGGCGACTTCATCGAGGACAAGAACGCGGCTTCGCCGGTGGAGTCGGTGATCGGCAACAACCTCAAAGACCAGACGGTCACCGTGCTCAAATCGTTGACGCCGCGAGAGGAGCTGGTACTGAGGATGCGCTTTGGCGTCGGCGACGGCTCCGAGCACACCCTCGAGGAGGTGGGTCGTTCGTTCAACGTGACCCGTGAGCGGATCCGCCAGATCGAGTCCAAGGCGTTGAGGAAGCTCCGCCACCCGAGCCGCGCCAGCAAGCTCAAACCCTTCCTCGACACGTCGACTTGAGGGGCGAGACCCACTCCATCGGGATTGACAAAGCGGGCTATCGCTCCCTAGTATTCCCCTTCTGACCGACCCTCCGGGTCCGGACTTTTCCTCGGTAGCTCAGTGGTAGAGCGGTCGGCTGTTAACCGATTGGTCGGGGGTTCGACTCCCTCCCGAGGAGCCAACAAC